>MERE01000192.1 GCA_001771975.1 Betaproteobacteria bacterium RIFCSPLOWO2_02_FULL_68_150 | reverse complement strand
TCGCCTACGACATCGCCCGCAGCATCGGCGAGCGCGGGCTGTACGGCAACCAGATGGGCCGCTCGCACATCGGATTCTTCCGCCGCATTGGCGGGCGGGTGCAGCTGGTCGCACGCAACGAGGAATTCTTCGCCGCGCAAGGATCGCCGCAGGCGCGCTTCGTGGCGCAGTCCTTTTCCGACAGCCTGATCGCCTCGGCGCCGGTCGTGTCGCTGCCCCATCCGCAGAGCGGCGCGGTGCTGATCGAAGCCAATGCGCTGCTGATCGCGGACATCCCCGCTTACCTGACGCGGCTCGAGACCGCGTTTCGCCTGCCGTTCGCGCTCGACGCGCGCAACAGCTCGGTCAGCCGCGTCAGCAACACCGCGCAGCAGGCCGTGCTGGAGGTGCGGGCGCATTATGCGGTGCCCAAGATCCCCGCGCCGCCGCTCAAGCCGCCGGCCGAGCCGATGCCGCCGCCGCCGAAGGCGACGCCCGATCCGCGCAGCCTGTTCGCGACCTTCCGCTACAGCTTTGCGCGGTTGCCCGCGCAGGCGATGGCGCCGCGACTGGCCGATCCGCGCGTCGGCCATTTCACGGCAGCGCGCACCGATTACACCGACGACACCGCCCTGAAGCCGCGTGTGCACTACGCGCGCCGCTGGCGCCTCGAAAAGAAGGATCCGCAGGCGGCGCTGTCAGAGCCGAAGGAGCCGATACTTTTCTGGCTCGACTGGAACATTCCCGAGAAGTACCGCAGGTCCGTGGCCGAGGGCGTGCTCGAGTGGAACCGCGCCTTCGAGCGGATCGGCTTCAAGGAAGCGATCGCCGTGCGGCAGCAGCTCGGCGAGGACGACATCGATGCCGGCGAGGCGCGCCGCGGCTCGGTGCGCTGGTTTGCCGGTGCCGACGTGGGCTTCGCGATCGGTCCGGTGCGCGCCGATCCGCGCAGCGGCGAAATCCTGGCCGCCGACATCGGCATGTCCGATGTATTCGGGCGGGGCGCACGGCGGCTGGTGGCCGAGGACCTCGGTGGCGTGGCGCTGCATGGCCATGACGGCATGCCGGAGTGCAGCTATGCAGCGGAGGCAGCGCAGGAACTGCATTTCGCGAGCGACCTGCTCGAGGCACGCGGTGTGGCGATGGACAGTCCCGAGGCGGAGGCGCTCGCGCAGGCCTATGTCAAGGAGACGATCATGCACGAGGTCGGTCACGTCCTCGGCCTGCGCCACAATTTCCGCGCCTCGGCCGCCTACGCGCTGGAACGGCTGGCCGATGCGGGATTCACGCGCCGGCACGGGACGGCGGCTTCGGTGATGGATTACGTCCCGTTCAATATCGCGCTGCAAGGCGAACCGCAGGGCGAATACATGATGAGCACGATCGGCGCCTACGACTATTGGGCAATCGAGTACGCCTACCGGCCGCTCGACCCCGCGACCGAGAAGGACGCGCTGGCGCGAATCGCCGGCCGGTCCATTGAACCGGAGCTCGCCTACGCCACGGACGAGGACGCGGGCTACGGAATGCGGGTGGGCATCGATCCGGAGGCGAACCGTTTCGACCTCGGGGCCGACCCGCTCGGCTATTACCAGCGGCGCCTGAAGCTCTCGCGGGAACTATGGAACCGGCTGCAGTCGCTGCAGCTTGCCCCGGGTGAGAGCTACGAACGTCTCGCCCGCAGTCTGGCGAGCGGCTTCCTCCAGGTGGCGCGGGTTGCGCCCCTGGTGGCGAAGTACGTCGGCGGCGTGACGCACCGCCGCGACCTTGCCGGCAGCGGGCGGCCCCTGTACGAGCCGGTTCCCGCGGCACGCCAGCGCGAGGCGCTGGCGCTGCTTGCGCGCGATTTCCTCAGGAGCGACAGCTTCCGTTTCGCGCCGCAGTTGCTCAGCCGGATCGGCATCGATCAGTTCGACCGCCCGGCCAATCCCTTCGTGTCGATCGCGGACTCGGTGCTTGGCGTGCAAAAGGCGATCCTCGAGCATCTGCTGTCGGACGCCGTGGCGGCACGCCTGCTCGAATCGCCCGACCGCGTCGTCGACGGCAGGCGCGTGCTGCGCCTGGCCGAGCTGCACGATCGCTTGCAGGCGGCGATCTGGAGCGAGGCGCTGGCCGGACGCGAGACCGACCTGCTGCGGCGCAATCTGCAGCGCGAGCATCTGAAGAGGATCGCCGGGACCCTGATCCGGCCGGGCGCGGCGACTCCGGCGGATGCGGTGGCCCTGCTGCGCGACAAGGCGACGCGCCTCGCCGCCGTTTTACGCGGCGCGAAATCGAAGCCGGCGCTCAGCCGCGAGACGCGCGCGCATTATGCGCACAGCCTGAATACGCTCGAGGAGGCGCTGAGGGCGCCGCTGCAGCGCAGCGGTCCGTGAATTCACCGAGGAGGAAGACCTCATGAAGATCCTGAAGGGGCTGCTGATCGTGATCGCGGGTCTGGCGGTGCTGCTGACGCTGGTCGGGTTTCTCCTGCCGTCGCAGTTTCGCGTAGAGCGCTCGACCGAGATCCGCGCGCCGGCCGAGAAGGTCTACGCGCTGATCCAGGACCCTCGCGAATGGGCCCGATGGACGGTGTGGAACCAGCGCGACCCGAACATGAAGATGAGCTACGCCGGCGCACCGGCCGGGCAGG
The DNA here is from genome assembly GCA_001771975.1 of Betaproteobacteria bacterium RIFCSPLOWO2_02_FULL_68_150. Taxonomy (GTDB): domain Bacteria; phylum Pseudomonadota; class Gammaproteobacteria; order Burkholderiales; family SG8-39; genus 2-02-FULL-66-14. Next base: position 5,434 of record MERE01000192.1, on the reverse strand, counting down.
GCGCGAAGTGGTCCTGGCAGAGCCAGAGCGAGGGCAACGGCGCGATGGAGTTCACGCGCGCCGAGCCGGGCAGGCTGATCGAGTACCGGCTGTCGTTTCCCGATTTCGGCATGAGTTCCACCGGAGTGCTGACGCTCACCGCGGGTGTCACCGGAACGCGCGTCTCCTGGAGCAACGAGGGCGACATGGGTGCCAATCCCTACCTGCACTACTTCGCGCTGCTGATGGACCGCATGGTCGGCCCGGACTTCGAGCAGGGGCTGACCCGGCTGAAGATGCTGGCGGAGAAGTGAGGCGCGCGTCTTGAAGCTCGAGTTTCGTCCGCTCACGCCCGATCTCTGGGACGATGCAGCGGCCCTCTTTGGGCCGCGCGGCGCCTGCGCCGGCTGCTGGTGCATGTTCTGGAAGCTGCCGCGCGCCGAGTTCGCGCGTCAGCAGGGCGAGGGCAACCGGCGCGCATTCCGCAGAATCGTCAAAGCGGGGCGCGTCCCGGGAATACTCGCCTACGCCGATGGCAAGCCGGTAGGCTGGTGCGCGCTCGAGCCGCGCACGGCCTATGCGAGGCTCGCGCGTTCGCGCGTGCTCGCGCCGGTCGACGACCAACCGGTCTGGTCGGTGACCTGCTTCTATGTGGCGCGGGGTTTTCGGCGCAGGGGCGTGACGGTGCAGTTGCTGCGCGCCGCGCTGAAACACGTGCGCCGCTGCGGCGGCCATCTCGTGGAAGGCTATCCGGTAGTGCCGAAGCCGTACCACAGGTCTGCCACCGCCTTCGCGTGGACCGGGTTTGCGCCGGCCTTCGAGGCCGCAGGCTTCAAGGACTGCGCCGATCGCTCGCGCCCGATCATGCGCCGGCGCGCGTAGCGCGGCCACGAGGCGGTGCCGTGGTCGATCCCGCTGCGGTCACGACCTTTCTTTTCACCGACGTCGAGGGCAGCACGCGGCTGTGGGAGCAGGAACCCGAGCGCATGCGCGCGGCGCTGGCGCGGCACGACGCGATCGCGCGCGCGGCGGTCGAATCGCATCGGGGCGTGCTGGTCAAGACGACCGGCGACGGGGTGCACGCCGCATTTTCGAACCCGCTCGATGCGCTCGGCGCGAGCCTGCGGCTGCAGCTCGGCCTGGCGCAAACAGCGGGCGACGACGGCATGGCGCTCAAGGTGCGCTGCGGGCTGCACAGCGGGTCCGGTGAGCGGCGCGACAACGACTTCTTCGGCCCCGCGGTGAACCGCGCCGCGCGCGTCATGAGCGCGGCGCACGGCGGGCAGGTGCTGCTGTCGCAGGCCGTAGCCGAGTGCGTCGGCAACCGGCTTCCTGAGGGCGCCTCGCTGCGCGACCTGGGATCGGTGCGGCTGCGTGACCTGTCCGCTCCGGAGCGCATCTACCAGCTCGTGCATCCGCTCCTGCGCGCGGAATTTCCGGCGCTGCGCTCGCTGGAGGCGACGCCCAACAATCTGCCCCAACAGGTGACGTCGTTCATCGGCCGCGAGCGCGAGCTGGCCGAGGCGAAGGCGCTGCTCGGCCGGACGCGGCTGCTGACGCTGCTCGGCGCGGGCGGCCTCGGCAAGACGCGCCTCGCGCTGCAGCTGGCTGCCGAAGTCCTTGACGACTATGGCGACGGCGTGTGGTTCGTCGAGCTGGCGCCGATCGCCGATCCGAGCCTGGTCGCGCAGGCGCTGGCCTCGGTTCTCGGCGTGCGCGAGGAAAGCGGGCGGCCGGTGATCGAGGCGCTCGTGCGCCAGGTGCGCGAGCGCCGCCTGCTGATCGTGCTCGACAATTGCGAGCATCTGCTCCAGTCCTGCGCCGAACTCGCGGCGACGCTGCTGCGCTCGGGCGCCCAGCTGAAGATGCTCGCCTCGAGCCGCGAGCCGCTGCATGCCGCCGGAGAGACGGTGCTTTCGGTGCCGGTGCTTGAAGTTCCCGAGGCTTCAGCGCGGCCCGAGACCCTGGTGCGATGCGAATCGGTTCGCCTGTTCCTCGAACGCGCCCGCGCGGCACAACCCGGGTTCGGGGTCACGTCGCAGAACGCCCGGGCGATTGCTGCCATCTGCCGTCACCTGGACGGCATCCCGCTCGCCCTCGAACTCGCAGCGGCGCGCGTGCGGGCGCTGTCGGTGGAAAACATCGCCGCGCGCATCGGCGACCGGTTCCGGCTGCTGGCGAGCGGCGAGCGCACCGCGCTGCCGCGCCAGCAGTCGCTGCGCGCGCTGATCGACTGGAGCTACGATCTGCTTACCGGGCCCGAGCGCGCCCTCCTGCGGCGGCTGTCGATCTTCGCCGGCGGCTGGGCGCTCGAGGCGGCGGAAGCGGTCGGCGCGGACGACTCGCTGCGCGCCGAGGAAGTGCTCGATCTGCTGGCGCATCTGGTCGACAAGTCGCTGGTCGTGCCCGAGGCGAGCGGCGAGCGCTACCGGATGCTGGAGACCGTGCGGCAGTACGCGCGCGAGCGGCTCGAGGAAGCGCACGAGAAAAAGGCGACTCGCGCACGCCACCTCGCCTATTACCTTGTGCTTGCGGAAAAGGCGCGGCCGGCGCTGAGCGGACCGGAGCAGGGGGCGTGGCTGGCGCGGCTCGATCAGGAACGCGAGAACGTCATCGCTGCGCATCGCTGGTGCGATCGTGCGCCGGGCGGTGCAGAGGCGGGCTACCGTCTGCTGGACGCGGTCAAGCTGTATTGGTTCGTGCGCGGCCCGCTCGAGCTGGGCCTGCGGCTCATGCTCGAGGCGCTCGCGCGCCCGGGAGCCGAGGCGCGGGACGCGGCCCGGTGCAGGGGACTGTTCAACGCGGGCCAGATCTGCGCCTTCACCGGCCGCTACGGCGTAGCCGCGGGACTCCTGCGGGAGAGTCTCGCGATTTCACGGGAAATTGGAGACGAGCGCAGTGAGCTCGCGGCGCTGCAGCCGCTCGCGCTGGCGTTGCAGGGGCAGGGCGACAGGGCTGCGGCGCACGCCAGTGCGCAGCAGGCACTGGCGCTGGCGCGAAAGCTGCAAAACAGGATCCAGCTCGTGGGCGCTTTGACCGCCGTGGCACAGCTGCATCGCGCCGACGGAGATCTCGATGCGGCCGAGCCGCTCTACGAGGAGGTGGTGGCGCTGGCGAGGAGTTCGGGCGACCGGGAGAACATCGCGATCGGATTGCTCAACCTTGCCATCGTCGCTACGACCCGGGACGCGCCGGATCGCGCCCGGCGCTCGCTGCTCGAAGCGCTGGCGATCGCCGAAGAGATCGGCTCCACGCGCGCAGCGCAGAGCGCGCTCGAGGTGTGCGCCGGTCTGGCTGCATCGCGCGCGCAGTGGGCGCGCGCGGCGCGCTTATTCGGCGCAGCCGAAGCGCAGGCGGCGCAAAGCGGACTGCAGCGCGATCCTTCCGACGAGGCGTTCCTCGCGCCCTGGATCGAGCGCGCGCGGCAGGCGCTCGGTGCGGCGGAGTACGGCCCTGCCGAGGCGGCCGGCCGCGCGCTCGGTCACGCCGCTGCGTTGGCCGAAGCGCGCCTCTGGATGGAATCGGACGGTCCGATCACGGGTTGACGACGTAGGGATCGAGCTCTTCGCAGCGCGCCCCGTTGCTTACGACATTGACGCTGTACTTCCATGGGCCGCTGCTGCGCGCGTTGTTGCACATGAAGCGTTCGCCTTGACCCTGCCGCACGCACTGAAAGCCCGAATCGGCAGCGAACACGATTCCGTCCGCGGGGAACTGGGCATTCGTGGTGCCCGACGCAAACTCCCAGAAGATGACCTTGCCGGCATTCGGATTCGACTTCCCCGGATCGACGATGACCCTGCCTACGTCGACGTCCGGAATGCACGGGCCGGTGGTTCCTGGAAGCACGGTGACCTTCACCTCGCATTGGTCGGAGACGCACTCCCGGTCCGCAGCGACCCGCGGCCATGGGTAGGCGCAGCCGAGCACGACAAGCCCGCAGACTGCGGCGGAAAGCAGAGTTCTTGGTGTCATTTTCGTACTCCTCGTTATTGATATGGACCGGATCCTCCCCTCGATCGAAGCCGGCCCAGGGACAGGTTCGGCGTGAGGGCGCCTCTATTGCAATGCACTGCGTGACTGCGGTCAACGCCTAACCGCCGGCGGGCGGCTCGCCGCCCGGCAGCCAGTAGGGCCTGCCGTCCTTGTGGGCGGGGTAGCGGCCGTTCTCGTTCCGGCACCACAGGAGATCGTCGTCGGGATAGAACCCCGTGTCGCCCGGCACCCGGGTTCCGATCACGAGGAAGCGTGCCGGCCGCGCCGAGCGGTTGACGAGGTGGTGGCCGTTCGGCTCACCGGCCTTGAAGCCGACGCAAGCGCCGCTGACCATGCTGGTTTCGCCTTCGTTCGTGCGCAGCATCAGTTCGCCCTCCAGCACGTAGACGAATTCGTCGCACAGCGTGTGCCAGTGGCGTAGCGCCGATTGCGCCCCGGGCTGGAGCGTCTCGAGATTGACGCCGCATTGCGTCAGTCCGAAAGCATCGCCGAGCGCCCGCCAGTCGGCCTCGCCCATGCGGCTGCGGAAGGGTTCCGGATAGGACGAGCCGGCGCGCGCTGGGACGTCGGTGGCCCGCAAGGGTTTGGTCATGTCGTCAAGGGTTCATGCCGCGGGTACGGCAGGGAGTGCGGATTCTGCATGAATCACGGCTTCGATGCGATAGCCGTCGGGGTCGGTGACGAAGGCGGCGTAGTAGTCCGGCCCGTATTGCGGCCGCAGGCCCGGTGCGCCGTTGCTGCGGCCGCCGTGCTGCAGGGCGGCCGCGTGAAAGCGCTCGACCGCCTCGCGCGACGGCGCGGCGAAGGCGAGGTGGAAACCCGGTCCCGGTGCAGTCACGGCTTCGCTGCGCGACTTGATCGCGAACTCATCGCCGCCGCCCGGCAGTCCATAGCCGATCGCGTCGGGCGCGGTCCAGACGCGGACGTAGCCGAGCGTTGCCAGGACGGCGTCGTAGAAGGCGGCCGCGCGGGCGAGATCGGCTACGGCGAAGGAGAGGTGGTGGAGCATGGGCAAGCCGCTCATGAACCGGATAATACCTGCAGCATGCGAACCGCCTGCGGGCTCCAGTAAAGGAGGGCGGCAAGCGCCAATGCGATGGCGGTGCCCGCGAGGCAGCGGTTCCGGTAGCGACCCGCGGGCCAGAGGATCGCGTAGGCGGCGCAGCCTGCCAGCGCCGCGCTGGGCAGGAGCGAGAGCAGCATCACGGCCATGGTCACCGGGCGGTGCGGCACGACGCCGAGCAGTTGGGCGATCTCGCGCGCGTTGCTTGCGCCCGCCAAGGCGAGGAGGGCCATGACGAGCGCGAAGATCGCGAACGCCACGAACAGGTAGAGCGGGAGCGTCATGTCCGACGGTTCGCCCTCGCGCTCTTCGCTTTGAGCGGAACGAATCACGCGTCGGGCTTCAAAAGGCGCTCGCGAAAGTACTCGCGCCAGCTCTCGGGAAGCGCGGACAATT
>MERE01000191.1 GCA_001771975.1 Betaproteobacteria bacterium RIFCSPLOWO2_02_FULL_68_150 | reverse complement strand
GGCGCGCGACCTCCGAGGCACGGCTGCCGGAGGATTCGTCCAGCAGAGCGACCGTGACGTCTTCGCCCGCGAGGAAGATCGCGCCGTCCTTAAATCCGACGTCGAGCGACGATGCCAAGCGCGCGAGACCGGGCTCATCGTCCGCGGAAACACCGTTGCGCAGGCTGGCGAGCGCGACGAGGCGATAGAGCGCACCGCTCTCAAGATAGTGAAAGCCCAATGCTGCGGCGACGCGCTTGGCGACTGTGCCCTTGCCCGAGGCGGAGGGGCCGTCGATGGCGATGACCGGGGCCTGCGTGGCTTGCGTGCTCTCCATCGCGCCGGGATCAGCCTCGCAGGATCAGCAGAGTCTCATCACCACCGCCGCCGAAGCGCGCGACCTGGCGCCGATGGGACCGCAGCAGTTCGGCGATCTTTTCAGTGCCGGCGTTTCCTGCCTCGAGCCAGATCACCTTCGGCGGCGGACCGGACATGAAAGCCCGCTGCCGGAAATCGTTGTCCTTCGACACGATGGCGAAACCGTTCGCAATCGCGTGCTGCCAGACATCCGCGTCCGCACAGCCGCGCCCGAGAGCCTGCTCGAGATGCACGCTTCCAGGGAATTCTTCAGCGAGCAGCTCCACGAGCCGAGCGCCCAGATTTTCATCGATCAGGAGTTTCACCCAGCCGCGGACCCGGCGAGCTTGCGCTCACGAGCGGCCGCGAACTCCAAGGCCGCTTTGACGTCATCGCGCGAGAGCGACGGAAAGTCGCGCAGAAGCTGCGTTTCCGTCATTCCGCCGGCGAGGTATTCAAGAATGTCGTACACCGTGATCCGCGTACCCTTGATGCAGGGCTTGCCGCTGCGGATCGCGGGGTCGATGGAAATCCGGTCCTGGTAGCTCATGATGACTTGCTCGGCGCAAAGTCTAGCACCGGGCACCGACCAGCGGAGTATTGCTGCCAGCCGAGGAGATCCCCCGCATGAAACGCCGCACTATTCTTCAGCTTGCCACACTGATAAGCACCGGATCCCGGTGATGTACCCCATCCCGGCTTTTGTCGAGGCGGGCGGCCTGATTACCTATGGGTTCGTGCTCGATGAACAGTGGCGACTCGTCGCGGCTTCGATCGACAAGATCCTGAAGGGCGCCAAGGCGGCCGATCTGCCCATACAGCAGCCGACCAAGTTCGAGCTGGTGATCAAGCGGAGAACGGCCAAGGCGCTCGGCGTCACGATTCCGCGGTCGGTACTCCTGCGCGCCGACCGGGTGATCGATTGAGCGCGGCGGCGAGTCACTCATCGCGTTGTGGCATACTGGACACATGTGTGTTTATGTGCCCATTTGGAGAAGATGATGGAGGATACGGTACGCTGGTCGCTGAAGGTGTCCAGGGAAACCGATGACGCGTTGCGCACTTACCTCGGGCAGGCGGGCGCTCGCAAGGGCGACCTGTCTCACTTCGTGCAGGAGGCGGTGAAGGCGAAGCTTGGCATGGCGCGCAAACGTGCCGGCACGGCGCGTAGCGCTGCCCGTGCAGACCTGGCCGAGGCACTGGCGCAGATCAGGGCGAAGACGCGCTCGCTGCCGAAGGCCCGTTTTGAGAAGCTCGTGGCGGAAGCCGTGGCGTACGCGCGCAGGCACCGCTGAGCGGTGCTGGTCGTCCTCGACACGAACGTTCTTCTGAGTGCCCTGCACTCCGACGGCGGCCCACCGGCGGAAATCTTGGACCGCTGGCAACAGGGGCGCTTCCGCCTGGCGACGAGCAGCGAGCAGATCGAGGAATTCAAGCGCGCCGCCGGCTATGCGAAGCTCCGCACAGTGCTGCCGCGGCGTGCGGTCGGCCGCGTCGTCAATCAGTTGCGCAACGCCGACGTGCTGCTCGAGCGTCTCCGGCGCGTCGGCGACTCGCCGGATCCGGGGGACGACTACCTGCTTGCGATGGCAGTCACGGCAGGCGCGGACTATCTCGTCACCGGTGACAAGGCGATTCTGCGCCTCAAGCGCATCGCGGAAACGCCGATCGTGCCGCCACGCCGCTTCGCTGCGCTCCTGACGCGATGAACGATCAGCGAGCGATCGACGCGAACACCGCGAAGTAATCCGGAAAAGTCTTCGCGACGCAATCCGGGTCGTTGATCGTGAGCGGGACGCCGCCGAGCGAGACGAGCGAGAAGCACATCGCCATGCGGTGATCGTCGTAGGTGTCGATCGCGACGCCGGATTTCAGCGTTGCCGGAGTGACTTTCAGGAAATCCGGCCCCGTCTCGACTTCCGCACCGAGCTTGCGCAGCTCGGTTGCCATCGCCGCGATGCGGTCGGTTTCCTTGACGCGCCAGCTCGCGATGTTGCGCACCGCGCAAGGACCGTCGGCAAACAGCGCCAGCACCGCCGCCGTCATCGCCGCGTCCGGAATGTGATTCAGGTCAAGATCGAAGGCGCGCAGTTTTCCTTCCGCTGCCGACGCTTCGATCCAATCCTCGCCTGAATTGACGATGGCCCCCATGCGTTCGAGCACCTCGGCAAACCGGACATCGCCCTGAATGCTGCCGCGGCCCACGCCTTCCACCCGTACCGGTCCGCCGCCCACCGCGCCAGCGGCGAGAAAGTAGGAGGCCGACGAGGCGTCGCCTTCCAGCGTGATCGTGCCCGGGCTGCGGTACGGACCCGGCGGCACGCGGAACTCGCGCCAGCCGTCGCGCGCGACCGCGATGCCGAAGCGTTGCATCAGATTCAGGGTGATCTCGACATAGGGCTTGGAAATCAGCTCGCCCTCGACCACGATGCGGCCGCCACCGGCGAGTGGCAGCGCCATCAGCAGCGCGCTCAGATATTGCGATGAGACGTCGCCGCGCACGCGCGTCGATTGCCCCGGCCGAACGTCTGCGGGATGGATTGCGAGCGGCGGATAGCTTTCGCCCGCCAGATATTCGATGCTCGCCCCCATCATGCGCAGCGCATCCACCAGGTCGCCGATCGGGCGCTGGTGCATGCGTGGCGTGCCGGACAGCCGATAGTCGCCGCCGCTGAATGCAAGCGCCGCGGTCAGCGGCCGGAACGCGGTGCCGGCATTGCCGAGGAACAGCGCCGCCTGCTTGACCGGAAACTCGCCGCGCACGCCAGGCACCTGCAGCACGCCAGGCGCCTCCGCCACGCAGCGCACCCCCAGCCGCGACAGCGACTCCACCATGACACGGGTGTCGTCGGCTTGAAGCAGGTTACGCACCACGGTCGCTCCATCGGCGAGCGCCGCGAGCAGCAATACGCGGTTGGAGATGCTCTTCGAGCCCGGCAAGCGCACCGTCCCCGTGGCGCGGGAAGCCGCCTTGAGTTCGAGCGGCTTCACGGCTCGTAGTCGCCCTTGAGCCAGCGCTCGCGCGCCGCGCGCGCGGCGGCGAACACGCGCTCCAGTGCGGCGCCGTCGCCCCGTTCGATCATCGGCCGCAGCGCGGCGAGCTGCGCGCCGTAGCGGTCGAGTTCGGCGAGCAGCACCTGCCGGTTCGCGACGCAGATGTCGCGCCACATTTCCGGTTGGCTCGAGGCAATGCGCGTGAAATCGCGAAAACCGCTCGCTGCGTAGCCGAAGAGCTGGGCCGCGTTGCCGCGCTCGGCGATGTCGTGCACCAGAGCGTATGCAAGCAGGTGCGGCAGATGGCTCACCGCGGCGAAAACCGCGTCGTGCTCTTCCGGCGCCATTCGGAAGAGCCTCGCACCGCAAGCCTGCCAGGCCTGCTCGACGCGTGCGAGCGCCTGCGGCGAGGTTTCAGCCTGCGGCGTGAGCACGACGCGCTTGCCGCGGAACAGATCCGCCGTGGCAGCGGCGGCACCGCTGTGCTCCGCGCCGGCGACCGGGTGCGCCGGGACGAACTGCGCGAGCCTGGCGCCGAGACCGGCGCGCGCGGCCGCGATCACGTCCTGCTTGGTGCTGCCGGCATCGGTGACGACTGCCTGCGCGCCGAGCACCGGGCCGATTGCGCCGAACACCTGGGGATACTGCGCCACCGGCGTCGCGACGAGAACCAGTTCCGCGTCCTGCGCCGCGTGCGCCGCGCTCGAAGCCACCGCGTCGATCACGCCGCGCTCCAGCGCGAGATCCAGGTTGGCCTGACTGCGACCTGCGCCCACCACCCGCCGAGCGAGCCCTGCCGCCTTGAGCGCGAGCGCAAACGATCCGCCGATCAGGCCGACCCCGATCACGGCGACCCGCTCGAACGGCATCATTCCCCGAGGCTGGCGGAAAGCGCGGCCAGGAAGCGCTCGTTTTCGGCTTCGGTGCCGACCGTGACGCGCAGATGCTCCGGCAGCTGGTAGCCGCCGCCCACCGGCCGCACGATCACGCCTCGCTTGAGCAGGCGCTTGTAGACTTCGGCCGCACGGCCGACCCGGATGGTGATGAAGTTGCCGTAGGACGGAATCCACTCCAGTCCGAGCTGCTTTGCACCCTGCTCGAGCTGGCGCAGGCCCTGCAGGTTTTCGGCGTAGCTGCGCGCGACGAACTCCATGTCGTCGAGCGCCGCCGTCGCGGCGACCAGCGCGAGACTGCTGACGTTGAAGGGCTGGCGCACGCGGTTCATGAGGTCGGCGACCTGTGGATGCGCGAGCGCGTAGCCGACGCGCAATCCGGCAAGTCCGTAGGCCTTGCTGAACGTGCGCGTCACGATCAGGTTCGGGTGGCGCCGCAACCACTTCACGGTGTCGGCGCGCAGGTCGGCGTGCAGGTATTCGTTGTACGCTTCGTCGATCACCACCAGCACGCGCGCGGGTACGCGCCGCACGAACGCTTCCAGCCGCTCCGGCGAGACGATGGTGCCGGTCGGGTTGTTCGGATTGGCGATCCAGACCACCTGCGTGTCGGCGTCCACCGCCGCGGCCATGGCCTCGAGGTCGTGGCCGTAATCCTTCGCCGGCGTGACGATGCTGCGCGCGCCGCGCGCCTGCGTGGCGAGCGGATACACCGCGAACGCATGCTGCGAGAATACCGCCGAGCGCCCCGGCGCGAGAAACGCGAGCGACACCAGCTCGAGCACGTCGTTCGAGCCGTTGCCCAGGACGATGCTCGATGCATCTACGCCATAGCGCCGCGAAAGGGCCCGCTTCAGCTCGAAGCCGTTGCCGTCGGGATAGCGCGCCAGATCGCGCAGCGCTGCTTCGAGCGCTGCGCGCGTACGCGGACCGATGCCACGCGGATTCTCGTTCGAGGCGAGCTTGACGATCTTCGCCTCGTCGAGGCCCATTTCGCGCGCCAGCTCGGCGATCGGCTTGCCCGGCTGGTACGGCGCGATCGAGCGCACGTAGGCGGGCGAAAGGTCGCTGAAATCCGTCATTCAGGTCACCGCCACGGGGTAGGAACCCAGCACCCTGAGCAGCGGCGCGAGCTGTTCCAGCTCGGCGAGCGCCGCCGCAACCGGCGGGTCGCTGCGGTGCCCCTCGAGATCGACGAAGAAGTAGTACTCCCATTGCCCGACGCGCATCGGGCGCGATTCGATGCGCGACATGCTGACGCCGTGCTTCGCCAGCGGTGTCAGCAGCGCGTGCACCGCACCCGGCCGGTTGGGCGCCGACATGACGAGCGAGGTCGCGTCCCTGCCGGTCGGTTCGGGCGCCTGCGCGCCGAGCACCAGAAACCGGGTGCGATTGTTCGCGTCGTCCTCGATGTTCGCGGCGATCACGCCGAGGCCGTAGCGCTCGGCCGCAATCTCCGGGCCGATGGCGCACGCGTCGGCCGCGCCCGCCGCCAGGCGCGCCGCCTCGCCATTGCTCGCCGCCGGCACGCGCTCGGCAAGCGGCAGGTGCGCGCCGAGCCAGCCATGGCACTGGGCGAGCGACTGGGGATGCGAGTACACGCGGCGCACCCCCTCCAGCCCCGCGGCCGCGCCCGAGGCGCGCCGCAGCAGGTTCTGGTGCACGCGCAGGGCGACCTCGCCGCAGATCCTGAGCGGAGTGCGCAGCAGCAGGTCGAGCGTCCGTCCTACAGCGCCATCGGTGGAGTTCTCCACCGGCACCACGGCGAACTGCGCGCCGCCGGATTCGGCGGCGCGGAAGACCTCGTCGATCGACGCGCACGGCTCGGCTTCGACCGCGTGGCCGAACTGCTTGCGCAGCGCCATCTCGCTGAAGGTGCCCTCCGGCCCCAGATAGGCGACGCGCAGCGCCGCCTCCATGGCGCGGCAGGCGGAGATCACCTCGCGGAATACCGCCGCCGCGCGCTCGGCCGGCAGCGGACCCGGATTGCGCTCGGCGACGCGGCGCAGGATCTCGGTCTCGCGCTCGGGACGGTAGGCGGAGGCGCCGCTCTTGAAGGTGCCGATGCGGCCCGCCAGTGCGGCGCGCCGGTTCAGGAGCGCGAGCAACTGGTCGTCGAGCGCGTCGATTTCGCGCCTGAGCTGCTCGATCTGGTCGCTCACGCCCGGGATCCCGCTAGGCCGGCAGGTAGCGCACCGCCAGCACGCCTTCGATGCCGCGCAGCTCCTCCAGCGCGTCGGCCGGCACGGCGCTGTCCACGTCTACCAGGGTATAGGCCATCTCGCCGCGCGACTTGTTCAGCATGTTGCGGATGTTGATGCCGCGCCCGCCCATCGCCTGGGAGATTCGCGCCAGCATGTTCGGCACATTGGCATTGGCGATCGCGAGCCGGTAGGGCGACTCGCGCGCGATGACCGCATCCGGAAAATTCACCGCGTTCACCAGCGTGCCGTCCTCCAGGTACTCGCGCACCTGGTCCGCCACCATCACCGCGCAGTTGTCTTCCGCCTCGCGCGTCGAGGCGCCGAGGTGCGGCAGCGCGACGACGCCCGGCTGGTTGACCAGCACGGCGGACGGGAAATCCGTCACGTGGCACTTCAGCCGGTGGCTGCGCAGGCCCTTCAGCACGGCTTCGTCGTCGACCACGCCCTCGCGCGAGAAATTGAGCAGTATCGCCCCCGGGCGCATCAGTTCCACGGTCTTCGTGTTGATCAGGTGGCGCGTCTTGGCCGACAGCGGCACGTGCAGCGTGACGAAGTGGCTCGCCTTCAGCACCTCGTCGAGCGACGTGGCGCGGCGCACCTGCGAGGGCAGGCTCCAGGCCGCGTCGACCGTGATCTCCGGATCGAAGCCCAGCACCTGCATGCCGAGGCGGATTGCCGCGTCGGCGACCAGGCTGCCGATCTTGCCCAGGCCGATCACGCCGAGGGCGTGCCCGGGCAGCTCGACGCCGGCGAACGAGGCCTTGCCCTTCTCGACCTGCTTGTCCAGATCGGGCGCCGCTGCGTTCAGTCCGCGCACGAACTCGAGCGCGGGCACCAGGTTGCGCGCCGCCATCAGCATCCCGGCGAGCACCAGTTCCTTGACCGCGTTGGCATTCGCGCCGGGGGCGTTGAACACCGGTATGCCGGACTTGGAAAGCGCCGCGACCGGGATGTTATTGACGCCTGCGCCCGCGCGGCCGACTGCCTTGATGTTGGGGCCGAAATCCATGCCGTGCAGGTCCTGCGAGCGCACCAGCACGACCTCGGGAGCCTTGGCTTCCTTGACGATGGAGTAGCGCTCCGCGGGCAGGCGCTTGAGGCCGACCTGCGCGATCTGGTTCAGCACCAGGACTTCGACCTTCTTCTCCACGCTCTTAGCCATGGCGTCGCTCGAACTCCTTCAGGTAATCGACGAGGCGCTGCACGCCCTCCATCGGCATTGCGTTGTAGATCGAGGCGCGCATGCCGCCGACCGAGCGGTGGCCCTTGAGCTGGACCATGCCGCGCTCGGCCGCGCCCTTGAGGAAGGCGTCGTCCAGCTTGGCGTCGGCGAGCGTGAACGGCACGTTCATGCGCGAGCGGTCGCGCGGTTCGACCGGATTGCGGTAAAAACCGCTTGCGTCGAGGTAATCGTACAGCAGCTTCGCCTTGGCGACGTTGCGCCGCTCCATCTCCGCCAGCCCGCCGAGCTGCTTGAGCCACTTGAACACCAGTCCGGCGATGTAGATCGAATAGGTGGCCGGCGTGTTGAGCATCGAATCGGCGTCGGCCTGCAGCTTGTAGTCCATCACCGTGGGCGTGCCCCTCGCGGCCCGGCCCATCAGGTCCTCGCGCACGACGACGATGGTCAGGCCCGCGGGCCCGATATTTTTCTGCGCCCCGGCGTAAATCAGTCCGAACCTGGACACTTCGAGCGGACGCGACAGGATGTGCGAGGAGGCGTCGGCGACGAGCGTCACCGCGCCGGTGTCCGGCACCCAGTGGAACTCGACGCCGCCGATGGTCTCGTTGGAGCAGTAGTGCAGGTACGCCGCATCCGCGCCTACGCGCCATTCGTCCTGCGGCGGCGCGCAGCGGAACCGGCGATCCTCGGACGTCGCCGCGATCGCGACCTCGCAATGCGCCGCCGCCTCCTTGGCGGCCTTCTTGGACCACTCGCCCGTGATCACGTAGTCGGCCTTGCCGCGGCCGGCGAGCAGGTTCATCGGCACCTGCGCGAACTGCAGCGTCGCGCCGCCCTGCAGGAAGAGCACCTTGTAATGGGCCGGAACCGCCAGCAGCTCGCGCAGGTCGTGCTCCGCCTCCGCGGCGATCGAGATGAATTCCTTGCCGCGATGGCTCATCTCCATGACGCACATGCCCGAGCCGTGCCAGTCGAGCATCTCGTCGCCGGCGCGCGCCAGCACCTCTTCGGGGAGCAGCGCCGGTCCGGCGCTGAAATTGACGATCCGTGTCATCGCTCGGTTCCGCCTTGCCCGGGCCGCGCCGTCGGGCTGTGCTGGTTGGTCATCGTCGCTGCGGCGCGCCTGCGCGGCAGCGCACGCCCGCCAGCACTATACAAATCCGGAATCGCCGCCGCATTGACCCAGAGCCGCATTCGCGCCGTCTAATGCACCTGCGGCGGCGTCTCGCCCGCCGGTGGTTCGGGCAGGGGCTCCGCGTCATCTCGCCCGCCGCCATTGCCATTGCCGTTGCCGCTGCCGTTGCCATTGCCGCCGCCGAGGTCTTCCTCGTCGCGCTCGACGATGCGCTCGAGGCCCGCCAGTTTTTCTCCCTCGCCGAGGGCGATCAGCGTCACGCCCTGCGTCGAGCGACCCTGCTCGCGGATCTGCGCCACCCCGGTGCGGATCAGCACGCCGCCGGTCGAGATCAGCATCACCTCGTCGCTCTGGTCGGCCAGCACCGCGCCGACCAGCGCGCCGTTGCGCTCGCTGGTCTGGATCGCGATCATGCCGAGGCCGCCCCGGCCGTGCCGCGTGTACTCGCTGATCGGCGTGCGCTTGCCGAAACCCTTTTCGGTCGCCGTCAGAACCGCCTTGGACTCGTCGTCGGCCGCCAGCATGCACACGACGCGCTGGCTGGCGTCCTCCGGCAGGCGCATGCCGCGCACGCCGGTCGCCTGCCGCCCCATCGGCCGCACGTCGTCCTCGGCAAAGCGCACCGCCTTGCCCTCGGAGGAGAACAGCATGACGTCGTACCTGCCGTCGGTGAGCGCCGCGCCCACGAGATAGTCGCCCGGGTCGAGACCGACCGCAATGATGCCCGAAGGGCGCGGGCGCGAAAACTCCGACAGCGGCGTCTTCTTCACCGTGCCCTGCGCGGTGGCCATGAATACGAAGTGGTTGTCGTCGAACTCCCGCACCGGCACCACCGCCGTGATCTTCTCGCCTTCCTCGAGCGGGAACATGTTCACCACCGGGCGCCCCTTGCTGCTGCTCGCGCCCTGCGGCACCTCGTAGACCTTGAGCCAGTACAGGCGCCCCCGGCTGGAAAAGCACAGCAGGTAGTCGTGCGAATGCGCGACGAACAGCCGCTCGATGAAATCGTCCTCCTTGGTCGCGGCCGCCTGCCGGCCGCGGCCGCCGCGGCGCTGCGCGCGGTAGTCGGCGAGCGGCTGCGACTTGACGTAGCCGCCGTGCGAGAACGTGACCACCATGTCCTGCGGCGCGATCAGATCCTCCATCGAGAGGTCCTCGGTCGTGGCGACGATCTCGCTGCGGCGCGCGTCGCCGAATTCCTGCCGGATCGCGCCGAGTTCGTCCGCGATCACCGCCATGACGCGCGCCGGCTTGTCGAGCAGGTCGAGCAGGTCGGCGATCGCCGCCATCACCTCGCGGTACTCGTCGCGGATCTTGTCCTGCTCGAGCCCGGTCAGGCGCTGCAGCCGCAGATCCAGAATCGCCTGCGCCTGCTCCTCCGAGAGGCGGTAGCCGTCGGGCTTGAGCCCGTACTCCGGCGCCAGCCCCTCCGGGCGGAACTGCGCCGCCCCGCCCGCGCCCGCGACGCGCGCGAGCATTTGCGCCACCAGCTCCGAGCGCCAGGTGCGCGCGGTCAGCTCGCGCTTGGCCTCCGCGGGCGACGGCGCCCGCTTGATCAGCTCGATCACCTCGTCCACGTTGGACAGCGCGACCGCGAGGCCCTCGAGGATGTGGCCGCGCTCGCGCGCCCGGCGCAGCTCGTGCAGCGCGCGCCGCGTCACCACTTCGCGCCGGTGCGCGATGAAGGCTTCGATCAGCTCCTTGAGGTTGAGCAGCCTGGGCTGGCCGTCGACCAGCGCCACCATGTTCATGCCGAAGGTGTCCTGCAGCTGCGTCAGCTTGTACAGGTTGTTCAGCACCACTTCCGCGAGCTCGCCGCGCTTCAACTCGATCACCACGCGGATGCCCTGCTTGTCGGACTCGTCGCGGATGTCGGAGATGCCTTCGAGGCGCTTTTCCGTCACCAGCTCCGCGATGCGCTCGAGCAGCACCTTCTTGTTGACCTGGTAGGGCAGCTCGTCGACCACGATCGCCTGGCGGTCGCCCTTGCCGATCTCCTCGAAATGCGTGCGTGCGCGCATCACCACGCGGCCGCGTCCGGTGCGATAGCCCTCGTGCACGCCGGATACGCCGTAAATGATCGCCGCGGTCGGAAAATCCGGCGCCGGCACCCGCTTCATCAGCTCGTCGATGGTGCAGCGCGGGTTGTGCAGCAGGTGGAGGCAGGCGTCGATCACTTCGCCCAGATTGTGCGGCGGCACGTTGGTCGCCATGCCGACCGCGATTCCCGAGGAGCCGTTCACCAGCAGGTTGGGCAGCCGCGACGGCAGGATCAGCGGCTCGGACTCGGAGCCGTCGTAGTTCGGCCCGAAGTCCACCGTTTCCTTGTCGATGTCGGCGAGCAGCTCGTGGCCGATCTTCGCCATGCGGATTTCGGTGTAGCGCATGGCCGCGGCGTTGTCGCCGTCCACCGAGCCGAAGTTGCCCTGGCCGTCGACCAGCATGTAGCGCAGCGAAAAGTTCTGCGCCATGCGCACGATGGTGTCGTACACCGCGGCGTCGCCGTGCGGGTGGTACTTGCCGATCACGTCGCCGACGATGCGCGCCGATTTCTTGTACGGCCGGTTCCAGTGGTTCGCCAGCTCGTGCATCGCGAAAAGCACGCGGCGATGCACCGGCTTGAGGCCGTCGCGCACATCGGGCAGCGCGCGCCCGACGATCACGCTCATGGCGTAGTCGAGGTACGAGCGCCGCATCTCCTCTTCGAGGCTGACGGGCAGCGTTTCCTTGGCGAATTGCTCCATGACGCGGTGGTGGGAAGCGGTGCCTCGGGAGAGTCGAGCGAAGCTTGAAATTTTATCACGCGCGCCTCGTCCGAATGCTCCCCGCTATACTCTCGCGGCCGCCGCTTCCGGGAGTCGCAATGCCAGAGCCCTTCCTCATCCGTGCGCGCTGGGTGGTGCCGGTCGAGCCCGCCGGCGCAGTGCTCGATGATCACGTCGTCGCGGTGCGCGACGGCCTGATCGAGGCCGTGCTGCCGCTCGAGGCCGCGCGCGCGCGCTACCCGGAGCGCGCCATCACCGAGTTGCGCCAGCACGTGCTCGTCCCCGGGCTGGTCAACGCGCATACGCACGCTGCCATGGCGCTGATGCGGGGGCTCGCCGACGACCTGCCGCTGTTGCGCTGGCTGCAGCAGCACATCTGGCCGGTGGAAATGCGGCACGTGTCGCCGCAGTTCGTGCGCGACGGCACGTTGCTCGCCTGTGCCGAGATGCTGCGCGGCGGCACCACCTGTTTCAACGACATGTACTTCTATCCCGAGGCGGCGCTCGAATCGGTGCTCGAGTCCGGCATGCGCGCATCACTCGGCATGATCGTGGTCGAGTTCGCGTCGTCGTACGCGTCCGACCCCGACGATTACTTCGAAAAAGGGCTCGCGCTGCGCGATCGCTGGCGTGACCACCCGCAGCTTTCGTTCTGCCTCGCGCCGCACGCGCCCTATACCGTGTCGGACGCCACGTTCCGCAGGGTGGCCAGGCTGGTCGGCGAAGTGGACGTGCCGGTACACATTCACCTGCACGAGACCGGGGAGGAAATCGAGCGCTCGCTGGCCGAGCACGGCGCGCGGCCAATCGAGCGGCTGCGCAGGCTGGGGCTGCTCGGCCCGGGTCTGATCGCCGTTCACGGCGTGCATCTGACGGACGAGGAAATAGTGTTGCTCGCGCGCCACGGATCGTCGGTCGTGCATTGCCCCTCGTCGAACCTCAAGCTGGCGAGCGGTTTCGCCCCGGTCGCCCGGCTCATGGCGGCCGGCGTCAATGTCGCTTTCGGTACCGATGGCGCGGCAAGCAACAACCGCCTTGACACGATGCAGGAAATGCGCCTCGCGGCGCTGCTCGCCAAAGCGGTGGCGCGCGATGCCCAAGCGCTGCCGGCGCACGCGGCGCTGCGCGCGGCAACGCTCGGCGGGGCGCGTGCGCTGGGCCTGGAGGCCAGAATCGGATCGATCGCCCCCGGGAAATGCGCCGATCTGACCGCCGTGCGCCTGGCGGGGCCGGAGCTGATCCCGTGCTACGACCCGGTGTCGCACCTCGTTTACGCCGCGGGCCGCGAGCAGGTCAGCGACGTCTGGGTGGGGGGATCCCGCCTGGTCTCCGGCGGCATCTTGGTCAACATGGGCCGATTTGACTTGGACACCCGTGCCGAGTTGTGGCAAAATTCGCTCAAGACCGATCCAGCGTCTTGAATCTGAACAACTTTCCATCAAAAAACAGAGAGGGGAAGACATGAACAAGCGATTCCTGATGCCGATGATGCTCGCCGCGGGCGTTGCGATGTCGGCCATCTCGATCAATGCCGCCGCGCAGACCTCCGGCTACTGGACCAGTCCGGCGACCAACGGCGCCGCGTGGAAGAACTCGGTGGGACAGTGCTGGCGCGCCGGCTACTGGACGCCCGCGATGGCAACCAAGGAATGCGACGCCGATCTGTTGCCGAAACCGGCGCCCAAGCCTGCGGTGACACCGCCGCCGCCGCCGCCGCCGCGTGCACCTGCGCCGAAGCCCGCTCCTGCGAAGCCCAAGCCCGTTGCTGAAAAAGTGACGCTCGCCGCCGACGTGCTGTTCGACTTCGACAAGTCGGTGCTCAAGCCCGAGGGCAAGAGCAAGCTCGACGACCTGGCGCAAAAGGTGAAAGCGATCAACCTCGAAGTGGTGATCGCGATCGGGCACACTGATTCGATCGGCAGCGACGCCTATAACCAGAAACTGTCGGTGCGCCGTGCCGAGTCGGTCAAGGCTTATCTCGTGTCGAAAGGCGTGGAGCCGAACCGGATCTATACCGAAGGCAAGGGCGAGAAACA
>MERE01000190.1 GCA_001771975.1 Betaproteobacteria bacterium RIFCSPLOWO2_02_FULL_68_150 | reverse complement strand
CCAGTCGGGATCCCAGAGCTTCCACCAGGACACGTCGCGCCCGGTCTTGCCCGCAAGGTACCGGCTTTGCGGGAAGTTGCTGCGCATGACACGGTCGGCGGCGTCGCGCAGCGGGTTCATGCCGAGCGCATCGTAGGCCTTCACCATGATGAACACGGCCTCCTCGATGGCGGGCGCCTGGGCGTAGTTCTGCACTGCGTACTGGGCGCGGTTGGCCGCTGCCACATAGGCGCCGCGCTTCATGTAGAAGCGCGCCACATGCACTTCGTTCTGCGCCAGCGAATTCACCAGATAGCGCATGCGCGCGGTCGAGTCCTCCGCGTACTTCGATTCGGGAAAACGCCCCACCAGCTCCTTGAAGGCATCGAATGACTCGCGCGAGGATTTCGGGTCGCGCTCGGTCATGTCCGGGTTGTCGAACACCGCGAACAGGCCCTGGTTCTCGTTGA
Source organism: Betaproteobacteria bacterium RIFCSPLOWO2_02_FULL_68_150 (assembly GCA_001771975.1). Classification (GTDB taxonomy): domain Bacteria; phylum Pseudomonadota; class Gammaproteobacteria; order Burkholderiales; family SG8-39; genus 2-02-FULL-66-14. The sequence continues at coordinate 13,531 of MERE01000190.1, read as the reverse complement.
AGTTGACCAGGCCCTTCAGGTAATACGCGTAGTCGACGTTGGCGTGGTTCGGGTAGAGCTTGATGAAGCGGTCGGCGGCAGCGATTGCCGAGGCCCGCTCGCCGCTTTTCCAGTAGGCGTAGGCGACGTCGAGCTGCGCCTGCTGCGCGTAGCGGCCGTACGGGTAGCGTGCCTCGAGCCGCTCCAGCAGCTTGATCGCCTTTTCCCAGCCGCGCACGGCCATCTCGTCCTTGGCCTCGCCGTAGATGCGTTGCGCCGACCAGTCCGCGGTTTCGTCCTTCTCCGTCGGCAGCAATCCGCAGCCGCCGGCGCCCGCGACCAGCAGCAACAGAGTCAGTAAACTCCTTTTCATGGCGAAGCATTATAGCGGCGCACCCGAGGCCGACTGGGAGGACGCGTTCGCGGCGCCGATGGCAGCAACGGTTTCCGGTGCGCTCGGCGGGTTGCGGCTCGACCAGGCGCTGGCGCGCACGTTTCCGCAGTATTCGCGCAACCGCCTGCAGGCGTGGCTGAAGGCGGGCCATATCCTGGTCGACGGTGCGCGCGCCGAAGCGAGCCGCGCGGTCACCGGCGGCGAGCGAATCGATATCGCGCCGCCCACGATGCCCGACGCCGCGATGCCGCGCGCCCAGCGCATGCCGCTCAGGATCGTTTACGAGGATCGCGACCTGATCGTGATCGACAAGCCGGCGGGCCTGGTGGTGCATCCGGGCGCCGGGGTTCCCGACCGCACGCTGCTCAACGCCCTGCTGGCGCACGCCCCGGAACTCGCACTGGTGCCGCGCGCCGGCATCGTGCACCGGCTCGACAAGGACACCAGCGGCCTGCTGGTGGTCGCGCGCAACGTGGCGGCGCAGGCGCATCTGGCAGCGCAACTCGCGGCGCGCACGGTTCGACGCGTCTATTTCGCACTGGTGCATGGCGATCCGCCGGCGCAGGGCACGATCGATGCGCCCATCGGCCGGGATACGCGCGCGCGTACGCGCATGGCGGTCACGCGCCGCGGCAAGGAAGCGCGCACCCGCTATCGCGTGCTCGAACGCTTCGGCAGCGCGGCGTTGGTGGAATGCCGCCTCGAGACCGGGCGCACGCACCAGATCCGCGTCCACTTCCAGCATATCCGGCACCCGCTGGTCGGCGACCCGGTATACCGGCGCGGCACGCGGCACGGCCTGGCGCTCGGGCGACAGGCGTTGCATGCGGCCGAACTGGAGCTGGTCCATCCGCGCAGCGGCAAGACCTTGTCGTGGCGCGCGCCGCTGCCGCGCGACATGGCCGGCTTGCTGCGCGAGCTGCGCCGCGGTGGCTGAGCTGATCACGCCCGACTGGCCGGCGCCGCCCGGCGTGCGCGCCGTTTTCACCACGCGTTCGTTCGGCGACATGCGTGAGGACGGCGAGGGGCGCGCGCGCCTGCGTGCGGTGGTTCCGGCAGAGCCGCGCTGGCTCACCCAGGTGCACGGCGCCGAAGTGCTCGATGACGCCTCGGCAGCGGTGCCGGAGCCGCAGGCCGATGCCGCGGTCACGCGACGCCGCGGCAAGCCGTGCGCGGTCCTGGTGGCCGATTGCTTGCCGGTCCTGTTTGCGAGCCGCTCGGGAGACGCGATCGGCGTGGCGCATGCGGGCTGGCGGGGTCTCGCCGCCGGCGTGATCGAGGCGACGCTCGCGGCGCTTGCGCTGCCGGCGAGCGAGGTGCTCGCCTGGCTGGGACCGGCGATCGGCGCGCGCGCCTACGAAGTCGGCGCCGAAGTGCGCGCCGCCTTCGTCGCGCGCGATCCGGCGGCCGAAGACGCGTTCGAGCCTTCGCGCCCCGGGCATTGGCAGCTCGATCTGGGCGCGATCGCGCGCCGGCGCCTCGCCGCGCACGGCGTCACGCAGGTTTGCGGCGGCGCCTACTGCACGCATCGCGATGCCGCGCGCTTTTACTCGTGGCGCAGGGATCGGGCCGTGGCGCGCATGGCTGCGGTGATCTGGCTGACGTAGAATCCACGCCCCCATGACTCTCGGCTGGATCATCGCGGCGAGTGTCGCCGGCGGCATGCTGTCCGCTGGCGCGGCGGCTGTCGCGCTCCTGGTGCGCCTGTCCTGGATTCCGATGCTGGTGTCGTTCGCCATCGGCGCGCTGCTCGGCGCGGCGTTCCTCGAAGTGATCCCGCACGCTTTCGAACAGGGCGACCCGCGCACCGCGGCGGCCTCGATCCTCGGCGGGATCCTGGGATTTTTCCTGCTCGAAAAACTGCTGCTGTGGCGTCATTCGCACGACGAGCACGAGGCGGAGCACGACCACGGGCGCTCCGGCACCATGATCGTGGTCGGCGATACGATCCACAATTTCCTCGATGGCGTGCTGATTGCGGCCGCGTTCCTGCAGGGGACCGAGCTCGGCATCATCACGGCGCTCGCCATCGTGGCGCACGAAATCCCGCAGGAGGTCGGCGATTTCATCATCCTGCTCCATTCCGGCTATTCCAGGGCCAGGGCGCTTGCGCTGAACGTGCTGTCGTCGTGCGGCACGCTGATCGGCGGCGTGATCGGCTACTACGCGCTGCAGGTCTTCATGCGCTGGGAACCGGTGCTCCTCGGCATCGTCGCGGCGAGCATGATTTACGTCGCCGTCGCCGACCTGATCCCCGGACTGCACCGGCGGCCGGAGTTGCGCGCCACGGTCGCGCAGACCTCGCTCATCGCGGCGGGCATCGCGGTGATCGCCCTGGTTCGCGTCGCGCTCGGCACGGGGCACTGAAAGCGCAGATCGATCAGTAGCTTGTGATCGGCTCGGGCGGATCGCGCCGGATCCGATTGACGGGGTCGATTGTGCGTCGCAAAATCCGCCCTTCATGGCAGCGCAGCAAATCTCGCCGGAGGACCTTGTCGGAGCCATTGCCGCGGCCGGGGATCAGGTCACTCGAGGCTGGATGCAGCTTGCCGCACAGCTTCAGGCGCCGCTGGCCGCTGCCGCCTGGACTGCGCCTGCCGCGGACCCGCCGAAGATCCAGGCGCTGCAGCAATCGTTCGTCGAACAGCAGATGCGCCTCTGGTCGTCGCTTCTGGCGGGCGAGCGCGAGTCCCTCGGCAAGTCCGACCCGGGCGACCGGCGCTTTGCCGCCAAGGAATGGCGCGACAACCCCTACTACGACTACCTGAAGCAGTCGTATCTGCTGGCGTCTCAGCTGCTGAACCGGATGGCGGAGGAGGCCGTTCTGGACAGCGAGGCGAAATCGCGCCTGCGCTTCGCGGTGAAGCAATGGACCGATGCGATGTCGCCGGCGAACTTTGCCGCGACCAACCCGGAGGCGCTGCGCCAGGCGATCGCCTCGCAGGGCGAAAGCATCACGCGCGGGCTCGCCAACCTGCTCGGCGATGCGCGCCGCGGACGCATCAGCCAGACCGACGAGACCGCCTTCGAGGTGGGCCGCAACCTCGCGGTGACGCCGGGCGATGTGGTGTACGAAAACGACCTCGTGCAACTGATCCAGTACGCGCCGGCGACGAAACAGGTCGGCGGGCGGCCGCTCGTGATGGTCCCGCCGTGCATCAACAAGTACTACATCCTCGACCTGCAGCCGGAGAACTCGTTCGTGCGCTATGCGCTCGAGCAGGGCCATACCGTATTCATGGTGTCCTGGCGCAATGTCGGCCCGGAGCAGGGCCGCTACGGCTGGGACGATTATCTCAAGCTCGGCATCTTCGAGCCGCTGCGCGTCGCGCGCCGCATCACGCGCGCGGATCGCGTCAACGCGCTCGGTTTCTGCGTCGGCGGCACGCTGCTCGGCGCGGCCCTCGCGGTGCTCGCCGCGAAGGGCAAGGACATCGTCGCGAGCGTCACCTTTCTCACCACGATGCTCGATTTCGCCGAGCCGGGCACGCTCGGCGTGTTCGTCGACGAGGCGGGCGTGCGGGCGCGCGAGGCGGCGATCGGTGGCGGCGGGATCCTGCCGGGGCGCGACCTGGCGTACGTGTTTTCCGCGCTTCGTGCGAACGACCTGATCTGGCCGTACGTGGTGAACAACTACCTGATGGGCGGCGCGCCGGGGGCGTTCGACCTGCTCTACTGGAACGCCGACAGCACCAATCTGCCCGGGCCGATGTACTGCTACTACCTGCGCAACACCTACCTCGAGAACCGGCTGCGCGTGCCGGGTGCGCTGCGCAACTGCGGGGTCGCGGTGGATCTCGGCAAGGTACGCCAGCCGGCGTTCATCTACGGCTCGCGCGAGGACCATATCGTGCCCTGGCACGCCGCCTACCGCTCGCTCGCGCTGCTCGGCGGCGAGAAGAAATTCGTCCTCGGCGCGAGCGGCCATATCGCCGGGGTCATCAATCCGGCGTCGAAGAACCGGCGCAGCTTCTGGACGGGCGACGACTGCCCGGAGGATCCGGAGGCCTGGCTGGCGGCGGCGCCGGAGCAACCGGGGAGCTGGTGGCCGCAGTGGGCGCAGTGGCTGGAGGGGTTCAAGGGCGGCGTGCGTCGCGCGCCGAGGAAATCAGGCAATGCTGACTATCGGGCGATCGAGCCGGCACCGGGTCGTTATGTGAAGCAGCGGGCTCAATGACAAGGAGAACAGCGTGGAAGACATCTTCATCGTAGGCGCGGCGCGTACCGCGATCGGCAAGTTCGGCGGCACGCTGGCGAAAATGCCGGCGACAGAGCTGGGCGCGCTCGTCATCCGCCAGGTGCTCGCGCGCGCGGGCGTGGCGCCGGAGCAGGTCTCCGAAGTGATCATGGGCCAGGTGCTCGCAGCCGGCGTCGGCCAGAACCCGGCTCGCCAGGCGGCGATCCGCGCCGGCCTGCCGGACATGATTCCGGCGATGACGATCAACAAGGTCTGCGGCTCGGGCCTCAAGGCGGCAGTGCTGGGGGCGCAGTCGATCGCCGGTGGCGATGCCGAGCTGGTCGTCGCGGGCGGGCAGGAATCGATGAGCCTCGCGCCGCACGTGCTCATGGGCTCGCGCGATGGCTTTCGCATGGGCGACGCGAAGATGCTCGACTCGATGGTGGTCGACGGCCTGTGGGACGTCTACAACCAGTACCACATGGGGGTCACCGCCGAGAACGTGGCGAAGGAATACGCCGTGACGCGCGAGGAGCAGGACGCGTTCGCGGTCGCCTCGCAGCTGAAGACTGAAAGCGCGCAGAAGGCGGGCCGCTTCAGGGACGAAGTGGTGCCGGTCGAAGTGCCGTCGCGCAAAGGGCCGGTGAGCTTCGCCGAAGACGAGTATCCGCGCCACGGCGCGACGCTCGATGCGCTCAGGTCGCTCAGGCCCGCATTCGACAAGAACGGCACCGTCACCGCGGGCAACGCTTCCGGTATCAACGACGGCGCCGCCGCGGTGGTGCTGGCGTCGGCGCGCAAGGTGCGCGAGCTTGGGCTGAAGCCGCTCGCGCGCATCAGGGCCTACGCCTCGGCGGGCGTAGATCCGAAGTACATGGGCATGGGTCCGGTGCCGGCCTCCAAGCGTTGCCTGGCGCGCGCGGGATGGCAGCCGCAGGCGCTGGACTTGATGGAAATCAACGAGGCGTTTGCCGCCCAGGCGATCGCGGTGAATCGCCAGATGGGCTGGGACACCTCCAGGGTGAACGTGAACGGCGGTGCGATCGCGCTCGGCCACCCGATCGGCGCCTCGGGCTGCCGCATCCTGGTGACGCTGCTGCACGAGATGCAAAAGCGCGACGCGAAAAAGGGTCTGGCATCGCTTTGCATCGGCGGCGGCATGGGCGTGGCGCTCGCCGTCGAGCGCGAATAGAACCACCACAACTCGAATGAGACAGCACAGAAGAGGCGGGCTGCATCACCGGCGCGAACATCCCGGTGAACGGCGCAATGCACGTGATGTGATGGTGTAAACTGGACTCGACCTGACACGACCAGCGGAGGCGGACGTCATGGCGCAGCAGAGAATTGCCCTCGTCACCGGCGGCATGGGCGGGCTGGGGGAAACGATCTCGACGAAGATGTCCGACGCCGGCTACAAGGTGGCGGTGACGTATTCGCCGTCGAACACCAAGTTCAGGTCCTGGCTCGGGGAAATGAAAGGCCGCGGCTACGCCTTCGCGGCCTATCCGGTCGATGTCGTGGATTACGACGACTGTGCCGCGAAGTGCGCGCAGATCCAGAAGGACTGCGGCACCATCGACATCCTGGTGAACAACGCCGGCATCACGCGCGACATGACGTTCAAGAAGATGACCAAGTCCGACTGGGATGCGGTGATGCGCACCAACCTCGATTCCTGCTTCAACATGACCAAGCAGGTGATGGACGGCATGCTCGACGGGGGCTGGGGCCGGGTGATCAACATCTCGTCGGTGAACGGCCAGAAGGGCGCCTTCGGGCAGACCAACTACTCGGCTGCCAAGGCCGGCATCCACGGCTTCACCAAGGCGCTCGCGCTCGAGGTGGCGAAGAAGGGTGTCACCATCAACACCATTTCGCCGGGCTACATCGGCACCAAGATGGTGACCGCGATACCGAAAGAGATCCTCGATTCGAAGATCCTGCCGCAGATCCCGATCGGGCGCCTCGGCAAGCCCGACGAAGTGGCCGGATTGATCATCTACCTGTGTTCGGAGGAAGCCGCGTTCGTCACCGGCGCGAACATTTCGATCAACGGCGGCCAGCACATGTATTGAGCCCTGGCGCCGGCCAGCGCAACGATTCGGAGAGACGCAAGCCATGGACAACCAGGTCCGCCTGATCAAGAAGTACCCCAACCGGCGTCTTTACGACACCAAGACCTCGAGCTACATCACGCTCGCCGACGTCAAGCAGATGGTGCTCAAGCAGGAGGAGTTCCAGGTGATCGACGCCAAGTCGAACGACGACCTGACGCGCCAGATCCTGCTGCAGATCATCCTCGAGGAGGAGTCGGGCGGCGTGCCGATGTTTTCATCGGATTTGCTGTCGCAGATGATCCGCGCCTATGGCAGCGCGATGCAGGGCTTCATGGGCTCGTACCTCGAGAAGAACCTGGCCGCCTTCCAGCAGATCCAGAAGGCGCTGCAGAACCAGTCGCAGAAGGTGTACGGCGACGGCTCGCGCACCTCGCAGGAGCTGTGGGCGCAGTTCATGAACCTGCAGGGACCGGCGATGCAGAGCCTGATGCAGGCCTACATGGAACAGAGCCAGAAGGTATTCGCGCAGTTCCAGGACCAGATGCAGAGCCAGGCGCGCAACCTCTTCACGGGCTTCACTTTCCCCGGACACCCGCCGAACCAGGGCAAGAGCGAGCCGCCGAAACCGACCTGATCCGGGACACGACATGAGCCAGCGGCAAGTGGTGGTAGTGAGCGGCGCGCGCACCGCGATCGGCGACTACGGCGGTTCGCTCAAGGAATTTCCGGCGACGCGCCTGGGCTCGATCGCGATCAAGGAGGCCGTGGCGCGAGCCGGGATCGATCCGGCCTCGATCGGCCACGTGGTGATGGGCAGCGTGATTCACGGCGAGGCACGCGACATGTACCTGTCGCGCGTCGCGGCAGTCGATGCGGGCCTGCCGGTCGGCACGCCCTGCCTTACGGTGAACCGGCTGTGCGGCTCGGGACTGCAGGCGATCGTGTCGGCGGCGCAGCACATCCTGCTCGGCGACACCGATTGCGCGGTGGGCGGCGGCGCGGAAAGCATGAGCCGCGCCGCATACTTCCTGCCCACCGGGCGCTGGGGCCAGCGCATGGGCGATGCCGCCATCGTGGACGCGATGACCGGAGCGCTGCACGACCCGTTCGGCCACGGCCACATGGGCGTCACGGCAGAGAACATTGCGGCGAAATACGGTTTCACGCGCGAGCAGCAGGACGCCTTCGCGCTCGAGTCGCACCGGCGCGCGGCGAGCGCGCTGGCGAGCGGCCACTTCAAGAGCCAGATCGTGCCGATCGAACTGAAAACGCGCAAGGGTGTAGAGCAATACACGCTCGACGAGCATGTGCGCAAGGATGCCAAGCCCGACGACCTCGCCAAGCTGAAGGCGGCGTTCCGGAAGGACGGCACCGTCACTGCGGGCAATGCGTCCGGCTTGAACGATGCGGCGGCAGCGGTGGTGCTGATGGAAGCCGGCGCAGCGCAGAGGGCCGGGATCAAGCCGATGGCGCGGCTGGTGGGCTACGCGCACGCCGGGGTCGAACCGCAGGTGATGGGGCTGGGCCCGATTCCGGCGGTGCGGCGCATTTTCGAGAAGACGGGTCTCAAGCCCGCGGATATCGACCTCACCGAGTCGAACGAGGCGTTCGCGGTGCAGGCCATGGCCGTGACCAGGGATCTGGGTCTCGATCCGGCGAAGGTGAATCCGAACGGCGGCGCGGTGGCGCTCGGCCACCCGATCGGCGCCACCGGCTGCGTACTCACGGTGAAGGCGCTCTACGAACTGGAGCGCACGCACCAGCGCTACGCGCTCGTCACGATGTGCATCGGCGGCGGGCAGGGTATCGCCGCGATTTTCGAGCGGCTGAACTGATCGCGCTGGAAAAACCCGAGGCGCCTCCTGCGCCTCTGCGGCAGGTACTGTCCGATTTCGGCGGTGTCCATTTCGTCGCCGCGCTGGTCGCCTTCATCTTCGCCGCTTCGGGGCCGGTCGCGATCATTCTCGCGGTCGGCACGCGCGGCGGCCTTTCCGCCGACGACCTGTCGTCCTGGATCTTCGGTTCGTTCTTCGTGAACGGCCTGATCAGCATCGCGTTCTGCTGGTTCTACCGCCAGCCGCTGGTGTTCTTCTGGACCATTCCCGGAACGGTGCTGGTCGGCCCTGCGCTCGGCCACCTGAGCTTTCCCGAGGTCATCGGCGCCTTCCTCGCCACCGGCCTGCTGATGGCGGTGCTCGGCGTCTCGGGCTGGGTGCGGCGCGCGATGGAGGCGATGCCGATGCCGGTGGTGATGGGCATGGTGGCCGGCGTGTTCCTGCGCTTCGGCCTCGACCTGGTGTACGCGGTGCGGGACGATTTCTGGATCGCGCTGCCGATGATCGCAGCGTTCATCGTATTGAGCGCTTGGCCGGCGTTCGGGCGGCGCGTGCCGCCGCTGATTGCGGCGCTCGTCGTCGGCGCGCTCATGATTGCCGCGCTTGGCCGCTTCGAACTCGGCGCAGGCGCCTCGCTCGGGCTGGTGCAGCCGAATTTTTATGCACCCGCCTGGTCCTGGCAGGCGATGATCGAGCTGGTGGTGCCGCTCGCCATCACCGTGCTGGTGGTGCAGAACGGGCAGGGCACCGCGGTGTTGCGCGCCGCGGGTCACGCGCCGCCGATCAATGCGGTGACGCTCGCCTGTGGCCTGGGATCGATACTCACCGCGTTCGTCGGTACGGTCTCGACCTGTCTCACCGGACCCGTCAACGCGATCATTTCCGGTTCCGGGGAAAAGCACCGGCACTACAGCGCGGGGATCTTTGTCGGATTGCTTGCGCTTGCCTTCGGGCTGTTCTCGCCGGTGTTCACCCACCTGATGCTCGCGACGCCGAAGGCGTTCATCGCAGCGCTGGCGGGCCTCGCGATGCTGCGCGTGCTGCAGACGGCGTTCACGGTGGCGTTCAAGGACCGCTTCACGCTCGGGGCGCTGGTGACGTTTCTCGTCACGGTGGCCGACGTCGCGATCTTCAATATCGGCGCGCCGTTCTGGGGACTGGTGATCGGCTTCGCGACCTCGTGGCTGCTGGAGCGGGCGGACTTCGCATCGTCGCGGGCAACCTGATTAGAACTGCCGCGCCGGACCGCTGTGTTATGATCGTAGTACGCTCAACTACGATCGTGTCATGAGGGCTGCAGGCCATCCGGAGTGGCGGTGAAATCTTCCATCGCGACAGAGCTGCTCAAGGTGCGCAGGGCGCGCGGGTGGTCGCTGCGCGCTGCGGCGGAGCGGATCGGGGTCTCGGTACGGTTCCTCAACGAGCTGGAGCGCGGCAAGGCGACCGCGCGGCTGGACAAGGTCGTCCAGGCCCTGGGGGGGCTGGGGCTCGATCTTGCGGTCGTGCCGAAAGCGGCGCCAAGTCTGCGCGCGCAGGTGCTGGCGCAAAAGCCGCTCCTCAGGGCGGTTGCGGCCCGGCACGGCGTGCGCTCGCTCGCGCTCTTTGGTTCGGCGGCGCGCGGCGAGGCGAGGGCGGCGAGCGATCTCGACTTCCTGGTGGAACTGGAGGAGGGCCGCTCGCTCGTCGATCTGGTGGGCGTGAAGCAGGACCTGGAGGCGCTGTTCGGCAGGCCGGTGGACGCGTTCACGCGCGCGTCGCTCAGGCCAGAGGTGCGCGCCGCGGCGCGGGCCGATCTCGTGCGAATAATCTGACCCATGCCACGGCGGCCCGAGGAGTTGCTTGGCGACGTTCTCGCGGCCGTTGCGGCGATACGTGCTTACACCCGCGAGGGCAAGCGCGCGTTCCTGCACAACCCGATGGCGCGCGACGCAGTGATCGCGCGGATCCTGCAGATCGGCGAGGCCGTAAAGGCAGCGCAGGCCGGCGGGCTGGAGCTGGAGCGCCTTGCGCCGGAGGTGCCGTGGCCGCAGATCGCGGGGATGCGGGACGTGCTCTCGCACCAGTACTGGCGCACCGATCCCGAGATCGTCTGGGCGGTGGTGGAAAAGGACCTGAAGCCGCTGGCGGCGGCGATCCGCAGGATCCGCCGGCGCCGCCAGCCGAACTGAACGCCCCCGCCTGCGCAAGAGGCATTGCATTTATGCGTACGGTGTCATCTTTCGCCGTAATGGAGCCGGGTCTGGCTGGCGGCCCGCAGTCGGCCTGTGATCGCAGTGTCACCGCCACTTCAAGAAGCAGGGTTTGGACTGCGCGGATGAAGACGTGCGGAGGCGATCTGTGTGGCCGAAGGTTGCGCAGGTCAGGTTTCTTCTTCGATCTCCACGCCTTTCCAGAACGCTACGTAACCCGCAATCTCCTCGGCCGCGAGCTTGGGCGATGCGTAACACCAAGCTGCGTCGCGATTCACTTCGCCATCGACCGCGATGTCGTAATAGCTCGCGATGCCTTTTACCGGGCAGACGGTTCGCGTCTTCGATTGCCGCAGATAGGTGTGGTCCACGCTCTCCGGCGGAAAGTACACATGTCCCTCGACGACGCGTACGTCGTCGGTATCCGCCTCGGCGAGGATGGCGCCGTTCCAGCTGGCTTTCGGCATGCAGCGATTGCAGTTCAGCCGCGGTGCACTGTCAAGCGCTGGCGGCTGGCGATGAACAGCCCCGAGCCCACGATCACCGCCATGCCTGCGAGCGACCAGGCATCGGGGAAGTTTCCGAACACCGCCAAACCCAACAGCATCGCCCAGACCAGCCCACTGTAGGTGAAGGGCGCGAGCAGCGTAGCCGGCGCGTAGTCATAGGCGCGGATCAACAGGTAGTGGCCGACCGAAGCGAGCACGCCGATCACCCCGAGCAGCGCCCAGTGAAAGGCCTGGCGCGGGGTTTCCCACGCGAAGGGCAGGACCGCAGAAAGCAGTACCGCACCGACGATCGCGCCCCAGACGAGCGAGGTGAGCGGATGCTCGACTCCGGCCACCTTGCGCGTCAGGATCTGGTAGAGCGCGTTGCACAGCGCCATCGCCATCGGCAGCAGCGCGTAGAGCGTGAAACTGGCGGATCCCGGTCGCACGATGATCAGCGCGCCGGCGAGACCGGCCGCGATCGCCAGAGTGCGCCCCAGGTCGAGGCGCTCCTGCAGCATCGGCACCGCGAGCGCAGCAACGAACAGCGGCAGCACGAAACCGATCGCCGCGGCATCGGCGAGCGGCAGTACCGATAGCGAAGTGAAGTAAAGCATGGTCGCGGCGGCAAGCAGCAGTCCGCGCGCCAGCTGGATGCCGGGCCGCGCGGTGCGCAGGCGCCGCAACTCGCCGAACGCGGCGAACCAGATCAGCAGCACGGCGAGATTCGATGCGTAGCGCGCCCAGACGATGCCGGGCACGGGGTACCAGCGCGAGAGGTACTTGGCGATGGCGTCCATGAGCGTGAATACGCCCACGGCGGCCACCATCAGCACGATTCCGCGCAGCGCGGACGGCGCCGCCGCGCTGCGCGCCTCAGGTTTCACCGCGCATTTGCGGGAACAGGATCACGTCGCGGATCGAGGGGCTGTCGGTGAGCAGCATCACCAGCCGGTCGATGCCGAGGCCCCCTCCCGCCGTGGGCGGCAGACCGTACTCGAGCGCGCGGATGTAGTCGGCGTCGTAATACATCGCTTCCTCGTCGCCGGCCTCCTTGAGCATGACCTGCTCGCGAAAGCGCGCGGCCTGATCTTCCGGATCGTTCAGTTCCGAGAAACCGTTCGCGATCTCCTTGGTATCGATGAACAGCTCGAAGCGGTCGGCGATCTGCGGGTCGCGGTCGTTGCGCCGCGCGAGCGGCGACACTTCCGCCGGGAACTCGGTGACGAAGGTCGGCTCGACGAGGTGCTTCTCGGCCAGCGCCTCGAACAGCACCAGCTGCAGCGACCCCCATCCCTGCCGCGCCGTGTAGGCGACCCCGAGCGCGTCGAGCTTCGCGGCGAGAAAGGCGCGCTCGCGCAGGTCCGCGACGTGGCAGTCGGCGTCGCCGTGGCGGCGGATCGCATCCGGGATCGGCAGGCGCGCGAACGGCCGGCCGAAATCGAGCGTCCTGCCCTGGTAGCTGAGCGAAGTGCTGCCGAGCGCCTGCAGCGCCGCATGGCGCACCAGCCGCTCGGTGTGCTCGATCATGAAAGCGCAGTCCTCGTAGGCCGAGTACCACTCCATCATCGTGAATTCGGGGTTGTGGCGCGTCGAAATGCCCTCGTTGCGGAAATTGCGGTTGATCTCGTAGACGCGTTCGAAACCGCCGACCACGAGCCGCTTCAGGAAAAGCTCCGGCGCGATGCGCAGGTACAGGTCCATGTCGAGCGCGTTGTGGTGCGTCCTGAAGGGCCGTGCCACCGCACCGCCCGGTATCGGCTGCATCATCGGCGTCTCGACCTCGAGGAAGCCCTCGGCATGCATCAGCTCGCGCAGCGCCTGCACCACCTTCGAGCGCAGCTCGAAGGTGCGGCGCGACTCGGGCGTCACGATGAGATCCAGGTAGCGCTGCCGGTAGCGCGTCTCCTGGTCGGCGAGGCCGTGGAACTTCTCCGGCAGCGGCCGCAGCGCCTTCGCCAGCAAGCGCAGCTTCCTCGCGTGCACCGTCAGCTCGCCCTTGTTGGTCTTGAAGAGCGCACCTTCGACGCCGACGATGTCGCCCAGGTCCCAGTGCTTGAACTGCTCGTGCGCATCAATGCCGCTGACGTCGTTCGAGACATACACCTGGAGCCTGCCGCTGCCGTCCTGCAGCGTGGCGAAGCTCGCCTTGCCCATGACGCGCTTGAGCATCAGGCGCCCGGCGATCGCCACCGCGATCGGCTCCTGCTCGAGCCGAGCCCGATCCCTGCCCGCGTGCGCCGCGGCCAGTGCGCCCATTTGGTGCGCGCGGCGAAAATCGTTCGGATACGCCACACCGGCGGCGCGCAGCCGGCGCAGCTTCTCGCGCCGTTCCTCGACCAGCTTGCTTTCTTCCTCCATGTTCAGACTCCCTGCTTCAGGCTGGCGCTGATGAAGTCATCGAGGTCG
>MERE01000189.1 GCA_001771975.1 Betaproteobacteria bacterium RIFCSPLOWO2_02_FULL_68_150 | reverse complement strand
CGAACCACCTGCGGCAATTCCGCGATCGCTGCAAGTCCGGCAACCATGCCGCTCTGGAACCGCGGCGCCGTCTTCACCTCGATCGCCAGGCTGCGCGCGCGGCACCGGCCGCGCCGCGACGGCTCAGCGGTTCCACGCGCGTACCGTCAGCCAGTTCCGGCAGGGGACGACGTTGATGTCCGGATCGGCGCCGCGAATCCTCTCCGTCGAATCGAGCGTCACCACGGTGAGACGGCGCGGCTTCAGTTCTTCGGCGCCCAGGCGCAGCGCGCGGATCTCCCGCTCGCGCGTCTTCAGCGCCGAGAGGTTCTGCGTGACTTGCAGCAGTTCGAGGTTCTCGGAGCCCCGCCGCAGCAGGAAATCCACCTCGGCGCCGGAGCGGGTCTGGTAGTAGAACAGGTCCCTGTTGGGCTTGAATCCGCGCCGCACCAGTTCGACGAAGACCAGGTTCTCCAGCAGGCGCGACGTGTTCGCGGTAACCGGCTGCGAGACGGCGGAAATGAGCCCGTTGTCCAGGGCATAGATTTTCCGGTCGGCCTTGAGACGGATTTTCGGTTTGAAAAAGTACGGCTGCAGATCCTGCACCAGATAGGCCTCGCGGCAATAGCCGATGAACTTCTGGATGGTCGCCGTCGAAAGCGCACCCAGGGAACGCTCGAGGCTGCGCGCCGAGAAGCGGCTTGCGGCGTTATTGATCAGGAGGTTGAGCAGGTCGTGCATCGCCGTCGAAGCGCGGATCCGGTGGCGCGTCACGATGTCGCGCAGCACCACGGAATCGAACAGCGTGCGCAGGTAACCGGACGGCTCGGCGCCTCCCAGCACCACCTCCGGAAAACCGCCCCACAGCAGGTAGCGCTGAAAGGATGCGGCCGCATCGGCTTCGCGGCTGCCCGCAGCGAGGAGAAACTCCGGAAAGCTGAACGGCAGCAGTTCGAACGGCAGGTGCCGACCCGTCAGGGCCGACGCAAGCTCCCGGCTGAGCAGGCGCGAATTGGATCCGGTAATGACCAGGTTGCAGCCCCGGCGGTGCAGCTTGTTGATGAAGCTCTCCCAGCGCGGGTAGTTCTGAATCTCGTCAAAAAAAAAGAACTCGGTCTCGCCGTACACCGCTTCGATCGCCTCGACCAGCTCGTCGCCATCGGTCTCGCCGCGCAATGCATCGTCCTCGAAATTGAGGTAGGCAAAGCGCCTGTCGGCAAGCACCTGGAAAGCAAGCGTCGATTTTCCTGCCCGGCGCGGCCCCGTGATGACCTTGACGAGCGTGGAGGCGAGCGCTTTCGACAGCGGCGCCGCGAGTTCGCGCGGCACGCTGCTTCGCCGCAGCGCCCGGTCGCGCTCCCGGCGCTGAGCCTCGACCGTGGTGTTCAGTGATTGCATCGTATTAAACAATAACATCTTTTATTGTTTACTGACAACACAGCCCGAACGCCGCTCCGCGGCGCCGCGAGCATTCGCGCTATGGCATCTCGGCCGCCTTGCGGTAATGCGCCGCCGCCTCCGCCGGCTGCCCTAACCGCTCGAGCAGGCGCGCCTGTTCGACGTGCGCCGCGCGAGTCGACTCGAACGCCAGCGACGCTTCCAGATACCTCTGCGCCTGCCCCCACAGCTCGGCGTGCGCGCACAGGCGCCCGAGCGCGGCCAGCAATTGCGGATCCTCCGGATGCGCCGCGAGCCAGCGCTCGGCGCGCTCGATGCGCGCACGCGCTTCGCGCGCCCTTTCCGCCGCATCGAGCGGCGGCAGCTCACCGTACGCCGCGACCAGCGGCGCGTCCCAATCCTCGGCCAGCGCGCGCTCGACGATCTCGCGCGCCAGAGGGGCGTTGCCGAACGCCGTGGCGTGCCGCGCGCCGGCGAGCGCAACGCGCGGCAGCATCTGGTCCTTGCCCGGAATCCGGCGCCAGCGCTCCTCGAATCCGCGCCGGTCACTCGCGGCGCGGGCGAGCAGCTCGACGCAGGCCTGCGCCTGGTGCTCGGCCGCAGCCGCCGGCGTGATCGCGCCGCGCTTGGCGAGCAGCGTGGCGAGCCGCAGCACCTCGTCCCAGTTCTGCGCACCGCGTTCCGCGCGCAGCAGCATGCGCAGCGTGGAGATGTGGCGCGGCCCGGCACCGTGCAGCGCGAGCAGCGCTTCGCGCGCGCGCGGGAAATCGCGTTCGTCAAGCGCAGCTTCCGCCTGCGACACCAGGCGTGCCGCCTGCAATGCGTCGCCCGCTGCGGCGGCGCGCTCGAACCATTGATCGCGGCGCGCGAACTCGCGCAACTCGTGCGCCGCGCGCGCGCCGACCAGGGCCGCAAGGCCCGGATTGCCGCAGCCTTCCCACGCCAGCCGGGCCTCTTTCTCGGCGCGCGTGAAACGGCCTTCGAGATAGGCCTGCACCGCCGCGGCAAGCGCCGCCTGGCCGCGCTCCTTGCGCCTGCGTTCGCGGTAGCTGCGGACGTGCTCCGGCAGCGCGAGGGTGTGATGGACCATCCTGATGACGCCATAGCCGAGTGCAAACGCGAACAGCGCACCGAGGATGAACAACAACAGCGAAATTTCGACGCGCCAGGGCGGGTAGACGAGGAGCGCATAGCTGTCCTGCGTGCGCCCGAACACCGCAATTGCCGCTGCGGCGGCGAATACCGCGACGAACCAGAACAGCGCTTTCACGACGCCGATCCCAGCCTAGCCGCGCTCGCGGCGCGACTTGAAGGCGCGCACCGCCTCGAGGCTTTCGGCGATCGAGGGCGCCTCGAAACTGATCGACGCTGCCGAGAGCTGCTTGAGCTGCGCCAGAGCGCCCTGCGCGGGTTTCGAGCGCACATCGAAGTAGCGCTGGATCCAGCGTTGCGCGACGCGCAGGTCCTCGCGATAGCCCGCTTCGTCGCGCGTCAGCAGGTCGACGCGCGCGTTGAGCAGCCGCAGCTTCAGGTTCTCGCGCACGAAGTAGGCCTGCGTCGGCGGCAGCAAGGGCGGCTCCGCGGTCTCGATCCTGCGCACGATCACGAGCTGGCGCAGTTCCTTCCAGAGTTCGCCGCCGAAGCGCAGCCAGAGGCCCTCGTCCCTCGCAGGGGCGTCCTTGGACGCTGGCGGCCGCTCGGCGCGCTCGTCGAACGCGAGCGGCAGTGAATCGACTGCGGCGACCAACGCATCCAGCTTCAGGCTCATGCCGGGCAGATCGATGGCCGGCAACGACCGGAGGCGGTCGATATCCCGCGCGAGCGCGCGCCGCACCGGCAGAAACTGTGTCCGGTCGTTGCGTCCCAGGCGGCTCTCCGCGAGCTGCAGCGCCAGCAGGGCGGCGCGCACGTTGCCCGCCAGCTGCAGCTGCTGCTGCGCGATCGCGAGCACCTGCTCGATTTCGGCCAAATGCCATTCGTCGCGGCTGCGGGAAAGCTCCTGATAGAGCGCTTCCAGCGCCAGCTGCTGGCTCTGCGACTCCGCCAGGCGCGCTTCGAGGGCAGCAAGCTTGGCCTGGGCCAGGCGCACTGCCTCCTGCGATTCACGCGCCGCTAGGCGCGCGCCCCGGCTTTCGGCCTCGATATCGCGCAGCCGGCGCGCCAATTCCTCCTGCGTCGATCCGATCCGGCCGCGCGTGTCCCACCACAGGGCCGTGGTGAACGCGAGCGCAAGCGCAAGGCCGACGCCCGCCAGCACTGCGAGGTGCGAACGCGGTTCGGGCGGCGCAGCGGGGTGCGTTTCAGTCTGATCCATGCGAACTCTTTTTACTTGGCGCTGCGGAAGTATGCAACCAGCGCCGACAGCGTCTCGTCGTCTCCCGGGCCCGAGACGGTGACCTTGCGCACGCCGAGCCGCTCGGCTTGCTCGGCGACGCGCGCGTGCGGCACGAACAGCGGCGTCTGGCGCACCTGCTCGCGGCCGCGCTCATCGAGCATCTCGAGCAGGTTGGCGAGGCCTTCGCCCGAGGCGACGGTCACCGCGTCGGCGGCTGCAGCCGAAAACTCTGCCCCCTCCCCGGATCCTGCATCGGCATCGGGCCTGGCACGGACGTAGCATTCCGCGTACTCCACCCGCGCGCCGCGCGCGGCGAGTGTGTCGCCCAGCAGTTCCCTTCCACCGCGGCCCCTGACGATGACGACGCGCCGGCCGGCCGGCGCGGCGAACTCGGGCATCGCGAGCAACGCCTCGCTGTCTGCCTGCCCTGCCGGCGCGAGCACACCGGCGATCCCTTCGTCGTGCAAGGCACGCCGGCTGCCGCGCCCGATCGCGGCCACGCGCAGCGTCGCCGGCCATGGGCGTGCGCCGCGGCGCGCGCGCAGCAACGGCAGCGCCTTGCGCACCGCCGTGGGGCTGACGAAGATCGCGCAATCGAATTCCTCCAGCCGGTCGGCGATGCCATGAAACGGCCGCAGGTCCGCCAGATCGCGGATTTCGATCGCCGGAAAAAGCACCGGCTCTCCGCCCGCTTCGAGAATGCGCGCGGCGAGCCCCGCGGCCAGCTCACGCGGGCGCGTGATCACGATGCGCTTGCCGGCCAGCGGCCGCGCCTTCACTGCGTCAGCGCCTGCAGGATCTCGGCCGCGCCGCGCGCGCGCAACAGTTCCGCCACGCGCGCACCGAGTGCCTCCGGATCGGCGGCGGTCCCCAGCTCGTCCGCGCGCGCGATGCGCCGCCCATCGGGCGAAGCGACCAGGGCACGCAGCCGCAGGCCGGTGCCGCTGCGCTCCGCAAAGGCGCCCAGCGGCACCGCGCAGTTTCCGCCGAGATGGCGATTCACCGCGCGCTCGGCGAGTACGCAAGCCGTGGTCGCAGCATCGGCGAGGGGCGCGACGAGCTCGAAAAGATCGGAGCGCGCCACCAGGCACTCGATCCCCAGTGCGGCCTGTCCAGCCGCGGGAAGGCTCTCCTCGATCGGCAGCAGGCATCGGATGCGCGCGGTCAGGCCAAGTCGCTTCAAGCCCGCCGCGGCGAGCACGACGGCGGCGTAATCGCCGCGATCGAGCTTGCCCAGGCGCGTATCCAGGTTGCCGCGCAGGGCGCGTACCTCGAGCGCCGGGTGGCGCTCGGCGATCTGCGCCTGGCGCCGCAGGCTCGAGGTGCCGACGATCGCCCCGGGCGGCATCTGCGCAAGGCCGGCGTAGCGGCTGCAGACCAGGGCGTCGCGAGGATCTTCGCGCTCGGTGATCGCGGCGAGCGCGAACCCCTGCGGCAGATCGACCGGAACGTCCTTCATCGAGTGCACCGCGATATCGGCGCGCCCTTCGGCGAGCGCGAGCTCGAGTTCCTTCACGAACAGCCCCTTGCCGCCGGCCGTGGCGAGCGTCGCGTCGAGCAACTCGTCGCCACGCGTCGACATCGGCGCCAGAGCGACGCGCAATCCGGCGTGCAGCCCTTCGAGGCGGGCTTTGACGTGCTCCGCCTGCCACAGCGCCAGCCGGCTGCGGCGCGTCGCGATGACGAGATTGCGCATCATTGCCTGCCCTCCGTGACGAGCTCCTTGACCAGCGGCCATTGGCGGCGGCTGACCGGCAGCCGTTCGACAATCCCGTCGAGCACCACGTTCCAGCGCGGCTCATCGTCGCCGCCGCCGGCGCGCTCGAAGCTGCGCAGCGCGGCGCGCGCCACCAGGCAATTGCGGTGGATGCGCACGTAATGCTCGGCGAATTCGCGCTCCAGCATCACCAGCGGCTCCTCGATCAGATGTTCGCCCGCGCGCGTCCGCAGCGTCACGTACTTCAGTTCCGCCTTGAAGTAGATCACCTCGCGCACCGGCACGAGCACGATGCGATTGCGTTCGGCCACGGAAAAGTACTGGCGCGCCGCGGTCGCGGCCCGCGCGAGGCGCTCGCGCGCCGGCGCCGGGCTCGCCGCGGCCCTGCGCAGCGCGGCGGCGAGACGCGAAGCGCGCACCGGCTTCATCAGGTAATCGAGCGCATGGAGCTCGAACGCCTCGACCGCGTGCCGGTCGTGCGCGGTGACGAACACGATCGACGGCGCCCCGGGCAGGGCCGCGAGATGGCGCGCGACTTCGAGGCCGCCCATGCCGGGCATCTCGATGTCGAGCAGCAGCACGCGCGCGGCGCTGCCCGGCAGCTGCTCCACCGCCTCGACACCGTTGCGCGCCTCGCCCACGACGCGCGTGGGCAACTCGTGCGCGATGTCCGCAAGAAGCTCCTTCAGCCGCTCGCGTGCCGGCTGTTCGTCGTCGGCAATGAAGACCGCGAGCGGGCTCACGCCGGGCCCGCTCCGCCGCGCTTGTACGGCACCTCGATCTCGACCCGATAGCGCCCCCGCTCGACGACCGACTCCAGGCGCGCCTCGGCATCGAAAAACAGGCGCAGGCGCTCGCGGATGTTCTCGAGCGCCATGCGGTTTCCGGTGCGATGCGCCGGCTCATGCTCGCGAAACGGGTTCTCGATCTGCGCCAGCACCCGGTCGCCGCGCCGCTCGATGCGCACCAGCACCTCCGAAGTACCGGTGGCCGGCTCCACGCCGTGGTACACCGCGTTTTCCAGCAACGGCTGCAGCACCATGGGCGGCAGCAGCGCATCGGACGGCGCACCATCGAGCTCCCAGACGATGCGCAGGCGCTCGCCCAGGCGCAGCTTCTCGATCCCGGCATATCGCTCGAGCAGCGCAATCTCGTCGGCCAGCCGCACGAACCTGCGCCCGTCCGCGATCAGGTCGCGAAACAGGTCGGCGAGGTCCTCCAGGGCACGTTCGGCGCGCCGCGGGTCGCGGCGTATGAGCGATAGCACGGCGTTCAGGCTGTTGAACAGGAAATGCGGGCGGATCCGTGCCTGCAGCGCCTGCAGCCGCGCCTCGGCCAGCGCGGGCGAATAGGCGCGCGCCCAGAGGCGGAAGTAACCCAGCAGCAGCAGCGTGATTCCCGCGGCGAGCGCCAGCGTGCGCGCCAGGCTGCCCGGCGCGAAATTGCTTCCGGCCTGCGCCGCAAGCTCATGCAGCGTCGCCGCCAGCGCAACTTCGATCGCGAGCAGCGTGGCGCAACCGTACGCGTAAGGCAGCCGTGCCAGCCACGGCGAAGCGACATACAGCGCCACCACGCTCACGAGGAGCAGCGGCTCGAGCAGCGCCGCGACGCGCGCGAACCGCATCAGCGCCTGCGGCCAGGACGGTTCCGCGAAGACCACCGCGCCCAGCGCGAGCAGGTGCGCGCCCAGCAGGATGCGCGCGATCACGCCGAGATTGCGCAGGTCCGGGAGGGCGTCCGGCTGGACGTTTTGACTTATACTTGACATTGTCTGTTTCGCAGCGCGCCAGCGCGCCGCATTTCCAGTATGCCCCATGCCTAAAGAAGCGTCCAAGCGCCGCGGCAGGATCTCCGCGCCGTCCGCTGCCGCGGACGCGAAACCGTGGTCGGCGCGGTTCGACGAACCCGTGGATGAACTGGTCAGGCGCTTCACCGCGTCGGTCGGGTTCGACCAGCGGCTCGCCAAGCACGACATCGCGGGCTCTCTGGCGCATGCCCGCATGCTTGCCGCGTGCGGCATACTTTCAGGCGCGGACTTTGCCGCGATCGAGCGTGGCATGGCGAGCATCGGCGCCGAGATCGAAAACGGCTCGTTTGCCTGGTCGCTCGACGCCGAGGACGTGCACACCAACATCGAGCGGCGCCTGACGCAGCTGGTCGGGGACGCCGGCAAGCGCCTGCATACCGCGCGCTCGCGCAACGACCAGGTGGTGACCGACGTGCGGCTCTGGCTGCGCGAGGCGATCGACGTAATTCGCGAGCGCCTGGCGGCCCTCACCACGGCGCTGCTGGACCAGGCCGAGCGCCATGCGGCGCTCGTCATGCCCGGCTTCACCCACCTGCAGGTGGCGCAGCCGGTGACCTTCGGCCACCACCTCCTCGCCTACGTCGAAATGTTCGGGCGCGACCGCGCGCGGCTCGCCGACTGCCGCCGGCGTACCAACGTGCTGCCGCTCGGTTCGGCGGCACTGGCCGGCACCACGTTTGCGATCGACCGCGAGCAGGTCGCGCGGGAACTGGGCTTCGACGGTGTCGCCGCGAATTCGCTCGACGCCGTGTCGGACCGGGATTTCGCCATCGAGTTCGCTGCCTGCGCGGCGCTGATCATGGTGCACCTTTCCCGGTTCGCAGAGGAGCTGGTGCTCTGGATGAACCCGCGCTTCGGCTTTGTGCGCCTGCCGGATCGCTTCTGCACCGGCTCTTCGATCATGCCGCAGAAGAAGAACCCGGACGTCCCGGAACTGGTGCGCGGCAAGTCGGGTCGCGTGTTCGGCCACCTGGTGGCGCTGCTGGCGCTGATGAAGGCGCAGCCGCTGGCGTACAACAAGGACAATCAGGAAGACAAGGAGCCGCTGTTCGACTCCGCAGACACGGTGCGGGATTCGCTGGCCGCCTTTGCCGGGCTGGTCGCAGGGCTCGAGCCGCGTGCGCAGGCCATGCGCGCCGCCGCCGCCGAAGGGTTCTCGACCGCAACCGATCTGGCCGACTATCTCGTGCGCAAGGACGTGCCGTTTCGCGATGCGCATGCAATCGTCGCGCATGCGGTACGCGAGGCGGAAGCGACGGGTTGCGATCTCGCGGACCTGCCGCTATCCGTGCTGCAGGGCTTTTCGGCGCTGATCGCCGATGACGTCTACGCCTCGCTCAGCCTCGAAGGCTCGGTTGCCGGCCGCGACCATCGCGGCGGCACCGCGCCGCGACAGGTCAGAAAAGCGATTGCACGCGCCCGCGCGCGCCTCGCCGCCGAGCGCTAGCTAGGCCTGCTGCTTCACGCTTTCCAGGACTCGCTGCAGTTCGCCGGATTCGTACATCTCGCGCATGATGTCCGATCCGCCGACGAATTCGCCGTTCACATAGAGTTGCGGAATCGTGGGCCAGTTGGCGAATGCCTTGATGCCGTCCCGAATCGCCGCGTCCTCGAGCACGTTGACGCTGTAGAACCGGTTCACGCCGCAGGCGCTCAGGACCTGCACCGCCAGCGACGAAAAGCCGCACTGCGGGAATTGCGGCGTGCCCTTCATGTAGAGAACGACCGGGTTCTGCGTCACCTGCTCCTTGATGCGTTGCTGGACATCCATAGCCTGGATCCTCCTAATACTTGATCACGTTACTCGGATTTTATCCTGCCGCCGCAGACGCGTGCAATGCCTGCAAGGTCGGGCCAAGCCGAAACAGAGTCAAATCCGCCCGCGACCAGGAGCTCCCGCACCGCTTCGTCCTGACCCATCCCGTGTTCGAGCAGCAACCATCCGCCCGGCATCAGGAAGGCCGCGGCATGGCGCGCGATCTTCCGAATGGCGGCCAGACCGTCCGGGCCGGCAACCAGCGCCTCGCGGGGCTCGAATCGCAGGTCGCCCTGCGCGAGATGCGGATCCCCCTCAGCGACATAAGGCGGGTTGGCGACAATCAGTTCGAATCGCTCCCGGGCAACGGGCGCAAACCATTCGCCCAGGCGGAAGTCGATCTCCAGCGAATGCGCAGCGGCATTGCCGCGCGCCAGCGCCAGCGCGGCCGCGCTCCTGTCCGCCGCCACCACTCGCGCCTGCGGCAGACCGTGCTTGATCGCGAGCGCAATCGCACCGCAACCGGTGCCCAGGTCGAGAACCGTGCGCGGCCGGCGCTCGAGCGCCAAGTCGACCAGCAGCTCCGTCTCGGGACGCGGGATCAGCACCGCAGGGGACACTTCGAACGCGAGCCCGTAGAACTCTCGCCGACCGACGACATAGGCCATGGGTTCGCCCGCGCGCCGCCGCGCGGCCATCGCGCCGAAACGCGCTGCCGCCGTCTCGGGCAGCTCGCGCTCGGGATGCGCCAGAATGCTCGCCTCGGAGTAGCCGCTCGCCTCGGCCAGCAGCAGGCGCGCTTCGCGCGGCTCGATGCGCGCCGAGGCGAGCGCCGCGGCGACGTTCAAGCAGTCTCTGCCGCGAGCTGCTCGAGCTGCTCGGCCTGGAGCTCGGCCGCGAGCGCACCGATCAGCTCCGCCAGCTCGCCGTCCATGATGCGGTCGATCTTGTAGAGCGTGAGGTTGATGCGGTGATCGGTCACGCGGCCCTGCGGAAAGTTGTAGGTGCGGATGCGCCCCGAGCGGTCGCCCGACCCGATCAGGAGCTTGCGCGTCGATGCCGTCTTCGCCTGCTGCTCGCGCTCGCGCTTGTCCTTGATGCGCGCAGCGAGCACCGCGAGCGCCTTTTCCCGGTTCTTGTGCTGGGAACGGGAATCCTGGCACTCGACCACGATCCCGGTCGGCAGATGCGTGACGCGGATGGCCGAATCGGTCTTGTTGACGTGTTGCCCGCCGGCGCCGGAAGCGCGAAAGGTGTCGACGCGCAGCTCCCCCGGGTTGAGTACCACGTCGTCGATCGCATCGGCTTCCGGCAGCACGGCGACGGTGCAGGCCGAGGTGTGGATGCGCCCCTGCGCCTCGGTCTCCGGCACCCGCTGCACGCGGTGGCCGCCCGATTCGAACTTGAGCGCGGAAAAGGCGCCTTGGCCGGCGATGCGCGCGATCACTTCCTTGAAGCCGCCGAGTTCGGACGCGCTATCGGAGATGATTTCGACCTGCCAGCCCTGTCGCTCGGCATAACGCGTGTACATGCGCAGCAGGTCGCCGGCGAACAGCGCCGACTCGTCGCCCCCGGTGCCGGCGCGGATCTCGAGAAAGATGTTGCGCTCGTCGTTCGGGTCCTTTGGCAGCAACTGCCGCTGCAATTCGGCCTCGAGATGATCCATCGCGGCGCGCGCCGCCTTGAGCTCGTCCTCGGCGAACGCCTTCATGCCTGGATCGGCCGCAATTTCGCGCGCTGCGGCGGCGTCGTGCTCGGCCTGCCGGTAACGCGTGTATAGCGCGACGACGCCCGTCAGCTCGGCATACTCGCGCGACAGTTTGCGGAATTGGTCCAGATCGCGCGTCGCGTCCTCCGCCGCGAGCAGCACATTCAGCTCCTCGAGCCTGGCGCTCAGGCTCTCGAGCCGGGCGCGCAGCGTGTCCTTCAACTGGGTAGACGGAACAGGCGCGCGATGGCTTCGCTCAGCGCACGCCGCTCTTCGCCCGTGGCCTCGTTCAGCGCCTGGGTGGGGGCATGCATGAGCTTGTTGGCGAGCCCCTGCGAGAGGGTCTCGAGCACCCGCTTCGGATCCTCGCCCTTGTGCAGCAGCTTCAGCGCGCGCTCGACCTCGTGCCGGCGCGCGCGCTCGGCCTGCTCGCGCAGCTGGCGGATCAGCGGCACGCCCTCGCGCGCCGCCATCCAGTGCATGAACTGGCCGACCTGCGTTTCGATGATCGCCTCGGCCTGCTCCACCGCCGAGCGCCGCGCGTCGAGGTTGTCCTGCACGATCTCCTGCAGATCGTCGACGGTGTAAAGAAACACGTCGTCGAGGTCGCCGACTTCCGGCTCGATATCGCGCGGCACCGCGAGATCGACCATGAATATCGGACGGCGCCGGCGCGCGCGGATCGCGCGCTCGACCATCCCCTTGCCGAGGATCGGCAGCGACGAGGCGGTGCAGCTCACCACGACGTCGTACTCGGCCAGGTGCTCGCCCAAGCCCCGCAATTCCATGGCGCGGCCGCCGAAGCGGTGCGCCAGGGCCTGCGCGCGCTCCAGCGTGCGGTTCGCCACGCTGATGCGCGCCGGGTTCTGCGCCGCGAAATGCGTCGCGCACAGCTCGATCATCTCGCCCGCGCCGATGAACAGTACCTTCTGCTCCTGCAGCGAGGGGAAAATGCGCGCCGCGAGCTTGACCGCCGCTGCCGCCATCGACACGTTGTTGGCGCCGACTTCGGTGGTCGACCTGACCTCCTTGGCTACCGCAAACGAACGCTGGAACAGCTTGTGCAGCACGGTGCCGAGGGTGCCGGCGGCTTCGGCGACGCGCACCGCCTCCTTCAGCTGGCCCAGGATCTGCGGCTCGCCGAGCACCATCGAATCGAGTCCCGAGGCGACGCGAAACGCATGCCGCACTGCCTGTTCGCGTGGCAGCGTGTACAGGTAGGGTGCCAGTTCGCCAGGATCGAGGCGATGGAACTGCGCCAGCCACGCGGCGGCGGGCTTGGGCTGTTCGGCAGAGAAATAGAGCTCGGTGCGGTTGCAGGTGGAAAGTATCGCCGCCTCGGCCGCCAGCCCGCCCTTGATTTCGGCGAGCGCGCCGCGCAGGCGATCGAAATCGAACACCACGCGCTCGCGCACGTCGAGCGGTGCGGTCTGGTGGTTCAGGCCTAGCGCGAAAAGGGTCACGTTGTCGTCGTAAATGCTTGTTGCGGGGGCATTTTAGCGGTTCCTGTCAAGCCCGGCGCTTGACCACGATTAAACCGGCTGCAGGCGCGCGGCGCGGCGTGTGCGCCGCAGCAGCTCGGCGGCGATCAGGATCGTGATCAGATTCCAGCCGATGCCGTTGAGAAAGGCCGCGCGGTACGAGCCGGTGAAGTCGAACACCGCACCCGACATCCAGCCGCCGAGCGCCATGCCGAGCAGCGTCGCGGTCAGTACGGCACCGACCCGCCAGCCTGCCTCGCGCACCGGAAAATGCTCGCGCACGATGATGGCGTACGACGGCACGATTCCGCCCTGGAACAGGCCGAATAGCGCCGCTACCGCGTAAAGCGCGCCGAGGCCGTCGAATGGCAGGAAAAGCGCGAGCGCAACCGCCTGCAGGCTCGCCCCGAGCAGCAGCGTGCGCAGGCCGCCGATCCGGTCGCAGATCCAGCCAGAGGCGAGCCGGCTGACGATGCCGCAGGCGAGCATGACCGACAGCATTTCCGCACCGCGCGCAGCAGCGAATCCGAGATCGCCGCAGTACGCGACGATGTGAACCTGGGGCATCGACATGGCGACGCAGCAGGACAAACCCGATAGGCACAGCAGCATGAATAGCGCGTTGGTCGAAAGACCCAGCGCCTGCGGCGACGACGCCCGCGCGCCAGCTGCCACTGGCGTAAGCGCGTGCACCGGCGGCCGCCGGCGCAGCGCGAGCGCCAGCGGTGCCGCCGCGACGAGGATGAAAACGCCGGCGCCGACGTACGTTGCGCGCCAACCGTAGGCATCGAAGAAGTGCTGCAGCAACGGCGGCCACAGCGCGCCGGCGAAGTAGTTGCCGCTGGCGCAGATCGCCACGGCGATGCCGCGGCGGCGCGTGAACCAGAGTGAAATGTCCGCCACCAGCGGCGCAAACGTCCCGGAGCTGCCGAGAAAGCCGATCACTACGCCCTGGATCAGCGCGAACTGCCACAGGCTCTGCGACAGACCCGCCGCGACCGTTCCGAGCGCGAGGCAGAGCGAGCCGATGAGCGCCGGCACCATGACGCCGAAGCGGTCCGCCAGGCGTCCCATCAGGATTCCGCCAAGGCCGAAACCGATCATGTTCAGGGTGTAGGGCAGCGACGCGTCGGCGCGCGAGACGCCGAACTCGGCCTGCACCGCCGGCAGCGCTACCGTGACTCCGTACATCCCGGAGCCGCCGAGCGTCATGAGCGCCAGTGCAGCGGCCAGGCGCAGCCAGGCGTAGCGGGACTCCGGTTCGCTCACCTCAATCGCTCACCCGGGTACTGGCAAGTTATCGCGATCGCCCGCTTTCCGCTGCAAGAGGTCGCAATGGTAGCCGCTCTGACTCAAACCACAAACCGGGAAATGCTCCAATCCGCGTTCGAGACCTGCCGTCTGGCAGGAAGATTATTTTTCTTGCCGCGGAGGCGCTTGGTCCGTCGATGCCCCCGCGATGGGCGCAACTTGCGCCTGAACGGGGTCCTGATGCCGCGCCCGCTTGTCGACGTCGTAGGAGCCGAAGACTTCACGCGTCGGGCGGGTTTCCGGAAGCACGTAGACGATGCCATTGCCACGCTCAAACGCCGGGACGACCACCTTCTCATAGAATCGCGCCGGTACGTTGATGCAGCCATAGGAAATGCGGTTGTCGAGAGGCGTAGGGGAAGCCAGGCGCTGCAGGCGACGCTCCTCGGGCAGGGTGGTGATCACGCGGTGAAGAGATACGCCCGCTTCGTAGTCGACCCACAACACGTCCTCGCCGCGCGTGCTCATCCCCCGGGCCGCAACGAATCGTCCAGCCGGGGTGGTGCGAGTTTCGGGCGGCATATCGGACAACTCCCGGTCGCCGATTCCCGGGACGGTGTGATCGCCGCGCGTCACCCCGAGCAGCGCGGGAGCCGTGCCCTGGATGCGCCCGCTCGCGTCGAAGACGAATACCCGGGCATTCGTCTTATCGACGATCACGAACGGCAGACCCGCGTTGTCGCCGGAATCGACGACCCAGTCTGCAAGATGGCGAACGTCGCGTGACGCTCCCCCGATGCGCCCGGCCGCAGCGCGCTTGACGCCAGATGTAGCGTTCGACTGGGACGTTCTCGCCCATTGCGTCGGTGCGCTCCGATGGGGCGGAGATGAAGTGCTCTTGCCCGACACGGCGTCGTCCAACGCCGCCGCATGGGGGGGCAGCAAACCCAGACTCAGGGCGACGATCCCGATGCGATACAGCGGCATACGGAATGCGCGCGAGCGGGGGTTGCTGCGCCGGACTGCATCGCCTGCTGCAAGGACACCTCGGCTTTCAGGCACCCCTGCGGCAGGCGTTGGCGCGCAATGCTCGCTTAGTTGCGGTCCCTTCGAGCCGGGCGGATGACGGCCGCGGGAGGGGGTGTCGTCATGGTATCGGACGACGCAGCGGGCGCGGCGGGTTGCACCGGCTGCTGCACTGGCGCAGGTTGCGGCGCGGCGTCGGCAAGTGCCAATTTGATGAAACCAGGGCCGCCTTGGGCGCCGACCTGGCAATCGCCGGTTCCACCGACGCTATGGCCACCACCGCCAAGGTCGCCGATCCTGGCCGCAGGAGTCATGTTACCTACGTCCATGGAACCGGGAGTCTGTCCGACTGACGCGACCGGGTAACTCCCCGCGTAGCGGCCATCCCAGGATTCGGCGCGAGGATAGCCGGCGATGGTCTGGCCGCTGTAAGCCTCGGACAAACCCGTCGGCGCACCATCGGCCCCGCGTCCGCCTCGCTCCTCGGTCACACACGGCTGTCCACCTTGACCGCCGTAACCGAACGTCAGCCTATAGACGCCCGGCGGCAGGTAACGCGTACCCTTGAACGGAACCGCGTCGGCACCGTCGAATCCCAAGCCGGTGCGAATCGCGCTCCCGCCGGCGCCGCCGCCGCCGCCGGACAGAACCACGTCGTAGTTGCCTTCGACCAGCTCCGAGCTGGCCAGGCTCGGTGCACCACCGGGCCATGCGGCCTTCGGGACCACGGTGATGAAACACTGCTGATTCGCCGTTCCCGAACCGGGATTGACGATGGTGTACACGTCTCGAGCTCTATCGAAATTCGTCGTCCCGCAGCGCGCGTCCATCGTATTTTGCGCGACAGCGGGAAGCGCCGCAGTACAGGCCAGGAACATCAGGGAAAATTTTGCGGTTTTCATGAGTTACCTCCGTAAGCGTCCTAGAGTGCGCACTGGTCGAGTCTTCGCTTGCTTGACCTGAACGATGCCGAGTGCGGGCTGATCGTACGCGGGCGGAGCACCACCTGATGTCGGACGGCGGGAGCCGTGCTTGTGGGGATTTGTCCTACGCGTGCGGCGTGACTTGGAACGCTATCGGCCAACGGAGCGAGAGTGGTGGCAAAGTTACCCCCGCCGCGAACAGACAACACAATTGTCACGCGGCAGGCATGGCCTCAAGCAGCTCCGCGGATTTCATCAGACCTTTCAGGATGGCATCGAGCACGTGCTGCGGAAATCCCCTCGGCAGATCCTTCTGGACCGAAGCGATGACGGGCGGCGTCGCGGCCAGAATATCCTGGATCAGCGGCTCAGCGGTTTCACCCACGCCGCATTGTGCAGCCATGGCGTTGAAGTGTCTGCGCTGGATGTTCTTC
>MERE01000188.1 GCA_001771975.1 Betaproteobacteria bacterium RIFCSPLOWO2_02_FULL_68_150 | reverse complement strand
CACCAGCCCTGCGGCGAGCGGCTTGCCGAGCGCGAGCGTCCAGTCGAGCAAGGCCTGCATCGAGCCGGTCCAGTCGCTCCAGTCCATCTCGAAATGACCGCTCTGCGCGCTGCCGGTGTTGCCGCCCAGGAGCAGCGCGCCGTAGCCATACGCGATGACGTAAAGCGGAACGATGGTGAAAGGATTCGTGTAGAAGGTGACGAGCAGCGCGACCGGCAGGTTCTTCTGCAACGGGATCGCGAGCAGCGCTGCCGTCAGCATCTGCAGCGGCCCCGGTACCAGACCCGCGAACAGGCCGATGGCCACCGCGCCCGCCACCGAGTCGCGATTCAGGTGCCACAGATTGGGGTGGTGCAGCAGCGTGCCGAACTTCGCGACCCAGCGGTTGGCGCGCACCGAGGCGGCGTCGGGCAGGTACTTGCGGAAGAATTTCCTCGGCATCGTCAGCGCGCAGCGCCAGTGTTGCGTTGCATTCTAAATGACGCTTCCGCTGCTCGCGTTCGGTGCGGGCACGCTGCTGCTCCAGTTGCAGCCGCAGCTGCCGGCGCCGGTCTGGCTCGTGCTGCTGCCGGCCTGCATGGCGCTGGCGATCTGGCGCCGGGTGTTGGCGGCTCCCGTGGCGCTGGCGATCGGATTCCTCTGGGCGGCGGGTTGCGCGCACCTGCGTCTGGCCGACCAGTTGTCGGCCGGCCTCGAGGGCCAAGACCTCGAGGTGGTGGGCGTGGTTTCCAGCCTGCCGGCGCTCGGCGAGCGCAGCATCCGCTTCGAATTCGAAATCGAATCCCCGGCAGCACGGATGCCCGGCAAGATCCTGCTCTCCTGGTACCGCAGCCTGCCGGTTTCGGCAACCGATGCGCTGCCGCAACTGCTCGATGGCGGCGTCCATCCCGGCGAGCGCTGGCGCTTCACGGTGCGGCTGCGCCGGCCGCACGGCCAACTCAATCCGCACGGTTTCGACTACGAGGCCTGGCTGCTGGAGCGCGGCATCGGCGCCACCGGCTATGTGCGGCCGCGAAGCCAGCCGTTGCGGCTCGGCGTGCGCAATGGCCCGGGCGATCGCATCGAGCAGGCGCGCGAGGCGGTGCGCGACCGCTTTGCGCGCGTGCTCGGCAGCACGCCCGCCGCGGGAATCCTCGCCGCCCTCGCGGTGGGCGACCAGCGCTCGATCTCGAACGAGGAGTGGCGGCTGTTCAACCGCACCGGCGTGACGCACCTGATGAGCATCTCCGGGCTCCACGTGACGATGATCTCGGCGCTCGCCGCCTGGCTGGTCGCGGCGCTCTGGCGCCGGGTACCGGCGCTCGCCCTGCGCCTGCCCACGCGCAAGGCCGCGGCTCCCGCCGCCATCCTGGCTGCGTTCGGCTACGCGCTCATCGCCGGCTTCGCGGTGCCGGCGCAACGCACCTTCTGGATGGTGGCGGTGGTCGCGCTCGCGCTCTGGTCGGGCCGCATCGTCTCGGCGTCGCGGACACTCGCGCTCGCGCTCGGCGTGGTTCTCGCGCTCGATCCGTGGGCCGTGCTGTCGGCCGGGTTCTGGCTTTCGTTCGGCGCCGTGGCGCTGATCTTCTACGCCGCGGGCATGCCGGAGGCGCGTCCCGGGCGCTGGCGGCGTCTGCGGCAGGCGCTGCGCACGCAGTGGGCCATCACGCT
This sequence comes from Betaproteobacteria bacterium RIFCSPLOWO2_02_FULL_68_150, assembly GCA_001771975.1. GTDB lineage: Bacteria > Pseudomonadota > Gammaproteobacteria > Burkholderiales > SG8-39 > 2-02-FULL-66-14. The sequence goes on along the minus strand of MERE01000188.1, from coordinate 4,597 downwards.
GGGGCTGGCTCCGGCGACGCTGTTCCTGTTCGCCCAGGTCTCGGTCATCGGCCCGCTGGCGAACGCCGTGGCGATACCGCTCGTATCCGCAGTCATCACGCCGCTTGCGCTGCTCGCGGCGCTCCTGCCGATCGAGTGGCTGGCGCAGCTCGGCGCCTGGCTCACCGAGTGGCTGCTGCAGTTCCTCGAGGCCTGCGCGATGCTGCCCGCGGCGCTCTGGCAGCAGCACGCGCCGCAGCTCTGGAGCGTGGCGCTCGCCCTGGCAGGGGTGCTCTGGCTGATCGCGCCGCGCGGCGTGCCCTGGCGTGCGGCTGGCCTCGCCCTCATGGCGCCCGCCTTCGCGCTCCCGGCACCGGCGCCGCAACCGGGCGAGGCCTGGATCACGACGCTCGACGTCGGACAGGGACTCGCGGTGGTGGTGCGCACCGCCCACCGCACGCTCCTCTATGACGCGGGGCCGCAGTTCGGCGCCGAGGCCGACAGCGGCGAGCGCATCGTCGCGCCTTATCTGCGGGCCATCGGGACGACGCAGCTCGATGCTTTCATCGTGACGCACAACGACACCGACCATTCCGGCGGCGCGGCGTCGGTGATCGCGAATTTCGAGGCGCACGAGTTCCTGTCGTCGCTGCCCGCTGCGCATCCGCTGCATGCGATGGTGCCCGGCTCGCGCCGCTGCCTGCGCGGCGCGCAATGGGATTGGGACGGCGTGCATTTCGCGTTGCTGCATCCGGCGCCGCAGGACGGCGCGGCGCGCCGCGCGAACAACCTGAGCTGCGTGCTGCGCGTGAGCGCGGGAGCCGCCAGCATGCTGCTCACGGGCGACATCGAGCAGCTCGCCGAGCAGGCGCTGCTCGAGCGCGACCCGGCCGCGCTGCGCGCCGACGTGCTGCTGGTGCCGCACCACGGCAGCGGGACTTCCTCCAGCCCCGGATTCCTGGCGGCGGTGGGGCCGGGGCTCGCCGTGATTCCGGTGGGCTATCGCAACCGCTTTTCGCACCCGGTAGCGGCAGTGCTCGAGCGCTACGCCGCGATCCGCACCCGGGTGCTGCGCACCGACCTCGACGGCGCGGTGACCGTGCGCCTGGGCGCCGCCGGCGCGCAGGCCTCCGGCGAGCGCGCGCAGCGGCCGCGCTACTGGCGCCCGGCTGGCGACAGGCTGGCGCCCGCTGGCGGATAATGGGGCTGCGGAATTCCCCGCAAGCGAGTGGAGGAGGCAGTCATGGCGAGCAAGGAAGCCGTTTACAAGATCGTCGACGTGATCGGCACGAGCCCCACGTCGTGGGAGGACGCGGCGCGCAACGCCGTGAAGACGGCCTCCAAGTCGCTGCGCGACCTGCGCATCGCGGAGGTCGGCAAGCTCGACGTCAAGGTCGAGAACGGGAAGGTGACCGCGTTTCGCGCGCGACTGTCGCTGTCGTTCAAGTACAGCGCGTAGTCGATGGCGGTTTGCCGCGAGCGCACGGTGCGGTGCGCCTCCAGCGCGGGGCTGCACCGCATCGCGTATCGCGAGTGGGGCGATCCGCGCGGCGCGCAGGTGCTCGTCTGCGTGCACGGGCTGACGCGCTGCGCGCGCGACTTCGACCGGCTCGCCGAGGCGATGAGCGACCGCTACCGCGTGGTCTGTCCGGACATCGCGGGGCGCGGCGACTCGGACTGGGTCGCCGATCCCATGCTCTACGTGATGCCGCAGTATGTGGCGGACATGGTGACGCTCGTCGCGCGGCTCGACGTCGAGAGCGTGCACTGGCTGGGCACGTCGATGGGCGGACTGATCGGCATGGTGCTCGCGGCGCAAGCGGGCACGCCGGTGACGCGGCTGGTGCTGAACGACGCCGGGCCGGTGGTCGCCAAGGCGTCGCTCGAGCGCATCGCGACCTATCTGGGGGCCGCGCCGACCCTGCCCTCGCTCGAGGCAGCCGAACAACTGGTGCGCGCGCTGAGCGCGCCCTTCGGGCCGCACAGCGACGCCGAGTGGCGCTTTCTCACCGAGATCGTGCTGCGGCGGAACGCGGACGGCAGCTACCGTTTCCACTACGATCCGCGCATTGCGGAGCCTTACCGCAAGCACCTGCCGGAGAAGGACCTCGAGCTGTGGCAGTACTACGACGCGGTGCGCTGCCCTACGCTGGTGCTGCGCGGCGCGCAGTCCGACCTGCTCGCGCGCGAGACCGTGGCGCAGATGCGTACGCGGGGCCCGCGGGCGAGCGTCGCCGAAATCGCGGGCGTCGGCCATGCGCCGACGCTGCTGCACGACGACCAGATCGCGCTGGTGCGCGAATTTCTGCTCGCAGGCTGACCGGTTCCGGCTTTCAGCCGAACATCAGCCACTCCGGCCGCAGCAGCAGCAGGGCACCGATGGCGAGCAGGACGATGCCGCCGGCGAGGTGCCCGAAGCGTGTGTACGCGGCCGTCGCCCCGGCAATTCGCAGCGTCTTCATCGCCACGACGAACACGAACAGGTCGTCGAGCATGAACACCAGGATGTAGAGCGCGAGGTAGGCGTAGTACTGCCAAGCCGGAAGCTCGCTCAGCGCCAGCACCTGCGTGTACACGGCAGGTATGCCGGCGGAGCAAAGCAGTTCCACCAGGTTCACGGCGAAGGCGAGCGCCACGATGCCGAGCAACGCGAGCCAGAAGCGGCTCTCGGAGGCGAGCCGGCGCAGGCGTTCGAACACGCGCTGCCGCGCCTGCGGCGCCGTCACCTTGCAGACCGCCGCCGCATTCTGGAAGTATTCCTTCAGGTAATAGAATCCGCCGCCGAGCGCCACCAGGCCGACCGCAGCGCGCACCCAGACCACAGCGCCGATGAACAGCAGGAAGTTGAGCCACGCTGCCATGAATAAAAAATACACGAGCGCCGATCCGGCGATGAATGCGCTGCCGAGCACCCACATGCGAAAGCGGTCCTGCATGCCGAGCAGCAGCCCGATCAGGAACACGAGCACCCACATGGCGCAGGGGTTGAAGCCGTCCAGCGCGCCGAGCAGCACAGTGAGAACCGGGAGCGAGATATCCGAGGTGCTGACGGTACCGAAGATCGGGATCGGAATCTCCTTCGGGACGGTCCGCTGCGGGGCGCGTGGCAGGGGCGTCGTGGCCGTGTCTTGCGCGGCCATGCCGCCGGGGGCGCGCAGCAGCGGCCCTACCGAATCCGGGCAGCCGCTCGCGAGGCAATGTTCGACCAGGCGCCGTAGCTCGGCGCCGCTCGTGGCGTCGTTCGCGTAGCCGACCATCGGCGCGTCGCCCACGACCGTGAGCGGCACGGCCGGCTCTTCGATTTGGAGGCGCCTGGCGACGCCGGCAAAAACCCTGCGGCCTGCGGCGTCGCGCGATACCTCCAGGTAGTGAGCGCGAAGCCTCGGCTCTTCGGCCTCGAGGCGCTTCAGGAACTCGATCTCGCGCTCGCAGTGCGGGCAGCCGATTGCCCAGAAGACGTAGACGTCGACACGCGCCGACGACTGGGCGGCGGCCATAAACGCGAGCAGCGCAAGGACGAGCGCGGCGAGGACCCGTCCGGCAAGCCTACTTGGACGCGGCATCGTCGCCTCGCGCAACGAGGCGGACCACCTGTTCGGCAGGCTCCGGCTGCAAGGTCGCGTGCTCGATGCCGTAGCGCTCCGCCAGCAACGCGCGCATCTCGGAAAGCAGGGCTGGCCAGTGCCGCAGATCCTTGAGCGTGAGGTGCGCGGAGAGCATCGGTTCGTCCGGCGCCACGCTCCAGATGTGCAGATCGTGCACCGACGAGACGCCGGGCACGGCGGCCATCGCGCGGCCGATTTCCTCGAGAGACAAATGCGGCGGCACGCCTTCCATGAGCCCGTGCAGGGCTTCGCGCAGCAGGCGCAGGCTCGAGGTCACGATCAGCGCGCCGATAACGAGCGACAGCAGCGGATCGATAGGCGTCCAGCCGGTGAAGGTGATCACTACGCCCGCGATCAGCGCAGCAATCGAGCCGAGCAGGTCGCCGGCGACGTGCAGCAGCGCGGCGCGCGTATTGAGGGTTCTCTCGCCGCGGCTCAGCAGCCACGCCACCAGGATGTTGATCGCCAGGCCGAGGGCGGCGGTCACCAACACGGCTTCGCCGGCTACCGGTTGCGGGTTGTGCAGGCGCTGCACGGCTGAGACCGCGAGCCAGGCGACCAGCGCGAGCAGAGCGAGGCTGTTGAGGAGTGCCGCGATGAACTCCGCGCGCCCGAAGCCGTACGAATGCAGTCGTGAAGCGGGACGTCTGGCGAACCAGGCTGCGGCAGCCGCGAGCGCCAGCGCGCCGGCGTCGTTGACCATGTGGCCGGCGTCCGCCACCAGCGCAAGCGAGCCGGCCCACCAGCCCACTGCCGCTTCGACGGCGGCGAAACCGAGCGTGAGAACGGTTGCCAGCACGAGGCTCGCGCCGGCGCGCGGGGCACCGTGGGTATGGCTCATCGTTTCCTGCGGATGCGTTGGGTAAGTCAGTCCAATTGAACGCGACGCCATCCCCTGGTTCTGCGCGGCGCGCTGCGCGGTCACGTGGCGCCGGCGGCTTGCTTCAGCCAACCGACGACGTTGCCGGGGGAGGGGATGCGTCCCGAGGACACCAGTTTCTCATTGATCACCA
>MERE01000187.1:2463-20959 GCA_001771975.1 Betaproteobacteria bacterium RIFCSPLOWO2_02_FULL_68_150 | reverse complement strand
CTGCCGTTTTCGACCGGCGTGATCATGGAGCCGCTGCCGGTGGAGCGTATCGTTGCCGGGCTGCCGCGGGCGATCGCCGATCTGCGCGCCGACAACTGGGCGTCGGCGGCCGCGGCGATCATGACCACCGACACGGTGGCAAAAGCCGCCTCGCGCACGGTCATGCTCTCTCACGGGGAAGCCGTGGTCACCGGGATCGCCAAGGGCGCGGGCATGATCCGGCCGGACATGGCGACCATGCTGGGATTCATCGCGACCGACGCGAACGTCGGCAAGGCCGTGCTGCAGCGCTTGACGAAGCGCGCCGCCGATGCGTCCTTCAACGCCATCACGGTGGATGGAGACACTTCGACGAACGATGCGTTTGTGTGTCTCGCCTCCGGCCGTGGGCCGGAGGCGAGATCGGAGAAAGACATCAAGGCCCTCGGTGCCGCGATTACCGAGGTCGCACAGGCGCTGGCTCAGGCGATCGTGCGCGACGGCGAGGGCGCGACCAAGTTCGTGACGGTGCGCGTAGAGCGCGGCAGGAGCGAGGCGGAGTGCCGCAGGGTGGCCTATGCGATCGCCCACTCGCCGCTCGTGAAGACGGCGTTCTTCGCCTCCGACCCCAATCTGGGGCGGATCCTCGCCGCGATCGGCAATGCCGGCGTTGCCGGACTCGACACGGCCAGGGTTGACCTCTATATGGACCGGATCCTGGTGGCCCGGTCGGGTGCCCGCCACCCGCGCTATCGCGAGGCGCAGGGAATCGCGGTGATGAAGAAGCCCGAATTCACGGTGCGCGCCGCGCTCAACCGCGGCCGCTGCGCGGCCACCGTCTGGACCTGCGACCTGTCGTACGATTACGTGAAAATCAACGCCGCGTACCGCACGTGAGCAAGGAACTGCAAAGGCTGCTGCTGAAGCTCGACCAGCTGCTGCCGGCGCCGCCGCCCGCGCCCGACTGGAAGGCGAGCATCGCGTTCCGGTGGCGCAAGGACGCGCGTGCGCGCGGCCACCTGCAGCCGGTGCGCCATGTGCACCGCATCCGGCTCGCCGATCTGCGCGGCATCGATGCCCAGATCCGCAAGGTCGAGCAGAACACGCGCCAGTTCCTCGAGGGGCGCCCGGCGAACAACGTGCTGTTGACCGGGGCGCGCGGCACCGGCAAGTCGTCGATCGTCAAGGGACTGTTGAACAAGTACGCTCGCCAGGGATTGCGCCTGATCGAAATCGAGAAGAACGATCTCATCGACCTGCCCGAGCTCGTCGACCAGGTCGCCGGGCGCGCCGCGAGGTTCCTGGTGTTCTGCGACGATCTAACTTTTGAGGCGGGCGACGCCGGCTATATCGCGCTCAAGGTGGCGCTCGACGGCTCGATCTCGACCACCTCCGAGAATCTGCTGATCTACGCCACTTCGAACCGGCGGCACCTGATGCCGGAGTACATGCAGGAGAATCTCGACACCAGGTATCTCGGCGAGGAGATCCATCCGGGCGAGACCGTCGAGGAAAAGATCTCGCTCTCGGAACGCTTCGGCCTCTGGGTCTCGTTTTACCCCTTCGACCAGGACGAGTACCTCGCGATCGTGACGCACTGGCTGGCGTCGTTCGGCTGCGCGCCGAAGCAGGCCGAAGCCGCGCGCGAGGAGGCGCTGCAGTGGTCGCTGCAGCGCGGCTCGAGGAGCGGGCGCGTGGCCTACCAGTTCGCGCGTGACTGGGCCGGGCGCCACCTGAAGCACAAGGAGTGATCGTCGACGTCGCGGCCGGCGTGATCGAGCGCGCCGACGGCGCGTTCCTGCTCGCGCAGCGGCCGGCCGGCAAGGTTTACGCCGGCTGGTGGGAATTCCCGGGCGGCAAGATCCAGACGGGCGAGAGCGCCGAAGCGGCGTTGGCGCGCGAGCTGCACGAAGAACTCGGCATCGACGTGCAGCTGGCTTACCCGTGGATCACTCGCGTGCACGCCTACGCGCACGCTACCGTGCGACTGCGATTTTTCCGCGTCGTGCGCTGGACCGGCGATCCCCACCCCCGCGAAAACCAGTCCTTCGTGTGGCAAACGCCGGGTGCGTCTATGGCAGAGCCGATGCTGCCCGCCAACGCCCCGGTGCTCGCAGCGCTCGCCTTGCCGCTCGAGTACGCGATCACCAGCGCCGCGACCCTGGGCGTGGAAGCGATGCTGGCCAAGCTCGAGGCAAGGCTCGCCGCGGGCCTCGAGCTCGTCCAGGTGAGGGAACCTCCCTCGGTCGGCGAGGAATTCACGCGAAAGGCGATCGAACTTGCGCATCGCCGCGGCGCGAGGGTGCTCACCAAGACACGGGTTGCGGCAGCCGACGGAATCCACTTCACCGCCGGGGAACTCATGGCGCTCGAGGCGAGGCCGCAAGGCACGCTGGCGGCGGCGTCGTGCCACACGCGCGAAGAGCTAGATCGCGCGATGCAGCTCGAGCTGGACTTCGCGGTGCTCGGACCCGTGCGTGTCACCGCTTCCCATCCTGCGAATCGGCCGCTCGGCTGGGAAGGATTCGGGCAGCTCGCTCGCGGCGCCAGTATCCCGGTCTATGCCATCGGCGGGGTCACGCGCGCGGACCTCGAGCGCGCCCGTTCCTGCGGCGGGCACGGCCTTGCCATGATCCGCGGCAGCTGGCTGGAGATCGAGTGACCGACGCTACTGGTCATCGGGTTCGGCCTGCGACGGCTCGGAAGGACTGATATCGGGCACGCGGTACGACTCGCTCGCCCACGCGCCCAGGTCGATCAGCTTGCAGCGCTCGCTGCAGAACGGGCGCCACTTGTTCTCCGGCGAGAACAGCGCAGGCGCGCCGCAGCGCGGACAGGCAACAGTTGTTACAGGTTGCAGAAGGTCAACTCGAAGCCGACGTCCCAATCGGCGGTCTTGGGCCGCGGATCCTCGCCGTTTTGCGCCAGGAACCGGATGTTCAGGACGTACTTGTTGGCGCTGATCTCCGGCACGCAACGCAGCCCCGTCTCGAGCCGCACCCGCATCATCTGCGCGGTCTTGCCGCCGAGCATCTGCTGGAAGGTGCCGAGCGGGGCGCTCAGCGGCTGCGGTTTTCCCGACTCGCGCAGCAACTTGAGGATGATCGCCGAGCCGTCGCGCAGCGGATGCAGAGGGCTGGTCCACGCCGCCAGTTGGCCGATGCGCTCGTCGGCCGGGCGGTGCAGCCAGTAGTGATAGGACGGCAAGTCGAACTCGCAAGCCCCGCCGGGGATTCCGGTGCGCTGCTTGATCGACATGAGCCACTCGTTCTCGCGCAGGTACTGCCCGATCCGGCCGGTCATCGAAAACAGCGCCGCAGAGGCCTGCTCGATATCGTGCAGTACCTCGCCGAGTACGTGTTCGGATATGTCGGGATTGTTGCGATACGACATCAGCACCTGTTTCTGGCGCTCGAGTTCCTGCAGCAGGTCCGACTTGAGATCGGCACGGCTCGCGACTTCGAGGATCTCGAACAGCGTCAGCAGCGCGACATGGTGGTCCAGCGGATCCGTGCGCGCAATGAAATGGCGCGAGCGCTCGAACAGATCTTCAAGACGCAGCAGCGTCCGGATGCGTTCGTTGAGCGGATACTCGTAAGTGATCACGCGCTCGCCGCGGCGGCCTGGACAGGAAATTCTCGCGCATTCTGAAGGATTTGCGCGCGCTACACAAATTGATTTCTCAGGATCGCGCCTGCTTCAGGTACCGCTGATGTAATTCAGCGACCTGTTTGTGCAGTGCGGCAAGGGAACCGGAATTGTCAATCACATCATCCGCCGCCGCAATGCGCGCAGCGCGGGGTGCCTGGCTGCGAATGATGGCGTGCACCGCCTCTGCGGCGAGTCCGCTTCGCGACTGCACCCGCTCGAGCTGCACTGCTTCCGGGCAGTCCACCACGAGCACGCGAGACACGCGCTCGCGGTAGCCGGGTGACTCGACCAGCAACGGCACCACCAGGATGACGTAGCTCCCGCTTGCAGCCTCGATCTGGCGCTCCGATTCGGCGCGGATCAGGGGATGCAGCAAGGCCTCGAGCTTTTTTCGGGCAGCCGCATCGGCGAATGCCAGCGCGCGCATCCTGGTCCGGTCCATCGCGCCGGCGGCGTCGAGGAATTCGGGCCCGAACTGCTCTCGGATGGCATTCAGGGCCGCGCCGCCGGGACGGGTCAGCTGGTGGGCGATTGCGTCAGTGTCGACCACGGTTGCGCCGTGCCGCGCAAACTCATCCGCTGCCGCGGTCTTGCCGCTGCCGATGCCGCCGGTGAGTCCGACCACCAGCCCTTGGCTCACGCTAGCAGCGGCAACCAGCGGCGCGCGATCTCGCTGCCCCACAGCAGCGCAATGGCACCGGCCGCGGCGAGGAAGGGCCCGAAGGGTATCGGTTTATCGCGGCCATGCCGCCCGAACGCAATCAGTGAAACGCCCACCGTGGCACCGACAACGGAGGAAAGCAGGATCACCAGCGGCAGCATTTGCCAGCCAAGCCAGGCACCGATCGCCGCCAGCAGCTTGAAGTCGCCGTACCCCATGCCTTCCTTTCCGGTGACGAGCTTGAACGCCCAGTACACCGACCAGAGCGCCAGGTAACCCGCGATCGCGCCGATCACCGCGGAGGCGAGCGGCGCGAACGTCGCGCCGATATTGATGGCGAGTCCGGCCCAAAGCAGCGGCAGGGTGATGTCGTCGGGCAGCAGCTGCGTGTCCAGGTCGATGGCAGCCAGCGACAGCAGGCAGCAACAGAAGAAAATCGCCCCAAGCGCCGCCAGGCTCAGGCCATAGCGCGATGCGGCGTAAGCTGCAACGACGCCACCGGCCAGCTCTACCACCGGATAGCGCAGGCTGATCGCGGCGCCGCAGGCCGAGCACCTGCCGCGCAGCCAGAGCCAGGAAAAAAGTGGCACGTTTTCCAGCGCGCCGATGCGATGCGCGCAGCTCGGGCAAGCGGAGCGCGGCACCCACAGGTTGTACGGCGCTTCCCGCTGCGCAGTCGCCGGCCCGGCGCCCGCGGCGAGTTCTACGCACTGCGCGCGCCATTCGCGCTCCAGCATGCGCGGCAGGCGATGGATGACGACGTTGAGAAAAGAGCCGACGCAAAGGCCGATGGCGAGCGACACCCAGGGCAACACGGCGGGCTGGCCGAGCCAGCCGAGAAACGACATTGCGCCTCTGGCCGGTGCGCGGTCCGCTGCGGCCGGCTAGACCGCCTGGCCCATCTTGAAGATCGGCAGGTACATCGCGATCACGATACCGCCGATGAGCGTGCCGAGCACCACCATGATCATGGGCTCCATCAGCGAGGAAAGCGCCTCCACGGCGTCGTCCACCTCGGCTTCGAAGAAATCCGCGGTCTTGCCGAGCATCTGGTCGAGCGCGCCGGTCTCCTCGCCGATCGACACCATCTGCAGCACCATGTTGGAGAACAGGCCCGTGTTCTGCATCGCGACGGTGAGAGAGTTGCCGGTGGAGACTTCCTGCTTGATCTGCTTGGTGGCGCTTTCATACACGTAGTTGCCCGAAGCACCGCCCACCGAATCGAGCGCTTCCACCAGCGGCACGCCGGCGGCGAACATGGTCGAGAGCGTGCGCGTCCAGCGTGCCACGGTGGACTTGCGCACCAGGTCGCCGAACACCGGAATGCGCAGCATCACCCGGTCCATGAAGATCTGCACCGCTTTCGAGCGCTTCCAGGATTCGAGAAAACCGTACACGGCACCGAAGATCGCCGGGAAGATGACGTACCAGTTGCTGACGAACCACTCCGAGATTCCCATCACCACCAGTGTCGGCGTCGGCAGGTCGGCGCCGAAGTTCTTGAACACTTCCTTGAACGCGGGGATGACGAAGATCATGATCACCGCGGTGATGACGAATGCCACCACGATGATGGCAATCGGGTAGAACAGCGCCGATTTGATCTTCGACTTGATGGCGAGGATCTTTTCCTTGTAGGAGGCGAGGCGGTCGAGCAGCGCTTCGAGAATACCGGCCTGCTCGCCCGCCTGCACCAGGTTGCAGAACAGGTTGTCGAAGTGCAGCGGGAACTTGCGAAACGCCTGCGCCAGCGACGAGCCGGTTTCGACGTCGGTCTTGACCGCAAGCAGCAGCTTGGCGACCGCCGGGTTCGAGGCGCCCTTGGCGACGATGTCGAACGATTGCAGCAGCGGCACGCCGGCCTTCATCATGGTCGCCAGCTGCCGCGTGAACAGCGTGATGTCCTTGTCGGTGATCTTGCCGCCGCCGCCGAGCTTCTGCTTTCTCACCTTGGAGACGATGATTCCCTGCCGCCGCAGCGTGGCGCTCACCACCGTCTCGCTGGTGGCGCGCAGATCGCCGCGCAGCACTTTGCCCGCGCGGTCCTTGCCCTCCCACGTGAAGGTGAACTCCTTCGGTCCTTTGGCTGCCGCAGTGGCTGTCGCCATCAGTCCGCTCCTCGGTCAATCGCGATGGCTTGATGATGCCCTGCGTGGGGTTTTTTGTAAAGCCTCAAGTTGTTGCTCTAATTCCATGAAAAGGAATGTCTTTATGCATTGAAAATCAAGCTTCGCCGGAGTCCGGCGGCGACGCCTCGGCGGGCCTGAAAAGGCGCACCGCTTTGACCGCGCGGCCGCGCGTGTGAACGATCTCGAGCGGCACGCCGGCGATCTTGATGGAGACATCGGCATCGGGTATGTCCTGCAGGTGCTCCAGGATCAGGCCGTTCAACGTCTTCGGTCCATCGGTCGGCAGGTGCAGTCCGAGCGCGCGGTTGATTTCGCGCACCGGCGTCGTGCCGTCGGCGTGCGCGCTGCCATCTTCGCCCCACGCGAGCGACGGCGCCGCCGAGGGCAGCGAGGTGGTGAACTTGCCGATGATCTCTTCGATGATGTCCTCGAGGGTGACCAGCCCCATGAGTTCGCCGTACTCGTCCACCACCAGCGCGAGGCGCTCGCGGTGCTCCTGGAAATACTGCAGCTGCGCGAGCACCGGGGTGCCCGCGGGCACGAAGTAGGGCTGTACGATCATCTCCTCGAGCGCCGCCAGATCGAGCGTGCCGGCGTGCAGCAGGCCGAGCACCTTGCGCAGATGCAGCACGCCGACGACCTCGCCGACATGGTCGCGAAACGCCGGCAGCCGCATGTGGTAGCTGGTCGCGAGCTGGCGCGCGACTGCGCTCTGGCCGTCGGACAGCGTGATCGACTCGATGCGCGCACGCGGCACCATGATGTCCTGCACCGTGATGTCGCCGAGATCGAACAGATTGAGCAGGATGGCGACGTGCTTCTTCGGCAGGACGTTCGATGATTCGAGGACGATGGTGCGCAGTTCCTCCGGCGACAGCGGCTGCGCGCCGGATTCCTCCTCACGGATGCGCAGCAGCCTGAGCAGGGGCTTGAGGATGGCGTCGGTCGAGGCCGCAAGCAGATGCACGAACGGAGCGGTGACCATCGCCAGCGCCTGCATCGGCCAAACCACCAGCTTGGCGATGCCTTCGGCATTGTGCTGGCCGAGCCGCTTGGGGACCAATTCACCCACCACGATCGAGAAATAGGTCACCGAGATCACCACCAGAATCGTGGCGACGATCGCGCTTGCCTTTTGCTCCAGCCCCATCGACTGCAGCCACGCCGACAGCGGCGGCGCCAGCACGGCCTCGCCGACGATGCCGTTGAGCAGGCCGATGGAGGTAATGCCGATCTGAATCGTCGACAGAAAGCGCGTCGGCTCGGCGCCCAGCCGCGCGGCCGCGGCGGCCAGCCGATCGCCGCTCGCCGCCTGCGTCGCGAGACGCGTCCTGCGCGCGGTGAGCAGGGCGACCTCGGCCATCGCAAGGCTGCCGTTCAGGAGTATCAGGCAGGACAGGATCAGGAGTTCCATGGGTCCACCTTGCCAGGGAAACGCGAGGAGCAGGACGCGCCGCTCAACCCCGAGCGAGAATCACCTCGAGCACGAAGCGGCTGCCGACGTAGGCGAACAGCAGCATCACGAATCCGGTCAATGTCCAGCGCAGCGCGGTGCGGCCGCGCCAGCCGTACAGGTGACGCCCCGCCAGCAGCGCGGCGAACGTCGCCCACGACAGCAGCGCGAAGAGCGTCTTGTGGTTGAAGGTCAGCGCGTGCCCGAACAGCGTCTCGGAGAACACGATGCCGGTCGCGAGCGTGAGCGTGAGGAACACGAAGGCGGCAGCGATGAGCCGGAACAGCAGCCGTTCCAGAGTGAGCAGCGGCGGCAGGCGCGCCAGCATCCCCTCGAGCGGCTCGCGGCGCTCGCGGCCCAATTCCCTCACCCGGTGCAGGCGCCGCTCCAGGAGCGTCATCAGCATGGCGTGCAGGATGGCGATGGTGAACAGGCTGTAGGCGCACATGGCGAGCAGCAGGTGCAGCTTGAATTCCACCGATGCGGCGAGCGCCGGACTCGCCAGCCCGGGGAAGACCGCGGGCAGCGGAGCGGCGAGCGCGGCGAGCGGCAGGATCAGCGGCTCGAAGCCGTCGAGCCGCAGAAACAGGCTCTCGATCCAGTAGATGACGACGCCGAGCCACAGCGTCACCGCCAGCGCCTGCGCGAAACCGAAGCGCAGCTGCGGCGCGAGAAACACATCGCGCGCGAGCAGCCAGCCCTGCAGCGCGAGCGTCGCGAGCAGCGTGAGTCGCTCCCAGCCGGCCAGACCTCCGGGTGCCTCGGCGCGCGGCGCGCGCCAGCGCGTGTTCCAGAAATGCCACGCCAGTGCTGCGTACGCGGCGGACACGAAGAGGTGAATTACAATGTCCGGCACGCTTGCAGTTTATCACCCATGCTTGATCACCTGACCGCGCGCCTCGGCCGGATCGTGAAGACGATCCGCGGTGAAGCGCGACTCACCGAAGCCAACGTGCAGGAGGCGCTGCGCGAGGTGCGCGTCGCGCTGCTGGAGGCCGACGTCGCGCTGCCGGTGGTGAGGGAATTCGTCGCTGCCGTGAAGGGCAAGGCGCTCGGCGAAGCCGTCGTCGGCAGTCTCACGCCGGGGCAGGCGCTCGTCGGCGTGGTGCACCTGGAGCTGTCGCGCCTCATGGGCGAGGCGCATGTCGGGTTGAATCTTGCGGTGCAGCCGCCCGCCGTGATTCTGATGGCGGGGCTGCAGGGATCGGGCAAGACGACCACGGTCGGCAAGCTCGCGCGATTGCTGCGCGAGGAGCAGCGCAAGAAGGTGCTGGTCGTGTCTTGCGACGTCTACCGGCCGGCAGCGATCGAGCAGCTGCAGACGGTTGCCGCGCAGGCGGGCGTCGATTTCCTGCCGAGCGAGCGCGGCGAGCAGCCCGCGGCCATCGCGCGCCGCGCGCACGAGCATGCTCGCCTGCGCTACTACGACGTGCTGATCGTCGACACCGCGGGGCGCCTCGCCATCGACCAGCAGATGATGCGGGAAATCGCGCAGCTCGAGGAGATCCTCAAGCCCGCCGAAACGCTGTTCGTGGTCGACGCGATGCAGGGCCAGGACGCGGTGAATGTGGCGCGCGCCTTCGGCGCCGCGCTGCCCCTCAGCGGCGTGATCCTGACCAAGCTCGACGGCGACGCGCGCGGCGGCGCGGCGCTGTCGGTGCGCCAGGTCACGGGCAAGCCGATCAAGTTCGCCGGCACCGGCGAGAAGCTCGCCGCGCTGGAGGCGTTTCATCCCGAGCGCATGGCGTCGCGCATCCTCGGCATGGGCGACATCGTTTCGCTCGTCGAGGAGGCGCACAAGCAGGTCGACCTCGAAGAGGCGCAACGCGTCGCCGAGAAAATCAAGCGCGGCAAGGGCTTCGATCTCGAGGACTTCAAGCAGCAGATGCAGCAGATGAAGAAGATGGGCGGCATGGCCGCGCTCGCCGACAAGCTGCCGGCGCAGCTGCTCGGCCAGATCAATCCCGCGCAAATGCAGGACGACGGCCAGTTTCGGCGCATCGAGGGTATCATCAACTCGATGACGCGCGCCGAGCGCGTGCGTCCCGAGCTCATCAAGGCTTCTCGCAAGCGCCGCATCGCGAGCGGTGCGGGGGTGCCGGTCCAGGAGGTCAACCGCCTGCTCAACCAGTTCGAGCAGATGCAGAAGATGATGAAGCTGATGAAGGGCGGCAACCTGGCGCGCATGATGCGCAACATGAAGGGCATGCTGCCCGGTATGCGCTGAGCACGCAGGCCGAACCCGGAGAAGCGAACGCCATGGCACAGAACGACCACCGCACCAAGGTCACCATCCTGACGAGCAGCTACCGTATCAAGGGCTACATCGAATTGCTGCCCGGCGCGCGCGTCACCGATTACATGCGCGAGGCGCGTGAATTCATCGCGGTGATCGACGCCGAGGTCTGGGACCTGGCCCTCGGCGGTCGCCAGATGCTGGCGGCGCCGTTCCTCGACGTGAGCCGACAGCACATCCAGGTCATCACGCCGCAGCACTGAGCCGCCGCCGCAGCGGCGGAATTCTTGTCAGCGGGAGGGGAAATCCCTTATAATCCGCGCCTTTTTCGCAGCAACCGGAGTATCCGATGGTGGTGATTCGACTGGCGCGCGGCGGCGCGAAGAAGCGGCCGTTCTACAGCCTGGTGGTGGCCGACTCGCGGCGTGCCGCGCAAGGCAAGTTCCTCGAACGCGTGGGCTTCTACGATCCCAAGGCGCCCGCAGGGCGCGAGTCGCTGCGCGTCGACATGGAGCGCGTGACCCACTGGTCGGGCAGGGGCGCCAAGCTTTCGCCTACGGTGACGCGCCTGGTGAAGCAGTTTGGCAAGTCCCGGAAAGCGGCCTGAGGCGGCGTTCGAGGCAGGCGCCGCACGGCGGCCGCTGATCGAACTGGGTCGTGTCGCCGGCAGCTACGGCGTGTGCGGCTGGCTCGCGGTGAGGGGCGAATGCGGGGTCTTGAGCGCGAGCCGGACTTGGTGGGTCGATGGCGCCGCGCGCAGCGTGGAACGTTGCCGGATGCACTCCGGCAGGCTGCTGGCGAAACTCGAAGGGATCGAGTCCCGCGAGCAGGCGAAGGCACTGAAGGGCAAGCCGGTGTCGGTGCCGCGCTCCGCGCTGCCCGCACCGGCGCACGGAATGTATTACTGGGACGACCTGGTCGGCCTGGAAGTGGTGAACGCTCAGGGTTTGTTGCTCGGCGTGGTGCAAGGCCTGTTTTCAAACGGCGCACACGACGTCATGGAACTGAGCGGCGACAAGCGCGAACGGATGTTGCCGTTCGTGCCCGCGGTCGTGAGGCACGTCGATCTCGAAGGGCGGCGCATCGAGGTCGACTGGGGAGCAGACTGGTAGCGTCCGCCGGAGACCGGCCGGTGATTCGCTTCGACGTGGTGACGCTGTTTCCAGAGATGTTCGCCGCGGTAGCGGCGAGCGGTATCACCGGTCGGGCGCTGCAACGCGGGCTGTGGCAGCTGGCGACGTGGAATCCGCGTGATTTCACGACCGACAATTACCGCAGCGTCGATGACCGACCGTATGGCGGCGGCCCCGGGATGGTGATGCTGGCAGGGCCGCTCGACAAGGCGCTCGATGCGGCGCAGGCGGCAGGCGGCGGACCGGTGATCTACCTGTCGCCGCAGGGCGGGAAGCTCGATCACGTGAAGGTGATCGAGCTGTGCAGCCGGGCGGCGCTGACCCTGCTGTGCGGCCGCTATGAAGGGATTGACGAGCGGCTGGTGCGGCGCCGCGTGGACGTGGAGCTGTCGGTCGGCGATTTCGTGCTTTCGGGCGGCGAATTGGCGGCGATGGCGTTGATCGACGCGGTGGTGCGGCAACTGCCGGGGGCGCTGGGCGACGGCCAGTCGGCGGCGGTGGAATCGTTCGTCGCCGGGTTGTTGGATTGCCCGCACTACACGCGGCCGGAGGTGGTTGCGGGCGAGGCGGTGCCGCCAGTGCTGCTGTCGGGGCACCACGAGAACATCCGGCGCTGGCGGCTGAAGCAGTCGCTCGGCAGGACCTGGCTCAAGCGGCCGGATCTGCTCGCGGCGCGCAAGCTGGATGACGAGGAACTGAAGCTGCTGGAAGAATTCCGGCGCGAATGCGGAGAGCACCCATGAATCTGATCCAGAAAATCGAGCACGAAGAGATCACCCGGCTGGCGCGCAGCATTCCGGAGTTTTCGCCCGGCGACACGGTCGTGGTGCGCGTCAACGTGGTGGAAGGCGACAAGAAGCGCGAGCAGGCGTTCGAAGGGGTGGTGATCGCCAAACGCAACCGCGGGCTGCGCTCGTCGTTCATCGTGCGCAAGATCTCCTCGGGCGAAGGGGTCGAGCGCACCTTCCAGACCCATTCGCCGCTGATTGCCTCGATCGACGTGAAGCGCAAGGGCGACGTGCGCCGCGCCAAGCTGTACTACCTGCGCCAGCGCTCGGGCAAGTCCGCGCGCATCCGCGAGCGCATGGGCGGCGGCGAGGGCGAGGGCCAGGGCAGCGGCGGGTAGCGCGGCGCCCGCTGCCGGCGCCGCGCCCGGACCGCTGCGGCCGAATTCCGGCCGGGGGCCGCGCGGCGTCGCCTATAATTTGCCGATGCGCACAGACCCCAGCGCGATCAGCCCGATCGCCCAGATCATCGAGGAAGTGCGCGCCGGCCGCATCGTCGTGCTGGTCGACGACGAGGACCGCGAGAACGAGGGCGACCTCGTGTTCGCCGCCGACTTCGTCACCCCGGAGAAGGTCAATTTCCTCGCCACGCACGGGCGCGGGCTGATCTGCATGCCGGTGACGGAGGAGCACGCGGCGCGCCTCGGCCTGCGGCCGATGGTGAGCCAGAACCGCTCGCGCCACGGCACCAATTTCACCGTCTCGATCGAGGCGGCCGAAGGCATCGCCACCGGCATCTCGGCGCACGATCGCGCGCTCACCATCAAGGTCGCCGCGGCGCGCGATGCCAAGCCGGTCGATATCGTGCAGCCCGGCCACGTGTTTCCGCTCATCGCCCAGCCCGGCGGCGTGCTGGTGCGTGCGGGGCACACCGAGGCGTGCTGCGATCTGGCGCGACTGGCGGGTCTCGCGCCCGCGGCGGTGCTGTGCGAGATCATGAAAGACGACGGCAGCATGGCGCGGCTGCCGGATCTGCTGCAGTTTGCCGCACAGCACGGCCTGAAGATCGGCACCATCGCCGACCTGATCCACTACCGCAACGCCACCGAGTCGCTGGTGCGCCGCGTCGCCGAGCGGGAACTGGCGACGGCTGCCGGAGCCTTCCGCATGATCGCCTACCGCGACCTGCCCGCGGGCGGCATGCACCTCGCGCTGGTGCGCGGCGAACTCGCCGCGGCGCGCGAGACGCTGGTGCGGGTGCACGAGCCGCTCTCGATCCTGGATCTGCTCGATGCCGGCCCGGGGACGCACTCGTGGAGCATTCCGGAATCGCTCGCCGCGATCGACGCGCAAGGCTGCGGCGCCATCGTGCTGCTGAACTGCGCGCAGACGGACGAAGCGCTCGAAGCACACCTGCTCGATCCCGCGCGCGAGGCGCAGAAGCACGCGGGACGCAGCTACGATCTGCGCACCTACGGCATCGGCGCGCAGATCCTGCGCGATCTCGGCGTCGGGCGCATGCGCCTGATGGCGGCGCCGCGCAAGATGCCGAGCATGGCCGGCTTCGGCCTCGAAGTTTCGGGCTACCTCGAACGGGCGACGCGATGAGCGGCCTGCGCGTCGGCGTCGTGCATGCGCGCTTCAACGAGGCGATCTGCACGGCGCTGCTCGAAGCGGCGCGCGGCGAGCTCGCGCGCGCGGGCGCGCAGGCGCAGTACGTTGCGGTCCCCGGCGCGCTCGAGATCCCGCTCGCGCTGCAATGGCTGGCGCAATCCGGCCGCTTCGATGCGCTGGTGGCGATCGGCGCCGTGATCCGGGGCGAGACCTATCACTTCGAGGTGGTGGCGAACGAATCGGCGCGCGGCGTGATGGACGTGGCGCTCGAATGCGGGGTTCCGGTGGCGAACGGCATACTCACCACCGAAGACGAGGCCCAGGCGCTCGCGCGCTGCGACAAGGGCGCGGAGGCGGTGCGGGTAGCTCTCGAAATGGCGCGCCTGAAGCGCGCGCTGGCGCAAGCATGGCGCTGAAGACGCCGCGCCGCCGGGCGCGCGAAATCGCGCTGCAGGCGCTCTACGCCTGGCAGCTCGCGGGCGGCGATGCGCTCGCCGAGGCACGCGCGCTCGATGGCTGGGAGCGCTGCGATCAGGAGCTGGCCGGCGCGCTGCTGCGCGGCGTGACGCGCAGCGCCGCCGAGCTCGAGGGGCGCATCACGCCGTTCATCGATCGCAAGTTCAGCGCACTCTCGCCGGTCGAGCGCGCGATCCTGTGCATCGGTGCCTACGAGCTGGCCGAGCGGCCCGAGACGCCGTTTCGCGTCGTGCTCAACGAGGCGATCGAGCTCGGCAAGTCGTTCGGCGGCACTGACGGCTACAAGTACGTCAACGGCGTGCTGGAGAAGCTCGCCGGCGAGCTGCGGCGCGAGGAATTCGCGCGCGGCCGCAGGTCGGCCTAGCGGGGTGCGGAGCCGGGCGTTGCTCGATTCCGGCGTCGCCGTGCTCTCCGAATTCGAACTCATCGCCAGGTATTTCGATCGCCCCGCGCCGAGCGCAGCGCTCGGCGTGGGCGATGACGCGGCGCTGGTGTGCCCGCGTGCGGGCGCGCAACTCGCCGTGTCGACCGACCTGTTGCTCGAGGGGCGCCACTTTCGCGCCGGTGCCGATCCGCGCAAGCTGGGGCACAAGTCGCTCGCGGTCAACCTCTCGGACATGGCCGCGATGGGCGCGACGCCGCGCTGGGCGACGCTCGCGATCGCCCTGCCCGCGGCCGACGAGGCCTGGCTGGCGGCGTTCGCCGACGGCCTGTTTGCCCTCGCCGGGCGCTATGGCACCGAGCTGATCGGCGGCGACACCAGCTGCGGCCCGCTCGCGATCTGCATCACGATCCTCGGCGAGGTGCCCTCGGGGGGCGCTTTGCTGCGTTCGGGTGCACACCCCGGCGACGACATCTGGGTGTCGGGCGAGCTGGGCAGCGCGGCGCTCGCGCTGGCGCATCCCGGAATCGCCGCCGCGGCGCAGCGCCTGGACCAGCCCGAGCCGCGCGTCGCGCTCGGTGAAAAGCTGCGCGGCGTGGCGAGCGCGGCGATCGACGTGTCCGACGGCTTCGCGCAGGATCTCGGCCACATCCTCGAGCGCTCGCGCTGCGGCGCGCGGGTCGACTACGACCGGCTGCCGCGCGCGGCGGTCTGGGCACAGCTGCGCGACCCGATTCTCGAGCGGCGTTGCGTGCTCGGCGGCGGCGACGACTACGAGCTCGTGTTTACCGCGCCGCAGGAGGCGCGTGGCGCGCTCGAGACCCTGGCGCCGGACCTCGGCCTCGCGCTGGCGCGCGTCGGCAGTATCGTGCGCGGCGACGCCACGCTCGCTTTGCATGACGCGGCCGGCCGGCCGATGATCGCCGAACACGGTTTTGACCACTTCGCCCGATGATCGCGCGCCATCCCGGGCTTGGCTTTGCCTACGCGCACCCGGCGCATTTCATCGCGCTCGGTTTCGGCGCCGGCGCTTCGCCCCTTGCGCCCGGCACGGTCGGCACGCTGGTGGCTTTTCCGCTCTGGTGGCTGCTCGGTCCGGGATACTCGCCGCTCGAGGCCTTCGCCGTCATCGTGCTGCTGTTCGGTGTAGGCGTATGGGCCTGCGAGCTCACCGGCAGGCATCTCGGGGTTCCGGATCACGGCGCCATGTGCTGGGACGAGGTGGTCGCGTTTCTCGGCGTGCTGGCGGTGGTGCCGAACGAGGCCGGCTGGCAGCTGGCGGCGTTCTTTCTGTTTCGCGCCTTCGACGTGGTGAAGCCGCCGCCGATCCGCGGGTTCGAACGGCGCGTGAAGGGAGGCTTGGGGGTCATGCTGGACGACGTTCTTGCGGCGGGCTACACGCTGCTCACGCTGGCGATCGTAAAACGGATCGCGGCGTGATGCTGGAACTGGCGCAACGCGTCGGGCGCGAACTCACGACGGCCGGGGCTTTGCTCGTCACAGCCGAATCGTGCACCGGCGGTTGGGTGGCGCAGGCGGTGACTTCGGTGTCCGGGTCCTCTGCCTGGTTCGAGCGCGGCTTCGTGACCTATTCCAACGCCGCGAAACAGGAGATGCTCGGCGTGGCACGTGAAACCCTGGAGCGCCACGGCGCGGTGAGCGAAGCAACGGCGCGCGCGATGGCGCTCGGCGCGCTGCGCCACGGCCGCGGCACGATTGCGGTCGCGGTTACCGGCGTCGCCGGTCCGACCGGCGGCACGCCGGCCAAGCCCGTCGGGCTGGTGTGCTTCGCGTGGGCGACGCACGGCGGAGCGAGAACCGAAAGCAGGCGCTTCTCCGGCGACCGGGAAAACGTGCGCCGGCAGGCGGTGGCGCGTGCCCTGCAGGGGGTGCTTGAATTGCTCGCAACGGAGCCTCGGTCGCCAGATTCGTGATGGCTGGGGTCCGAGGTGCTTTGCTCTCTTGAAATCGGCCCTCAAAGCGTCCATCCTGAGAAAAGTTACTCTGACCCCAAATATGCCAACCGTCCGTCCCGCTGCCGTGGCGGGCATGTTCTACCCGCGCGATCCGCGGCAGCTCGCCACCGAGGTGGCCGACTTGCTCGATGGCGTCGAGCAGGCCGGGCCGCAGCTCGATTTTCCCAAGGCCCTGATCGTTCCGCATGCCGGCTACGTGTACTCCGGGCCGGTGGCCGCCGCGGCCTACGACGCCGCCGCCCCCGGGCGCGGGATCATCCAGCGCGTCGTCATGCTGGGCCCCGTTCACCGCGTCCCGGTGCGTGGACTGGCGCTGCCGGGGAGCGATGCTTTCGACACACCGCTTGGCCGTGTACCGATCGACGCGCAGGCGCTGCGGCTGCTCGACGGCCTGCCGCAGGTGGTCACGAGCGCGGCGGCCCACGCGCAGGAGCATTCGCTCGAAGTGCAGCTGCCGTTCCTGCAGCGTGTGCTCGGCGGCTTTTCGCTGGTGCCCTTCGCGGTGGGCGACGCGCGTCCCGACGAGGTTGCAGCGGTCATCGGGCGGCTCTGGGGCGGCCGCGAGACTCTTTTCGTGCTCTCGTCCGACCTGTCGCACTACCACTCTTATGACGAGGCGAAGAGCATCGACGGTGCGACCGTGGCGCGCATCGCGCGCTTCGCGACCGATCTCGATCATGGCGAGGCCTGCGGTGCGACGCCGCTCAATGGCCTGCTGCATGCCGCGCGGCAGCGGTCGCTGCAGATCCGATTGCTTGCGGCGTGCAATTCCGGCGACACCGCGGGGGCCAAGGCCCGCGTGGTCGGATACTCGTCGTTTGCGCTCTACGAAGCCGGCTCGGTGTCGCTGGAGGCGGCCGGGCGTACGCTGATCGCGGTCGCGCGTGCAGCGATCGCGCAGCGTCTCGGCTTGCAGGCCGAGGCAGCCGTTGCCGATGCCCAGCCCTGGCTGAAACAGTCCGGCGCGAGCTTCGTCACGCTCGTGCTCGAGGGCAGGCTGCGCGGCTGCATCGGCAGTCTGTCCGCGGTGCGCTCGCTCGGCGAGGACGTGGCGGACAACGCGCCCCGCGCCGCATTCCACGATCCGCGTTTCCCGGCGCTGACCAGGGACGAGTGGCCGCGCTGCAGGGTCGAGGTGTCGCTGCTGTCCGCACCCAAGCCGGTGCGCTTTGCGGACGAGGCCGACCTGCTGTCGCAGATCCGGCGCGGCGAGGATGGACTGATCCTGGAGTGCGATGGACGGCGCGCCACCTTCCTGCCGCAGGTGTGGGAGGGTCTGCCCGAGCCGCGCCAGTTCCTCGAGGCGCTCGTGCACAAGGCGGGTCTGCCGGGCGATACGCGTCTGGCGCGCTGCCGGCTGTGGCGCTACCGGGTCCACAAATGGAAGCAGGAGGCGCTGCAATGATCCCCGAATCCGACTACCCGGGGCGATGGTGGCACGCGCTGCCCGACGGGCGCATCCAGTGCGACCTCTGTCCGCGCGATTGCCGCCTGCACGAAGGGCAGCGCGGCCTGTGCTTCGTGCGCAAGATGGAAGGCGGCCGCATGCGGCTCACGACCTACGGACGGTCGTCGGGCTTTTGCGTCGACCCGATCGAGAAAAAGCCGCTCAACCAGTTCTATCCCGGTTCGAGCGTGCTGTCGTTCGGCACCGCCGGCTGCAACCTTGCCTGCAAGTTCTGCCAGAACTGGGACATCTCCAAGTCGCGCGAGATGGACCGCCTGATGGACGAGGCCTCCCCCGAGACGATTGCCGCAGCCGCTCTGAAGCTGGGCTGCAAGTCGGTTGCCTACACCTACAACGACCCGGTGATCTTCGCCGAATACGCAATGGACGTCGCCGACGCCTGCCGCGCCAGGGGGATCAGGAACGTCGCCGTCACCGCGGGCTACATGCATGCCCAGGCGCGGCGCGAATTCTACGCCAAGGTGGACGCGGCCAACGTCGACCTGAAGGGCTTCACCGACGATTTCTATTTCAGGCTCTGCGGCGGGCGCTTGCAGCCGGTGCTCGAGACGCTCGAGTACCTGGTGAAGGAAACCGCGGTATGGACCGAAATCACCACGTTGCTGATTCCGG
>MERE01000187.1:0-2451 GCA_001771975.1 Betaproteobacteria bacterium RIFCSPLOWO2_02_FULL_68_150 | reverse complement strand
ACGCCGGCCGCCACGCTCACGCGAGCACGCAGCATCGCGCAGCGCGCGGGTCTGCGCTATGTCTATACCGGCAACGTGCATGATGTGAAGGGCGGCTCGACCTACTGTCCGGGATGCGGCAAGGCCGTGATCGAGCGCGACTGGTACGACATCCGCGGCTATCACCTGAACGACGCCGGCGCTTGCACCTTCTGCGGCGCGCAGCTCGCGGGCCGCTACCAGAAGTTCGGCAAGCCGTTCGGCCCGCGGCGCATACCGGTACGCCTGAGTGACGCGCGGATGAGCGCGTGAGCTGGACGCCCGGGTCGGGCGCCTGGCTCGCGGCGATCTGCACCAGCCGCGCACTTGCGGCAAGCTGGTTCGTCGCGTACTCCGCGGTGCTGCCGCTGACGCAACTCGCCTGGGGCCTTTCGGGGCGCGAGGCGGGGCTGATCCAGTCGGGGTTCCATCTCGGCTACCTGACTTCGCTCCTAATCGTCGGTTTCATCACCGACCACTTCGGCGCCAGGCGCGCATGGCTTGCGACCGGCGTCTTCGCCTGGGCGAGCCCGTTCGTCTTCGTCTTCTTCGCCGACGGTTTGTGGTCCGCGTTCTGGCTGCACGCGCTCACCGGGTTGTGCCAGGGGGGCTCATACACGCCGGTTCTCGCGCTGATCAACGATCATGTCGAACGCGAGCGGCGCGCACGCGCGATGGGGTATCTGATCGCGGCCTCCAGCGCCGGTTACGCGGTTTGCCTCGGCGTGGCCGGGCTGGCGCTGAAGTTCACCGATTGGCGCGGCGCGCTCGCCGCGGTGGCGCTGATGCCGTTGGTGGCGTGGATCCTGGGCCTCGCGGCGATGCAGGGCACGGCGAACCGGGTACATCCGCGACCCGCAGGCGAGCCGATGCTGGCGGCGGTTCCCGCGGTGCTGCGCAATCGCAACGGCATGCTTTCGGTCTGGGGCTACACCTTTCACAACTGGGAGCTGCTCGGCCTGTGGGCCTGGCTGCCGGCGTTTCTGACCGCCGCAGTGATGGCTTCGGGCGCTGCCGCGGGCGAGGCGGCGGCACTCGCGCTTTCGCTCTCTGCGCTCACCTATGTAGCGAACATCGCGGGTTCGATCGCCGGCGGCACGATGGCAGACCGCTGGGGCCGCACGCAATCGATCCTGCTTTGGTCCTGCCTGAGCCTGGTGCTTTCTTTTTCGATCGGCTGGCTGATCGCGCTGCCGGTGGCGCTGCTGGTGGCGCTCGCCTGCCTGTACAACTTCGCCGGCATCGCCGATTCGGCGACTCACTCCACGGTGCTTGCCGAGAGCGTGCCGGCGCACTATCTCGGCGTCGCCTACGCCGTGCGCTCGGTGATCGGCTTCGGCGCCGGCGTGATCAGCCCGGTGGCGTTCGGCTGGGCACTCGATCTCGCCGGCGGGGGCAGGACCTCGGCGGATCCGTTTGCCTGGGGCATTGCCTGGGCGACGCTCGGCGTGGGCGGGCTGCTCGGGCCGGTGGCGACGTGGAAGCTGCAGCGCGCGCTGCGGCGCTGAGGTTGCCTTCGCAGCTAAGGCCGCTCGGGAAAGTGGTTCGTGAAGGCGCGCCGGCTGCGCGTCCGATAGCGCGAAAAGTCGCGCCGATCAAGCGCAATCACGTCGAGGATCCCAAGGCGCTCGCCAATCGCGACTAGGGACGCATCGGCAAGGTCCATGGATTCGTACTTGGCAGTCAGTTTCCGCATGTACTCCACGTCGTCGGAATCGAGATCTGCGACCGACAAATGACCGTCCAGGACCATGCTGAGCAAGACGCCGATCCCGCGGCGATTGGATTTCACGAGCAGGTATGCGACTTCGGTAAGGACCGGCCACGTCGTGATCAAGCGCCCGGTAAAGCAGCGCGCAAACTCTACAGCCCGCGCGTGATCCGCATCGCCCGCGTGGATCAGGGCGAACAGCGGACCCGTGTCAGCGAGAATGCTTCGCGGCAGCGATTCCACGAACCAGAGCCTTCGCCTGCGCCGCGGTGTTCTTCGGCTTGAGCGGTCCTCTCACCGCGCCAATGTACTTCCGTGCGCGGTCGTACAGGCTTCGCGCCCTGCGGGGCTTGCGACTGACTTCGTATAGATCGAATAGGTTCATGGCCCATTTCGGCTGTTCGGCGAAATTCTACTACCCGCGGCCGGTGCTGCCGAGGCGTCACGTCACACTGGGGCTTTCGCACGCCGGAACTTGGCACAATACATGTGTCACTCCGGGCATTCATCGGGCCCCGCTTACCGACTGAAGCGCGGGCGCGTTTCAATCAGGCACTACCCGGATGCGTCTTGCACCAGCCCCAGCTTCGAGATTCGGCTCAACAAGTCCTGCGCTTCCTTGTTCAGATCCGTCACCAACTGCCGTTCGACGTCGTGACCCTCGTAGGTCACCTGATTGCGCCGGTCATGGCACAGGATGAGTACCCTGATGTCGTCTTTCC
>MERE01000186.1 GCA_001771975.1 Betaproteobacteria bacterium RIFCSPLOWO2_02_FULL_68_150 | reverse complement strand
CCGGGCGGCGAGCGCCGCCGTGGTGATCTTCTCCCACTTCGGCTGCTCGAGCATCTGCGCGAGCGCCTTCAGGATCTCGAGTTTCCTCTCCCCCTTTACCCGAGGCATCGGGGAATTCTACTAGTGCGCGTAGCGGAACACGAGGCGCGGCAGTTCGGTGACCGAAGCCACGCGCAGATCGACGTACGCCGCCCGCCGCACGACGCCGGGGGCAACCCAGACGGTCGACATGCCGAGGCGCCTGGCGGTGCGCAGGTTCTCCAGCGAATCATCGACCAGCGCACAGCGGTGCGGGTCGAGGTCATGGTTGCGCAGCAGTACCTGGAAGCCCCGGAACGCGGGTTTGGGCCGGTAGCGCGTGCTCTCGATGGTGTAAACCGCCTCGAAATAGCGTCCGAGGCCGAGGGCGCGCACTACCGCCTCGACATAGTGGCGCGGCGCATTGGAGAAGATCAGCTTCCGGCCGCCGAGCAGCGCGAGCGCGTGGCGCACCGCGTTTTCGTGCACCAGCATGTCGGCCAGCTCAGGGAAACGGTGTGTCTCGAGCAGGAACTTCCTCGGATCGGTGCCGTAATGACGCATCAGGCCCCTGAGCGTGGTGCCGTAGCGCAGCCAGAAGCCGCGCCGCATTTCGTTCGCCCCCGCGTCGTCGACGCTGAAGGTGCGCTTGAGGTACTCGTTCATTTGAGCGTGCATCGACGGAAAGATGTGCGGCCGCGCGTCGTGCAGCGTGTTGTCGAGGTCGAAAATCCACACCCGCCGCGAAGGCGGGAGGCGGGCGATCCGCATTACTTCGAACGAATCAGCGTGCCGATACCGGCGTCGGTGAGCACTTCGAGCAGCAACGCGTGCGGCACCCTGCCGTCGATGATGTGGCAAGCGCGCACGCCGGCGCGCGCCGCGTCGAGCACCGAGGCGATCTTGGGCAGCATGCCGCCGGAGACCACGCCCCGGGCAACCAGATCATCGATCTTGCGCGGTGTCAGGCCCGACAGGAGCTTGCCATCCTTGTCGAGCACCCCCGGCGTATTGGTGAGCACGACGAGCTTTTCCGCGCGCAGCACTTCCGCGAGCTTGCCGGCCACCAGGTCGGCGTTGATGTTGTAGGTGGTGCCGTCGGCACCGGTGGCGATCGGCGCCACCACCGGGATGAAGCCGCTGTGCTCCAGCGCCGAAATGACGCTCGGGTCGATCGATTCGATCTCGCCGACCTGACCGATGTCGAGCCGCTCGTTTTTTTTGCCCTCGCTCGGCACCAGCATCTTGCGCGCCCGGATCAGGGCGCCGTCCTGCCCGGTGAGACCGACCGCCTTGCCGCCGGCCTGGTTGATCAGCTCCACCACTTCCTTGTTGACCTGCCCGCCAAGCACCATCTCGACCACGTCCATGGTATCGGCGTCGGTGACGCGCATGCCCTGCACGAACTCACCCTTCATGCCCAGGCGCGCGAGCAACTGCTCGATCTGCGGCCCGCCCCCATGCACCACCACCGGGTTCATGCCGACCAGCTTTAGCAGCACCACGTCGCGCGCGAATCCCGCCTTGAGTGCGTCGTCAGCCATGGCGTTGCCGCCGAACTTGATGACGATCGTCTTGCCGTGGAAGCGCTTGATGTAAGGCAGCGCCTCGGCGAGGATGCGCGCCTGGTCAGCGGCGCTGTCGGCGGCGTTCGGGCTCTGGCTCATGGCGCTGCGATTCTAATAAAGAAAAAGGGCCGGCGCTTGCGTGCCGGCCCTGCGCGGGACCGCGACCGGGGTTACTGGATCGTGATCTGCTTGCGCGCCGCCGCCGCCTTCTTGGGCAGTTTCAGCTCGAGCACACCGTCGCGGAATTTCGCCTCGGCCCTGGTTTCGTCGAGTTCCTGCGGCAGCGTGAAGCTGCGGCTCACCTTGCCATAACTGCGCTCGGTGTGCAGGATGCGCTCCTCCTCGGAAATTTCGTGCTCGCGCTTCAACTCTGCGCTGAGCGTCACCTGCGTGGCGTCAATCGTGACATCGATGTCTTCCCTGCGCACGCCGGGCAGTTCCGCCGTCAGGACATAGGCGCCGTTTTTCTCCGCGACCTCCACTTTCATGCGTGGCAGCTCGCCCGCGAGCGGACCGCGTCCCTCGAACGCCACCGGGCGCACGAAGAAGCCCTTGAACAGGTCGTCCACCAGATCGTTGAATGGGTCGTATCGGGTAATGCTGGCCATGGGTGTCTCCTTTCGAATCGGGTACGCCTAAAATGGGGTCAACCAGAGCCGTTTCAAGTGCCGCCGTTCCCCATGTCCGCCGAGTACCGCTCCCAAGTCGAAAGCCAGCGGGCCTACCTGCTGCGCTACGCGACGCTGCAGCTGCGCGACCGGGATGCAGCCGAGGACGCCGTTCAGGAAACCCTGCTCGCGGCGCTCGCCGACGGGGCCGGGTTTTCCGGCCGCTCGAACCTGCGCACTTGGCTGACCGGAATCCTGAAGCACAAGATTGTCGATGCCATCCGCAGAGCAAGCCGTGAGCAACCGCTCGCGCCAGCCGACGAGCTGGAGACGGGTGACCTCGACGCCCCATTCGATCGGCGCGGGCATTGGCAGGAGCCGCCCACGGCCTGGGACGATCCCGACGGCGCGCTTCATCAAAAGCAGTTCCTTGCCGCGCTCGAGGCCTGTCTGGCGGGCTTGCCCGCGAAGACCGCGCAAGCGTTCATGATGCGCGAGCACCTGGGGCTCGAAACGGGCGAGATCTGTAAGGAACTCGGCATTACGGCGACGCATTGCTGGGTGCTCCTGTACCGCGCCCGGATGGCGTTGCGCCAATGCCTGGATACGAACTGGTTTCGAACATGATGCTCTCGTGCAGGGAAGTGACGCGCCTGGTGTCGCAGCGCCAGGACCGTGCGCTTGACTTCGGCGAGCGCTTCGCGCTGCGCGCGCATTTCGCGCTCTGCAAGGGTTGTCGCAACATCGGGCGGCAGATCGACTTCCTGCGCCGCGCGGTGGTCCGCCTGGGCGAACATGGCGAGACCGCGGAGCGTTGAGTCACGCGACGACGCGCGCTGCGATCGCTGCGGCGAGGCGTTCGTGTGCGGCATGCAGGCCGGTCTCGGCCGCTGCTGGTGCTCCGAGCTGCCGCCCCTCGCACCGGTAGCGGGCCGGGGCTGCCTTTGCCGCGCCTGCCTCGAGCAGGCGCTGGCGCAATCAGAGCACGTAGCGGGCTAGATCCTCGTTCTGCGCCAGCTCGGCGAGCCGCGCATTGACGTATCCGGCATCGATGGCAACGCTTTGCGCACCGCGCCGGCCGGCTTCGAAGGAAATCTCCTCGAGCAGTTTCTCCAGCACGGTGTACAGGCGCCGCGCGCCGATGTTCTCGGTCTTTTCATTCACTGCGTGCGCAATCTCGGCAAGGCGCCGGATCGCTTCGGGCGCAAACTCGAGCGTCGCACCTTCGGTGGCAAGCAACGCCTGGTATTGTTGAATCAGGTTCGCATCGGTAGTGGTCAGGATGCGCACGAAGTCCTCGACGCCGAGCGCATCGAGTTCCACCCGGATCGGAAATCGGCCCTGCAATTCCGGGATCAGGTCGGAGGGCTTCGCGAGATGGAAGGCACCCGAGGCGATGAACAGGACATGGTCGGTCTTCACCATGCCGTACTTGGTGGTCACGGTGGTGCCTTCGACGAGCGGCAGCAGGTCGCGCTGCACGCCCTGGCGCGAGACGTCCGCGCCGGCGACTTCGCTGCGGCTCGTGATCTTGTCGATCTCGTCCAGAAACACGATGCCGTTCTGCTCCACGTTGGCGAGCGCACGTCCCTTGAGGTCCTCGTCGGACACGAGCTTGGCCGCCTCCTCCTCGGTGAGCAGCTGCATCGCCTCGCGGACGCGGAGCTTGCGCGTGCGGCGCCGCCCGCCGCCCAGGTTCTGGAACATGCCCTGGATCTGCGTGGTCAGCTCCTCCATCCCCGGCGGCGCGAGGATCTCCATCTGCGCCGCGGCCGCCGCGACCTCGACCTCGATCTCGCGTTCGTCGAGCTCGCCCTCGCGCAGCTTCTTGCGGAACCTCTGCCGCGCCACGCTCTCCTCTGCCGGGGCCTCCTGGAAACCCACGCTGCGCGCCGGCGGCACCAGCGTGTCGAGGATGCGCTCTTCGGCGGCATCCTCCGCGCGCGTGCGCACGCGGCGCATCGCCTGCTCGCGCGCGCCCTTGACCGCGATCTCGACCAGGTCGCGCACGATCGTGTCGACGTCGCGCCCGACGTAGCCGACTTCGGTGAACTTGGTGGCCTCGACCTTGATGAACGGCGCATCCGCGAGCCGCGCCAGCCGCCGCGCAATTTCGGTCTTGCCGACGCCCGTGGGCCCGATCATGAGGATGTTCTTCGGCGTGATCTCCTGGCGCAGCGGCTCGGCCACCTGCTGCCGCCGCCAGCGGTTCCTGAGCGCAATCGCCACGGCGCGCTTGGCGCGGTCCTGGCCGACGATGTGCTTGTCCAGTTCGTGCACGATTTCGGCGGGTGTCATGGCGCTCACGGCATCACTCCAGCACTTCGATCGTGCGCTGGTGGTTGGTGTAGATGCAGATATCGGCCGCAATCGCCAGCGCGCGCTCCACGATCGCCCGCGCCGGCAGTTCGGTCGCCTGCAGCAGCGCGCGCGCCGCGGCCTGCGCGTACGGCCCGCCCGAGCCGATGGCGACGATGCCCTCCTCCGGCTCGAGCACGTCGCCCAGCCCCGTGATCACGAGCGAGTGCTCGCGATCGGCCACCGCGAGCATCGCCTCCAGGCGCCGCAGGATGCGGTCGGTGCGCCAGTCCTTGGCGAGTTCCACCGCCGAGCGCATCAGGTTGCCCTGGTGCTTGTCGAGCTTCGCCTCGAAACGCTCGAACAGCGTGAACGCGTCGGCCGTGCCTCCGGCAAAGCCGGCGAGGATGCGGTCCTGGTACAGGCGCCGCACCTTCTTCGCACCGCCCTTGATGACGACGTTGCCGAGCGTCACCTGGCCGTCACCGCCCAGGGCGACGCTCGCCCCGCGCCGCACCGACAGGATGGTCGTGCCGTGCCACTGCTCCATGATCCGCATCTCCGGCAAAGACGCATTTTAGACCGGCGGCGCCTCGCGAGCGTTCGAGCGCACGCGCCCGTACACGATGAGCGCGATGCCGAGGCCGGTCATGGTCCAGACGATGAGCGGTCCCGGCGGCAGGTCCGAGATCAAGGACAGCGCGAGACCGCTTGCGTAGCCGAGCGCGCCCAAGGCGTACCCGGCGGCGAGGCGGCCGCGAGCGATGCGGCGCGTGGCCAGCGCAGGTACGATGAGCGAAGTGAACACGAGATACAGTCCGACCAGTTGCAGCGACACGGTGACCGCACAGGCGAAAAGCACGTAGAACCCGGTCCGGCCGATACGCGCGGCAAAGCAGAACCACATCCAGAGCACGGCCGCGGAAACGAGAGCCGAAAGAGCCAGCCCGGAGGTATTCACCCACAGAATCTGGCCCACGAGCAGTTCCTTCAGATGCTCACCGCCATGCGGATTGCTCGCGAGCAGGAGCGACGCTCCGGTAGCGGCGAGAATGAAGCTCACGCCGATGACGGCTTCCTGGACGTCCGGCCAGATCTGCTCGGTCCAGTTGAGGAGCAACGCGCCGCCGAGCGCGGCCGCGAGCGCGGCTGCCTGGACCGCCGCGCCCTGCGGCTCGAATCCGAGCCAGTCGGCGAAGATCACGCCGAGTCCCGCGATCTGCGCGACGGCGAGATCGATGAACACGATGCCGCGGCTGAGCACCTGCGCCCCGAGCGGCACATGGGTCGCGGTGACCAGCAATCCGGCGGCGAGCGCTGGCCAGAGGATGCTGAGGTCGGGTACGGGGTTCACTGGGCTACTGCCAGGAGTCTGGCGAGCGTGTCGTCAAACAGCCCGAAAAGATCCTTCGCCTTGTCGCTGCCGCCCACCGTGAACGGCACCTGGATCGACGGGATTGCGGCGCGCTCCGCAAGCCATTCGGCGGCGCGCGGGTCGTTGTAGGCCGAACGCACGATCGCCCGGGCACGATTCTGCCTGAGACTTGCCAGCAGCTCGCTCAGATGCGCCGTGGTCGGCGGCAATCCGGGCTTGGGCTCCAGGCTTCCCGCTTCACGCATGCCGAGCCAGTGGATCAGGTACGTGAGGTTCCTGTGATACACGACCAGCGACGCGCCTTTCAGCGGCGCTGCATCTCTTTCCCAGCGCGCGGTCGCTTCGCGCCAGCGATCAAGAAAGATTTTCGCGCGCCTGCTGTAGTAAGCCGTCTCGCCCGGATCCAGCTTCGCCAGGCGCTCGCCCAACGCCAGCGCGATCCGTGCGATGTTGTGCGGGTCGAGATGAACGTGTGGATTGCCCCCCGGGTGCACGTCGCCCATCGAGCGATCGATGCGCGCCGGCCTCTCAAGCAGCGGCACATGGCCCGCCGCTTCGAAATAGCCGGGCTGCCCGACGCGGATTTTCGGGTTGCCGGATTGCGCCTGCACCAGCGGTAGCCAGCCGATTTCGAGCTCCGCACCCGTGCACACCACCAGATCGGCGCTGCGTGCGCGCGCGATCAGGCTGGGCCGCGCTTCGATGCGATGTGGGTCCTGCAGTGCGGTGGTCGCGGTATAGACGCTCACCCTGTCGCCGCCGAGCTCGGTTGCGAGCGCGCCCCATTCGGGCGTGCAGGCGAAGACGTTGAGCGCGGCCGCCGCCGGGAACGCCGCGGCGAGGAGCGCAAGCTGCGCGATGGACAGGAGTCGCTTCATGGACTTCTCCTTTAGAACCTGTGCGCGCCGTGCGCGCCGAGGCTGAAGATGTATTGAATGAGCGCCTGGTTGTCGGTCAACCCGAAGCGCGACTTGTCGGACGCAAGCTGCAACCGGATACGACTGAACTCGGTCGGACTCCAGTCGAACATCAGTGTGTTCCGTGCCGGTCTGTGGCCGGCCATGAGGAGCGGGAAATCGCCGCCTACCGGCCCGAGTCCATTGGCGACGATCCCGTTGTCGACGCTGCCGAAATTCAGCCGGTCGTAGCGGTAGCCGAAGCGCCAGCGCGGCATAAACTGGTACACGCCCTGCAGGTACCAGCCCGACTGGCGGCTCGCGTAACCAGCGTTGATTGGCGTTCCGAACTGCGGCACAACCTGCGTCGAGTCGTCGTACGTGAGCGCGCCCGACTCGCTGCGACGGAAATATTCGCCCTGCAGCTTGAAGTTTGTGAGCGCTGAATTTCCGCCCGGCGCCCACTTCAGCACGAAATCGGCGATCCACAGGCTGCTGGTACCGCTGAACGACTGGGCCACCGGATTGCCGAGCGAATCGACGTCCTCAAACGCGCGGTCGCGGGGCGAGGTCCGCAAATGCGACAGTCCCGCGCGCCATGCTGTGCTTGTGCCGATGTCGCCGCCCACGTGCGCGAAGAGAGTCCACGCGCCCGCGGCGTTCCTGCTGCGCGCCGTGGACGGGAAGCTGCGCCCGCGTCCTAGCTCGGCACCGAGTTCGATGAAGAGCTCGGTCGGCGCCACCCATTTCAATTGCACGCCGTCGTCATTCTGGCGACCGCCCAGGAACGCCTTGTATGCAAGCGGCGCATCCTGAAAATCCCAGAAATGCTGGTGGACTTCGTTCTGGTAGCCGATTCCCGACAGGAACCGACCGCCCTTGAGTGTCAGTCCATGGCCGAGTGCGAGCGTCTGGAAGAACGCCTCCTCGACCTCGACCTCGTTCTCGGGTGTGAGAGCCGCGATGAGCAGGCCGCGGAAGTACGGATCGATGTTTGCGGTGACTACCAGTTCCGATTCGCCGAGGCTCGCGCCGCGCGATGCCGGTGCGACTTCCCCGCCGGAGGGCGCGAATCCGCTGATCCGGTAGGTTTCCGGATCCTGCGAACTGCGCGCGGCTGTTCCTTGCAGGATCAGCGAGATCGCAGGATTGAACGCGTTCTCTCCCCCCGCGGGGATGCCCGGCTGCGCGACGGCCGTTTCTGCGCGCGCAGCGCTTCGTTCGGCCTTCCCGGCACGGGATTCCGCTTCGGCCAACCGATTCTCCAGCCCCTGGATGCGCCTCTCGTAAGCATCCTTCAGCTGCCTGATTTCTTCGCGGATCTTGCCCAACTCCGCGTCCTGCGCCCGCACCGGGAGCGGCGCGCACCACGCCACGGCGAGCGCCATGGCGCACAACGTCTTGCAATGCATGTGTCGGCCCCTTCTAAGAAAGCGATGCAAGGCGCGCCAGATTGCGGGCGCGCGCTCGTACGATGTCTCAGAGGAGCGAGGGAGGGCCCCGAGAAGTTGGGATGAACCCGAGCGTCGAAGCCGCGGATATGCAGGCGTGCAAAGCGGCGGACGGGGCCAATGGCTCTGCGACCAGCGTCATGGCGGCGCAATTCAGCGCGCCGGCGACGGTCCCGAGCGCTTCGTGCTTGTCGCACAACTGCTGCTGCGCGGGCTGACCGCTCGTGTCGCCGAGATGCCAGACCTGGTGCGCGAGCGCCAGCTGCTGCGCGCAAAGCAACGCCAGCACGAGCAGGATTCTCAGGGCGGGCGCGCGCTTCATTCGAACATTCTGCCAGAATCCCGCCGGCGGCTCACTTCTGCGCCAGACATTGCTCCAGACCGGCGACGAACAGATCCTTCGGCAGCTTCTTGCCGATGAACACCATGATCGATTCCTTCTTCTCGCCCTTGGCCCACGGCTTTCCCAAGTCGCCGCCCATCATCATGTGCACGCCCTGGAACACCACACGGCGCGGATTGCCCTTCGCCCAGAGCACGCCTTTGTAGCGTAGCAGGTCAGGGCCATACACCTGGATCATGCCGGAGAGAAACTGCTCCAGCCGGTCGCCATCGAACGGCCTGTCCGAGCGGAACGCGAACGAATCGACCTCGTCGTGGTGCTCGTGCTGGATGTCGCCCAGGAACTCGGGATCCAGCTCGAGGATGGCATTCAGGTTGAAGCCTCGGATGTCGAGGATGTCGCCGATCGGCGCGGCGCCAAAGTGAACCTTCTTCACCGGCGCGCGCGGATTCATGTGACGCAGCCGCTCGACCAGCGCGCGGGTGGCTTCCTCTGCGACCAGGTCGGTTTTCGAAAGCAGGATCCGATCGGCGAATCCGACCTGCTCCTGCGCCTCGCGGAATTCGTCGAGCTGCTGCGGCGCATGCTTCGCGTCCACGACCGTCAGGATCGAGTCGAGCAGGAAATAGTTGCCGATTTCCTCGTCAGTGAAGAAGGTCTGCGCGACCGGACCCGGATCGGCCATGCCGGTGGTCTCGATGACCACGCGATCGAACTTGAGCGTTCCCCGCTCGCGCCGCTCCTT
This sequence comes from Betaproteobacteria bacterium RIFCSPLOWO2_02_FULL_68_150, assembly GCA_001771975.1. Taxonomy (GTDB): domain Bacteria; phylum Pseudomonadota; class Gammaproteobacteria; order Burkholderiales; family SG8-39; genus 2-02-FULL-66-14. The sequence continues at coordinate 9,528 of MERE01000186.1, read as the reverse complement.
GAGATTGCCGAGAATCCGGATCAGGTCGCCGCGCACCGTGCAGCAGATGCAGCCGTTGTTCATTTCGACGATCTGCTCGTCGCCGCTTTCGATGATCTCGTTGTCCACACCGATCTCGCCAAACTCGTTCTCGATCACGGCAATGCGATGGCCGTGGTCCTCCTTGAGAATCCGATTCAGCAGTGTGGTCTTGCCGGCGCCGAGGAACCCGGTGAGGATGGTTACCGGCACCATTTCTTGCTGCGCCATGCCAACTCCGTCAGAAAGCGCGGCATTGTACCGCGGTACATGACCTGCCTTCCGGGGTTGAAGATGTCACGGCGCGGGTGTGAGAAATTGCTCGTCGCGACGCCGGTCCCGGTACCATTGGACAGGGCCGTCCGTGACCGGTACCAAAGGGCAATCTGGGGATTTTGCCCTTACCCGGAAGCCTAATTGATGGCATTTTGTGCGTGTCATGGATTCAGACGCTAGGAGGCCGCCCATGGAATCCGTCTACCTGGACTACGCAGGCGACGCCGAAGATCCGTTGCTGCACGAGCGCGCGCGGCTCGCACCGAGCGATCGCGAGTTGTCGTTGCTGCTGCGCCTGAGCTTCGGACGCGAACTGGAGACCTTTGCTCTCGATGAAATCGAGCTTGCCCGGGTAGTATTCGCCCAGGTCGCGCTTATGGCGGGAGCCGCCCTATCCGCCGATTCGGAGGTGTTTGTGGGCGCGGAGCGGCTCTGGGGCGATATGCAAAACCGCATTGGCAAGCAGGAACGCACACTGGCGAAGCGCTTTCTCCAGCTTCTGGCGCAGGACGAGATGCACACCGAATCCGAGCGCAAACTATTGACGCGGCTCTCGGAAGCCCTGGACGATCGCAGGCCGCCCGCGTTCGGGAACACCGCGCTGCCGAGCTAGTCGCTGCGGCCCGCTCAGGGTCGCAACACAAGCAGTCCCTTCAGGTAGTTGCCTTCCGGGAACTTGAGCGCCACCGGATGGTCTGCGGCAGCGCCAAACCGTTCGATAATCTTCCCATCCACGCCTGCATCGAGCGCCGCGCCGGCGACGATCGACTGAAAAAGTTCCGCCGGCACGCCACCCGAGCACGAAAACGTCGCCAGTAAGCCACCGGGCGAAAGCAGCTTGAACGCCAGCAGGTTGATGTCCTTGTACGCCCGCGCGGCATTACGCGCCTGCGCCGCGGTCGGCGCGAACTTGGGCGGATCGAGTACCACCAGATCGAACCGTTCCCGCCGGTCGCGAAGCGCCCTGAGGTGTTCGAAGACATCCGCCTGGCGTAGCTCGAACCGATCGTCGGCAAGAAGGTTTGCGCTCAGGTTCTCACGCGCAACCTCGAGCGCGACGGAAGAACTCTCCACCCCCAGTACCCGCTTGGCTCCGCCCGCCAGCGCGGCAATCGCGAAACCGCCTGTGTAGCAAAAGCAGTCGAGCACCGCGCGCCCGCCGGCGATCGCGCGCACACGCTGGCGATTTTCACGCTGGTCGAGAAAGAAGCCGGTCTTCTGTCCCTGCTCGACGTCAACGCGGAAATTGAGCCCGTGCTCGACGATCGCGCAGCGTCCGGCACCGCGGTTGCCTCGCGCAAAACCAACCCTGGGCGCCAGGCCCTCGAGCGCCCGCACTTCGGCGTCTGAGCGCTCGTAGATGGCCTCGCAGCCGGTTGCTTCAACCAGCGCATCGAGAATCGTCTCCCGCCAGCGCTCTGCCCCCGCCGACAGGAACTGCGCGACCAGGACGTCGGCATAGCGATCCACGACGAGCCCGGGCAGATTGTCGGACTCCGCGTGTACCAGCCTCAGTGCATTGCTGTGCCGCGCGGCGGGAAGCGCGTCGCGCATCGCCACCGCTTGTTCGATCCGGGCGCGGAAAAATCTCTCATCGATGGTGTCTTCCAGATCGAAGCTCCAGACCCGGCCGCGGATCTGCGAGTCCGGACTCCAGGCCGCCAGTGCGAGGCGTTCGCCGTCTTGCGTTGCCACCGCAACCGTGTCGCCGCTCGCCGGAGCGCCCGCAATGCGCTCGATGGCTCCCGAAAAGATCCAGGGATGCCGCCGGCGGAGTGATCTGTCCCGCCCCGCCTTGAGCACCGCACAAGCGCTCACTTCTTCCTCGCACGCGGATGCGCGGCGTCATAGACCTTTGCCAGCGCCTGAAAATCGAGGTGCGTATAGACCTGCGTCGTCGAGATACTCGAATGGCCGAGCATTTCCTGAACCGCGCGCAAATCCTGGGACGACTGCAGCAGGTGTGAGGCGAACGAGTGACGCAGCGTGTGCGGATGAACTGAGGCGTCCACTCCCTGCCGGCGCGCCAACGCCTTGAGCCGGAGATTGACGAGCGATGGCGCGATGCGCCGGCCGCGGGCGCCGACGAACAGCGCAGGCTCCTGCGGTCGCGCCAATGCGGCGCGCACCGCCAGCCAGCGCCGCACGGCTGCGCGTGCCCTGCTGCCCACCGGAACGGTTCGGGTCTTGCCGCCCTTGCCTACCACCTTCACCAGCGATTCGTGCAAATCGAGACCGCCGTCGCCTTCGTCAAGCGACACCAGCTCGGCCAACCGGAGTCCCGAGGAATACATCAGCTCGAACATCGCCTGGTCGCGCACCAGCGCCACCGATTCCCCGGGGTCGCCGTCGAGCAATCGCTGAGCCTGCTCGACCGAGAGCGCCTTCGGCAGCGGTCTGGGGCTCTTCGGCGCGTGCACGCCTTGCACCGGGTTCGCCTGCAAGCCACGATGACGCACCAGCCAGCGGTAAAACCCGCGCCAACCCGACATGACCTTCGCCAGCGTACGTCCCGAAAATCCCCGCGCATGCAATTGCGCCACGTGCCGCCGCACCTGCGCGGGCTCAAGCGCTGCCAGGCGCTCGCAGCCGCCCATCGCCAGCAGCAGATCGAGCGCATGGCGGTAGGTCAGCAGCGTCCGGGGCGCCAAGCGCCGCTGATGGCGAAGCGCCTCGAGATATTCCCGGACCAGCGCCTCGTCCGGGTGGTTGGCAGCGGGAGTCTCAGCCACTCCGGCAATCGCTAAAGACGCGACGCCAGGGCCGCTGCGACCAGTTCGCCGATACGGCGCAGAAACAGCGTTCCCATCTCGGGGTAAAAGCGCCGCGGGTCTTCGCTTCCCAGCACCAGCATGCCAAATACGCGCGTCTGGCCAAGCGGCACCAGCGCCAGCGAGCGAACATGCGCCTGCGCGCCGTCGAACCAGCCCATGAACGGGTTGGCGGCGGCCGGTCCGCAAAGCGGCCCGGCCATGCTCTCGGCGTGGTCACGCAGCGCCGCCTCCACCTCCGCGCCTTCGGCGGCACCCTCGGGCAGGGACTTGTTCCAGAGGCGCAGCGCCACGCGGGGCACGGCGAAGTCCTCGCGCAGATGAAAATACAGCGCCTGCACGCTGGCGGCATGATCGGGCGCCCCGAGCAGCGCGAGCGACAGGCGGTGCACCTTTTCGCTGATGGCCTCGTTGTCCTCGCCGTAGCGGATCAGCTCGCCGAGCTTGCCCTCCAGCAGCCGGACTTTCTCCCGCAGGCCGAGGATCTGACGCTCGGCAAGCGGAATGGCCCGACCGCCGTGCGGGTGCGGCACCATGACCGATTCGAGCAGGTCCGGATGCCGGTCGAAGAACTGCGGCTGCGCCCTCAGGAACTGTGCGATCTCGTCTTCATTCATTGCTCGGTGCATCCTCCGCTGCCTCGTTGCGACCCCCATCGGACCGCCGGCGCCAGTCCCGATGGATCGCGATGCTACAGCTTCATGCTCGATATGGTGTCATACACTGGTCCGAGCACTGCCAGCATCACCCAGGCGAGGACCGCGCCCAGTATCACCGTGAGCACCGGCTCGATCAGTGCCTGGAGCCTGCCGATTGCCTCGCGAACCTCGCGATTGTAGAAGTAGCTCACATTCAGCAGGGCCGTGTCGAGAGCGCCCGTCGTCTCGCCGATGCGCAGCATTCGAATCACGAGGGGCGGAAACATTCCGGTGTCCGCGAACGCACCGGCAAGCGTCCTGCCTCCGGCGACCTGCTGGCCCGCCGCGCGCAAGGCACTTTGCACTGGCTGGTTGCCCACAATTGCCTCAGCGTACCGGATTGCATCGAGCACCATGATCCCCGAGGCATACATTAGCGCAAAGCTGGAGGCGAAGCGCGACAGAATGATCTTGCGCAGGATAGGGCCGACCAGCGGCAGCGAAATCCGGCAGCGATCGAAGGCATAGGCGAGGCGCGGGTCGGTCCTGGTCAGTGCCCGCCCGCCCGCCGCGAGCGCGCCGGGCGCCAGGAGGATTGCCCACCAGTAAGCGACGCAGAACTCCGATGTCCGGATCAGAATCCGCGTCTGCAGCGGCACCTCCTGGCCCAGATTGCGAATGAATCCTGCCATTTGCGGGACCAGGACGATCATGAGGAACAGCGTCACGGCGATCACCAAGCCGCCCACGAACGCGGGATACATCATCAGCTTGCGGGTCTGCGCTGCGAGTTCGTCTTCCCAACGCAATTGCTCGGCAAGGCGCCGGAGTACTTCGGGGAGCCGTCCCGCGTGCTCGCCGGATCGAATCAGGCTGACGAATACTTCGCTGAACACCTCGGGCTGCTCGGCCAGCGCCTGCGAAAGGTTCTTGCCGCCCTCGATCGACTCGATCAGTCCGGACACGACCTCGCGCACGCGCAGCGTCTCGACGCTGTCGCGCAAGTCACTCAACCCCTCGATGAGTGGTATCCCGGCGGCGGCGAGTTGCTCAAGATGAAAGCAGAAATTGATGAGCTCGCGTCGACCAATCCCTCGCCCGCGTGACGCGCGCACCGCAGGCCTGCCGGCTGCGCCGGTGACGAGGTCGAGCCCGATGCGCGCAAGGCGCTGCTCGAGATCGAAAAGGTTGTTCGCTTCGAGGCGGCCGAGCGCCGACTTGCCCGCGGCATCGATTGCCTTGTAGCGGTACAGGGGCATGCGCGTTCTCCGATAGTTCGCCGCATGGCCGGAGGCCAGGCACCTAAGCCATGCGCTCGGTCAGGTCCACGACGCGGGACAGCTCCTCGATACTCGTGCCGCCGCGGCACACCAGGCGAGCACCGTCATCGGCCAGCGTGCGCAAACCCTGCTTGCGCGCCGCCGCAACGAGCTCGCGCGCCGTCGTGCGTCGCGCAATCATGTCGTCGAGGACTTCGTCGATCCTGAGGATCTCCATGATTGCCACGCGACCGCGGTAGCCATGGTAGTCGCACTGCTCGCAACCCACGGCGCGATAGAGCAGTCCGCGATCCTTCGGCGCGATGCCGAGCAGCCGGCACTCGCTCTCGCTCGCTTCGTGCGGCTGCCGGCAGGAGCGGCACAGCTTGCGCACCAGTCGCTGCGCAATAATGCCGATCATGTTGCCAGTCAGGATGTCGGGCACGATTCCGATGTCGAGCAGCCGCGGAATCGCTCCCGCCGCCGAATGGGTGTGCAAGGTCGAGTACACCTGATGACCCGTCATCGCCGCGCGGAACGCCATGGCGGCGGTTTCCTCGTCGCGGATCTCGCCGACCAGGATCACGTCCGGATCCTGGCGCATCATGGCGCGCACGCCATTGGCGAAGTCGATCTTCAAGCCGTCGCTCACGGAGGCCTGCCGGATCAACGGCATGGGGTACTCGACCGGATCCTCCAGGGTCATGATGTTGACGCTGTCGGAATTGATGTGATTGAGGATCGAGTACAGCGTCGTGGTCTTGCCGCTGCCGGTCGGGCCGGTGACGAGGATGATCCCCTGCGGGCGCGCGATCATGCGCTTGAGCATTTCGAGCTGCGGCATTTCCAGTCCGAGCTGCTCGAGCGGCACGATACCCTTCTGGCGGTCCAGAACGCGCAGCACGACGTTCTCGCCGTGCGTGGTCGGCAGACTGGCGACCCGGAAATCGACGACCCGTCCGCACAGCGTGACGGAAATGCGGCCGTCCTGCGGCGCGCGACTCTCGGCGATATTCATGCGCGCCATGACTTTCAGGCGCACCACCATCGCCGGCCAGAAGCTCGAATGCAGGCTGCGCACTTGCCGCAGCACGCCGTCGATGCGGTAGCGGATGCGCAGAAAATTCTGTTCCGGTTCGAAATGCAGGTCGGAGGCCCCGCGCTCGACGGCATCGGCGAGCAGCGCCGAGATCAGGCGCACCACCGGCTGCGAGTAGCCTTCGCCCGCCTCGAGCGACGGTTGGTCGAGTTCACCGGTTTCGATCTCGCGCAGGATGCCGTCGATCGACAGTTCGTGACCGTAATGGTGCTCGATGGCGCGCTCGATTTCGGCATCACCGGCAAGGCGCGGCTCGATCTGCGCCGCGCCGCCGAGGTGGGCGCGCAGGCGGTCGAACGCGACCAGATCGAGTGCATCGGCGAGCGCCACGATCAACTTGCGCGTCGCCCGGTCGAAGGCCAGCGGAAACACCCGGTAGCGTCGTGCCAGGTCGCGCGGCAGCAGTTTCAGCGCTGCGGGGTCGACAATCACATGCGCCAGATCGACCGCTTGCAGCCCGAGGGCCGTCGCGAGCGCATCGCGCAGTACCGGCTCCGATACGAATCCGAGCTGCACCAGCAGGCGCCCTACCGGCAAGTGCGTCTTCATCTGTTCGAGCAGCGCGATGCGGAGCTGATCCTCGCTGACGAGCCCCTGTTCGGTCAGTACCTGTCCGATTTGGCGCTTCAACTGCGGTTCTGTCGTCGCCACGCCAGCTGTCCGCTCAGCGTGCCAGCTGCTGCAGGCGCAGGCGCGCCACCTCGGGCGAAAAACGGGCGACGCGGTGCTCGGCCAGCGCGAGCGCGCGCCCGTAGTACACGATCGCCTCAGCGGACCGATGCAGCCGATCGAGGCTCACGGCGAGATTGAAAGCGATGTCCGGATTGTCCGGGTCACCCGCCGCCGCGCGAAAAAACGCCTGCTGCGCTTCCGCCCAGCGACCCTGTCGGGCGAACTGGTTTCCCAGCGCAAGGATCAGCGGGACCGCCTCCGGCTCGGCTGCAAGCAGCGCCTTCAGGCTGCTTTCCACCTGTAGCGGATCGGTCCGGTCCGTGCGCAGCGCAATCAGGCCGGCCCGCGCGTAAGCATCGCTGCCGATCGCCTGCAGCAGCCCGAGGTAATGGGCTTCCGCGCGCTCGAGATTCCCGGCATACATTTCGAGCACCGCCATGCCGCGAATCGCATCCGCATTGTCAGGCTCCTCGCGAAGCGCCCGCTCATACGCCGTGCGTGCCGCGTCGAGATTTCCGTTCCGCCACGCGGTGTACCCCGCCTCGACCTGAGGGTGAATCCGGTCGCGATCGTGCTGCACCGGCGGAATATTTCCCGGCCCGATGGGTGGCGCGGCAGTGTCTGCCGCAGGCCTGGGCACCGACGATGCAGACGGGCGTGACGCCGCTGCGGGCGAAACACGTGCAACAACAGCAGCAGACGCGGCTCTTGATTGGGGCACAGCGTCAGGCAGTCCCGGAATGGCGAGCTGCGTCGGCGCGGTTTGCGCGACCGCTACCGCCCGGTTCGGAAGCGATGGCACTGCGCTGCTATCGTCCACCGGCCGAGGCGCTGGGGGCAGCTGATGCCAGAAGTATCCGATCGCGGCAAGCGCGACTGCGCCCGAAAGGGCCAACACGGCATAGAACGGCGACCACCGGTATGCGCCGCCAGGACCCTGATCGGCGCGGCCGCGCGTTGGTGGAGGCCCGGGAGATACTTCATCACGCGGCAGCTGAGCCGTCACCGGCTCGCGCAGTTCAGGCGCTGTCAACTCCGGCGCCGGCTCGAGCGCAAGCTCCGCACTCGCAGACTCGTCCTGGCCCTCGCCGGGCCGGCCCTCACGGGCAGCGGTCTGCGACGGCAGACTCTCCTTACGTCCGTCCGCGCAGGCGGGCGCCGCGGCGGCGTCACCGCGGCTGTCGCGTCCGTCCCGAAGCGCGGCATCACGGTCCAGCAGCGATTGCTTTTCGGCCTTGCGCAGCGCCTCCAGGAGAAGGCTCACGTCACGGCTGCCCGGCGCGCCCCGGATTGGGACGCAGAAAATAGTCATCGCGCGGCAGTAGATCGCGAAATCGCTGGTGTTCCCCCTGCACGCTCGCATCGCGGATCACGGTAGGGCGCAGGAATATCACCAGCTCGGTTTTCTGATTGACGTCCTTGCGCTGCGCCAGCAGCGCGCCGATGCCGGGAATGTTGCGCAGGCCCGGCACCGTATCCTCGACCGTAGAGACGGCGTCCTGCATCAATCCGCCGAGCATCGCGATCTGTCCGCTCTGCACGCGGAGCACCGACTCCAGCTCCCGCGTCTGAATGACCGGGATGAGGCTGGAAATGGCCGGCGTGGCACAGTTCTGGACGCCGACACCGCACGGATTGGCTAGCGAGGGATTCGGATCGGCGATGTCGGTCAGCTTGCGCGATATTGTCGGTCGCAGATTGAGCAGGACCGAGGCTGAATCGCTGATCTGCGGCACCACGCTCATGATGAAACCGACCGGGACGGAATTCACGGTGGTGGTAAACGTCGTTACCGCGGGGCTGTTGGCAGCGGTCGTAGTGTTTGCTTGAATCGTGAAATAGACCAGGTTGTCGACCACCTTGAGTACCGCGGTCTGGTTATTGAGCACGCTGATCTTCGGGCTCGACAGAACGCGCACGTCGCCGAACGATTCGAGCAGCCGCATCGCCGAGGTGAAATTGAGCCCGCCGGTGGCATAGCCGAAGACGAAGGCGCCGGTGCTGACGCCCGCCGGGGTGGCGGCGGACGATTGCTGGACTTGGAAACCCGCGCCGCCACTGCGCAGCCGCGACCAGTCGATGCCGCGCTGGTACTGATTGTTGAGCTGGACTTCCGCTATGGTCGCCTCGATCAGCACCTGCCGCTTGGCGTTCGCCAGCACCAGGTCCAGAAATTCCTGCACCTTCTCGTGCTGGCGCGAGGTTGCGCGAATACTGAGTACGCCCGCTTCCGCGTTGGCGATCACGGAGGCGGCCTCGCGGAACTCGACACCTGCCGGTGCCGAAACCGTGACGGGCGCGGCCGCAGGCGAGGACGCGGATTTCGCGCCGAGCGGTACGACCTTGTCGGTCTCGCGCAGCATGTCGCGCACGTTGGCGATCAGGGTGTCCCAGAAACGGTTCGCCGAGAGGGTGCTGATGACGGCGGTGGAGTTGTTCTGCGCCGTCCCGGCGCTGCCGCCGCTGCTACCGCCGCCCGAGGCGCCGCTGACCTGGGTCGCCAGGTTCGCGACGCTGCGCGCGTCGCGCGACAGATTGACGTAGTCGACGCGGTAGATGCGCAGGAACGGCGTATCGCGCATCACCGTGATCGTCTGGCCGTCGATCTCGTAGCGCATGTCGACCTGCTTCGCGATCCGCGCGAGGATCTGCGGCAGGGTCTGCTCGAGGGCATTGAGGGTCACGGTGCCGCTCACACCGGCGTGCACATCGACATTGAACCGGGCATCGCGGGCGAGCGCGAACAGCAGGTCCTGCACGCCGACGTTGTGCACCACGACGCTGTAGGTTTCGGG
>MERE01000185.1 GCA_001771975.1 Betaproteobacteria bacterium RIFCSPLOWO2_02_FULL_68_150 | reverse complement strand
AGCCGACACCGGGAACGTGACCTTGTGCGCGCCGGCCGCGACTGCGCGCTCGAAACCCTTGACGTTCGGCGCCAGCGCGACCACCTTGACGCCGCCCAGCGTGCGCGCGTGCGCGACGATCTCGGCCGTGTCCGCCATCGCCGGGATCAATTTGGGAGGCACGAAAGAACCCACTTCGATCTCGCGCACGCCGGCTGCGGCCAGCGCACCGATCCAGCGCTTCTTCGCCTCGGTGGGCATGAGGTTCTTGGCGTTCTGCAGGCCGTCGCGCGGGCCGACTTCACAGATGAGGACGTCGTTCATGGCGCCATTTTAGACCGCTCGACGCACGCGATGGCGAGCCCGCCCGCCGCGGCGCTCGCGGCGAAGAAGAGCATCAGCGGCAGCGACGCGCCCCAGCTCAGGCGCGCGGCGATCCAGGCGACTGCGATCGGCGACACGAACTGCACCAGTTGCGACGCCTGCATGACCATGCCGTTGGTGGTGCCGATGTGCTGTGGGGAGCGCGCCAGCGAAGCAACACCGGAAAACACGGCCGCCGGAATCACTCCGCCGAAGAGCGAGAACGCCAGGCAACTGGCATAGCGGCCCCAGTCCGGAAGCAGGTCGAGGAAGGCGCCGGCCGCGGCGAGCGCCTGGATGGCGCTTGCAAGAACGATGATGCGCGAGCGCCTGGCGCCATGTGCCATCAGCCAACCGCCGAGCAGCACGCCCGGCACATTGATTGCGACCCAGGCGGCGCTGAGCAGCGCGCCCTGCAAGGCCGAGCCGCCGCGTTCGGCGACGACGAAGGTGGGAAGCCAGGTCATGAACGCCGCCCACTGCGCGACGTAACCCGCGAATGCCAGGCAGAGGAACAGACTCGGCGGATGCATCAGCGATTCCGCGCCCAGGCGCATCAGCCCCACGCCAGCGCCGGAGGCGCGCGCGGGAACGAAACGCGCCAGCAACGCAAAACTGGCGAGCGTCGCTACGGCGATCGCAAGCCAGAGTACGCGCCAGTCGAATGCCGCGAGCGTCACCGACGCGGCGAGCATGGCGAGACTTCCGCCTGCCGGCAAGTAGCAACTCCAGAGGGCCATGGCCTTGGGCCGATCGGCAGCCGAGGTGGCGTGAGCGACGAGTGCGACTCCCGCCACGGTCGTCATGATGAACCCGGCGCCTTCGAGGAATCGCGACAGCAGCAGCAGCGCGTAGCCGGGCGCAAACGCGCCGAGCACCCCGCCCGAGGCCATCAGCGCGAGTCCACCGAGCGCGATGCGCTTATGCCCGAAGCGGTCCGAGAAGACGCCGGCGAACAGGCCGATCGCTCCGCCCATGACATTGAGCACGGTCGCGATGTACCCCGTCTCGATCAAGGTCAAACCGAAATCGGCGCGCAGCGCCGGCAGCGCGGGCGGCACCTTGCCGATGTAAGCAGCGGCAATCAGGCCGCCGGCGACGACCGCCCACACGGCGGTCCAGTTGCTGGCGCTCACGCGGCGCTGACGGGCAGCCTCAGTTCGACGATCTTCTTCTGCCACTCGGCCGGGCCGATCTGATGCACCGAGACGCCCTTCGCGTCGACGGCGACCGTCACCGGCATGTCCTTCACTTCGAACTCGTAGATCGCTTCCATGCCGAGGTCCTCGAACGCCACCACGCGCGACTTGCGAATCGCCTTCGCCACCAGATAGGCCGCGCCGCCCACCGCCATCAGATAGGCGGCCTTGTGCTTGCGGATGGCGTCGATCGCGGCCGGGCCGCGCTCGGCCTTGCCGATCATCGCCGCGAGCCCGGTCTGGCTGAGCATGGTCTCGGTGAATTTGTCCATGCGCGTCGCCGTCGTCGGTCCGGCAGGCCCCACCGCTTCATCACGCACCGGATCAACCGGTCCGACGTAGTAGATCACGCGGTCCTTGAAATCCACCGGTAGTGCCTCGCCACGCGCCAGCATGTCCTGGATGCGTTTGTGCGCGGCATCGCGGCCGGTGAGCAGCTTGCCGGAGAGGAGCAGCGTCTGGCTGGGTTTCCATGCGGCTACGCCGGCGCGCGTCAGCGTGCCGAGGTCGACGCGTGTTGCTTCGGCCGACGGGCTCCAGCTCACCTTCGGCCAATCCGACAGCGATGGCGGCGCGAATTCTGCCGCGCCCGATCCGTCGAGCACGAAATGCGCGTGCCGCGTCGCGGCGCAATTCGGAATCATCGCCACCGGCAGGTTGGCGGCATGCGTCGGATAGGTGTGGATCTTGACGTCGAGCACCGTGGACAACCCGCCGAGGCCCTGCGCGCCGATGCCGAGCGCATTGACCTTGTCGTACAGCTCGATGCGCAGTTCCTCGAGCCGGCTCTGCGCGCCGCGTGCCTTCAGCTCGGCCATGTCGATCGGCTCCATGAGCGCCGCCTTGGCCATGAGCATCGCCTTTTCCGCGGTGCCGCCGATGCCGATGCCGAGCATTCCGGGCGGGCACCAGCCCGCGCCCATGGTCGGGACGGTCTTCAGCACCCAGTCGACGATCGAATCCGACGGGTTGAGCATCATGAACTTGGACTTCGCCTCCGAGCCGCCGCCCTTCGCCGCAATATCCACTTCGAGCGTGTTGCCCGGCACGATCTGCATGTGGATCACCGCGGGCGTGTTGTCGCGCGTGTTGTTGCGCGCAAACGCCGGGTCCGCGAGCACGGAGGCGCGCAGCGGGTTGTCCGGGTCGAGATAGGCGCGGCGCACACCCTCGTTGACCGCGGCCTCGAGGTCCATGCCGGCTTCCCAGCGCGCCTCGATGCCGGCTTTCAGGAACACGTTGACGATGCCGGTGTCCTGGCAGATCGGACGGCGCCCTTCGGCGCACAGGCGCGAGTTGGTCAGGATCTGTGCGATCGCGTCACGCGCCGCAGGAGACTGCTCGCGCTCATAGGCGCGGCCGAGCGCACGCAGGTAGTCGACCGGATGGTAGTAGGAGATGAATTGCAGCGCGTCGGCGACGCTCCGCGTCAAGTGTTCGCGTGTGATCATGGTTTTGTGATCGAGATTGGCGTACGTCACGGGCGAGCGAATCGGCCGCGTGCGGATGACCGATTTTGCATTGCACCGCAATGTAGCACACGCCGGGGTCTGCGCAGGGCCGCCGCAAGCCGTTGATCTGGTAATCTTATTCCATGGCCTGGGGGCGCGGCGTAAGCGCCGTGTAAGCGCCTGCCCGGAGAATGGCCGTTACCCACCTGAGCGAGACCGGAGGAGTCCAATCATGTCGTCCACGATCGAATCGGTGCTTCACGAGACGCGCTTGTTCGCGCCGTCGCAGGAGTTCGTCAAGCAGGCCAACGTCTCCGGCATGGACGCCTACGAGAAGCTGAGCGCCGAGGCCGAACGCGACTTCGAAGGGTTCTGGCGCCGGCTCGCCAACGCGGAGCTGCTCTGGCACAAGCCGTTCACCCAGGTGCTGGACGAGACGAATGCACCGTTCTACAAGTGGTTCCACGACGGCGAGCTGAATGCGTCGTACAACTGCCTCGACCGGCACCTGGCGACGCAGCCGGACAAGGTCGCGATCATCTTCGAGGCCGACGACGGCAAGGTGACGAACGCTACCTACCGGGAGCTGCACCAGAAGGTTTGCCGGCTCGCGAACGCGCTCAAGGCGCACGGCATCAAGCAGGGCGATCGCGTACTCATCTACATGCCGATGTCGATCGAGGTGGTGGAAGCGATGCAGGCCTGCGCCCGCATCGGCGCCACCCATTCGGTCGTGTTCGGCGGCTTCTCGGCCAAGAGCCTGCAGGAGCGCATCATCGATGCGGGCGCCACCGAGGTGATCACCGCCGACGGGCAGTTCCGCGGCGGCCGCGAGATCCCGCTCAAGCCGGTCGTCGACGAAGCCATCGCCATGGGCGGCTGCGAGCACGTGCGCAACGTCATCGTCTACAAGCGCACCGGCTCGCAGGTTCCGATGCAGGCGCCGCGCGACAAGTGGTGGCACGACGTGCTCGAGGGGCAGGCCGACACCTGCGAGCCGACCTGGGTCAACGCCGAGCATCCGCTTTTCATCCTCTACACGTCGGGCTCGACCGGAAAGCCCAAGGGCGTGCAGCACTCGACCGGCGGCTATCTGCTCTGGGCGATGCTCACGATGAAATGGGTGTTCGACCACAAGGCGAGCGATGTCTTCTGGTGCACCGCGGACGTGGGCTGGGTCACCGGGCACACCTACATCACCTACGGCCCGCTTGCGGTCGGCGCCACCGAGGTCGTTTTCGAAGGCGTGCCGACCTATCCTGACGCCGGCCGATTCTGGAAACTCATCCAGGACCACAAGGTGAACGTGTTCTACACCGCGCCGACGGCGATCCGCTCGCTGATCAAGGCGGGCCCCGACCTGCCGAAGAAATACGATCTGTCGAGCCTGCGCATCCTCGGCACCGTGGGCGAGCCGATCAATCCTGAGGCCTGGATGTGGTATTACACGACGGTCGGCAATTCCCGTTGCCCGATCGTCGACACCTGGTGGCAGACCGAAACCGGCGGCCACATGATCTCGCCGCTTCCGGGCGTGCACGCCGCCAAGCCAGGATCGTGCACCCAGCCGCTGCCGGGCATCATGGCCGACATCGTCGACGAAACCGGCCAGCCGGTCGGCAGGGGCAAGGGCGGCATCCTGGTGATCAAGCGGCCCTGGCCGGCGATGATCCGCACCATCTGGGGCGACCCCGAGCGCTACCGAAAGAGCTACTACCCCGAGGACTTCAAGGGCCAGTACTACCTCGCCGGCGACGGCGCGAGCACCGACGACAACGGCTATTACACGATCATGGGCCGCATCGACGACGTCCTCAACGTCTCGGGCCACCGGCTGGGCACGATGGAAGTGGAATCGGCTCTGGTCGCGAACACCAGGCTCGTCGCCGAGGCTGCGGTCGTGGGGCGTCCCGACGAGCTGACCGGCGAGGCCGTGGTCGCGTTCGTCGTGCTGAAGGGGCAGCGCCCGCACGGCGAAGAGGCGAAGAAACTGGCGCAGGAGCTGCGCGACTGGGTGGCGAAGGAGATCGGGCCGATCGCCAAGCCGAGAGACATCCGCTTCGGCGACAACCTGCCCAAGACGCGCTCCGGCAAGATCATGCGGCGCCTGCTGCGCTCGATCGCCAAGGGCGAGGAAATCAAGCAGGACATCTCGACGCTGGAAAACCCGGCGATTCTCGATCAACTGAAGCAGGCGACCTGAGCGCCGGCCCCGTACCGGGCCCGGGAGGAGGCGACGTGGCGGACTTCGAGGCGAAGGGTCAGCGCATGATCGCGCTGTGCATGCTCGGCTGCGTGCTGTTCAATTTTCCGATCCTGGCGCTGTTCAACGTGCCGGGGACGCTGCTCGGCATCCCCGTGCTTTACGCCTATATCTTCATCGCCTGGGCGCTGCTCATCGCGCTGATGGCCTGGGTAGTCGAGCAGCGGGACTAGCGAAGGTCCGCGATGCTCCAGGGCTGGGTCGTCGTCTGCACCTCGTTCGCCTACCTCGGGCTGCTGTTCGCGATCGCCTACTACGCCGACCGGCGCGCCGACCTGGGGCGCTCGATCATCGCCAATCCCTATATCTACGCGCTTTCGCTCGCGGTATACGCGACCGCGTGGACCTTCTACGGCAGCGTCGGGCGCGCCGCGAGCGACGGCGTGGGCTTTCTGCCGATCTACATCGGGCCGACGCTGATGATCGCGTTGTGGTGGGTGGTGATGCGCAAGGTCCTGCGCATCTCGAAGGAGAACCGCATCACGTCGCTTGCCGATTTCATCGCCTCGCGTTACGGCAAGAGCGCGCTGCTCGGCGGCCTGGTGACCGTGATCGCGGTGATCGGCATCGTGCCCTACATTTCGCTGCAGTTGAAGGCGGTATCGAACAGCTTCACGATCGTGCTGCAGTATCCCGCAATCGTGATGCCGGCGAAGGTCGGCGCGGTCCCGATCTTCGAGGATACCGCGCTGTGGGTGGCGCTGATCCTGGCGCTGTTCACGATCCTGTTCGGCACGCGCCATCTGTATTCTGCCGAGCACCACGAAGGGATGGTGGCCGCGATCGCTTTCGAGTCGCTGGTCAAGCTGCTCGCCTTCATCGCCGTCGGCGTGTTCGTGACCTTCGGCATCTACGACGGCTTCGGCGACGTCTTCTCTCGCGCGGCGACGGATCAGGAATTGCGGCCGCTGCTGACACCGCTCGAGGGGGTGGCCGGCGGCTACGCGAGCTGGGTGTGGCTCACGGTGCTCTCGATGCTCGCGATCATGTTTCTGCCGCGCCAGTTCCAGGTGGCGGTGATCGAGAACACCGACGAGAAGCACCTCAACAAGGCCATTTGGCTGTTTCCGCTCTACATGCTGGCGATCAATGTGTTCGTCCTGCCGATCGCCTTCGGCGGGCGGCTGCATTTCCCCGGCGGCATCGTGGACGCCGACACCTTCGTCCTCACCCTGCCGATGGCGGAAAGGCAGGAGCTGCTGGCGCTGCTCGTGTTCATCGGCGGACTCTCGGCGGCGACCGGCATGGTGATCGTGGAGACGATCGCGCTCTCCACGATGGTGTGCAACGACCTCGTGATGCCGGTGCTGCTGCGCATGCAGAGCCTGCGGCTCAACGAACGTCCCGATCTCACCGGATTGCTGCTGGGCATCCGGCGCTGGGCGATCGCGCTCATCCTGCTGCTGGGGTACCTGTACTTCCGGCTTGCGGGCGAGGCTTATGCGCTGGTGTCGATCGGCCTGATCTCGTTCGCCGCGGTGGCGCAGTTCGCCCCGGCGGCGCTCGGCGGGATCTTCTGGAAAGGGGGCACGCGTCGCGGCGCATTCTGGGGGCTGCTCGCCGGTTTCGCGGTCTGGTTCTACACGCTGCTGCTGCCGGCGCTCGCTCGCTCGCAGTGGCTGCCGATCGGGTTTCTGGAACAGGGGCCGTTCGGCATCGCGCTGCTCAAGCCGCTGCAGCTGTTCGGCCTGAGCGGGCTCGACCAGATCACGCACGCGATGCTCTGGAGCCTGATCGCAAACCTCGGCGCCTACGTGGTGGTGTCGCTCGCCGGTACGCAAAGCGCCGAGGAGCACCGCCAGGCAAATCTGTTCGTCGACGTGTTCCGGCGCGCTCCGGTCGGAGCACGGTTCTGGCGCGGCACCGCTTCGGCGCCGGATCTGCACAACCTGCTGGTGCGCTTTGTCGGTGCAGCGGCCGCCGACGATGCTTTCGCCGAGTATGCCCGGGCGAGGGGCCTGCGCTGGCCGCAGGCACAGCTTCCGGCGGATGCCGAGCTGGTGCACTACGTCGAGCGGCAGCTGGCCGGGGCCATCGGATCGTCCTCGGCGCGCATCATGGTGGCGGCTACGGTGAAGGAGGAAGCGCTGACCCTGGACGAGGCGCGCGAAATTCTGGACGAGGCGAGGCAGGTCGTGATGTACAGCCACATGGTGGAGCAGAAATCGAAGGAACTCGAGGCGGCCACCACGGAGCTGCGCGCCGCGAACGAGCAGCTCAAGGAGCTCGATCGCATGAAGGACGACTTCGTCTCGACCGTCAGCCACGAACTGCGTACGCCGCTCACCTCGATCCGGGCGTTCGCCGAGATCCTGCTCGCCAATCCCGATGTCGACCTGCCGGAGCGCAAGAAGTTCATCGGCATCATCGCCAAGGAAACCGAACGCCTGACGCGGCTCATCAACCAGATTCTCGATCTCGCCAAGCTCGAGTCGGGCAGCGCCGAGTGGCACGTCACGCGCGTCGACATGCGGGAGGTCGTCGGCGACGCGCTGTCGGGGATGAGCCAGGTGTTCACGGAGCGGGGCATCGCGGTCGAATCCCGGCTGGCGGCCTCCGTGGCGCCGGTCAGCGCCGACGTGGATCGCGTGATTCAGGTGCTGCTGAATCTGCTCTCGAACGCGGTGAAGTTCTGCGATCCGGCGAACGGCCGCATCGAGGTCGTGCTCGCCGATCTCGGCGGCGAAGTGCGCGTCGACGTGCGCGACAACGGCGCGGGAATCGACGAGAAGGACCAGCAGATCATCTTCGAGAAATTCCGGCAGGCGGGCGATACGCTCACCAACAAGCCGCAGGGTACCGGGCTCGGACTGCCGATCAGCCGCCAGATTGTCGAGCACCTGGGCGGCAGGCTATGGGTCGAAAGCAGGCCCGGCGGCGGCGCGCGCTTTTCGTTCACCCTGCCGGCCCTCGGACAGGAAGCGGCGCCAGCGCACGCACGCGTCGCGGCTGCGACCTGACGGGAAACCGCACAACGGAGCACCTACGATGGCAAAGAAAGTCCTGATTGCGGATGACGAGCAGAATATCGTCATTTCGCTCGAGTTCCTCCTCAAGCGCGAAGGCTTCGAGGTGATCGTCGCGGGTGACGGCGAGGCGGCGCTGCAGATGATCGCCGAGCACCGTCCCGATCTGGTATTGCTCGACGTGATGATGCCCAAGCGCAACGGCTACGAGGTCTGCCAGCAGATCCGGGCGAACTCCGCGCTGAAGGGCGTGAAGGTGATCATGCTCACCGCCAAGGGGCGCGAAATCGAGGTCGCCAAGGGCATGGCGCTGGGAGCGGACGCCTACGTGACCAAGCCGTTTTCGACCAAGGATCTGGTCGCCGAGGCAAAGCGGATGCTGGGCGTCACGTGAGCCATCCGGTGCCGGGACGCGAAGCCGAGCCCGGTGTCTAGGGACGACACCTTGGCGACCCCGAAGCAACCGCCTGGCGGTTCGCCGGACGGACTGCCTACCGTCTACAGCCCGCTCGAGCGGGTGGTGCGGCGGGCACCGGTCACGGTCCCGCTCGAGTGCAGCGTCATCGACGCGGTCCGCATGATGGCTGCGGAAGAGGTCAGTTCGATCGTAGTGGTGGATCCGGCAAACGGGGCGCCGCTCGGCATCTTCACGCTGCGTGACCTGATGCGCCGGGTGGTGCTCGCGCCCGGCGGCCTCGATCAGCCGATCGCCGCGGTGATGACGGCCGGGCTGGTCACCTTGCCTGCGACGGCCACGGCGCACCAGGCCGCCACGCTGCTGGAGCGCCGCCGTCTGCACCACGTGGTCGTCACGGACGATCGGGGGCGCTTGGTCGGCGTCGTGACGCAGACCGACCTGATCGGCCTGTCGCGACTGGGCGCCGGAGAGCTCTCGCGCGATATCGGTGAAGCCGCAACGACCGAGGCCATCGCGACCGCGCAAGCGGACGTGAGGCGCCTGACGCAACATCTGATCGAACAGAACGTGGGCGCGGACACGCTCACGCAGCTGGTTGCCAGCCTCAACGACCTGATCACCTCGCGCATCATCGAGCTCACCCTGGACGAGATCGAGCTGCCTGCGGTCAACTGGTGCTGGATCGCGCTCGGATCCGAAGGCCGCCTGGAGCAGACCCTCGCGACCGACCAGGACAACGGCATCGTATTCGAGTCCGACGCGGCAGCGGCCGCGCCGTTGCGACAAGCGCTGCTGCCCTTTGCCAGGAAGGTCAACGAGCGGCTCGCCGCATGCGGCTTTCCGCTTTGCAAGGGCGAGATCATGGCGGGCAACCCGCAATGGTGCCTGTCACTGCACGAATGGATGGAGCGCTTCCGGCAGTGGATCGAGCAGCCGCAGCCCGAAGCGCTGCTCAACGCTTCGATCTTTTTCGACCTGCGGCCGCTCTATGGCGAAACTCAGCTCGCCGAGCGCCTGCGCGAATGGCTGCTGCGCAGCACCCGGTCGAACCCGCTTTTTCTTCGCATGATGGCGCAGAACGCGCTGCGCTGCCAGCCGCCGCTCGGCGTCCTGCGCGATTTCCGCTTCGACAAGGCCGACCAGTATCCGCATACGATCGATCTGAAAATGTACGGAGCGCTGCCATTCGTGGACGCTGCGCGCATCCTGGCGCTCGCCAATGGCGTACCGCATACCAACACCGCACAGCGCCTCCGGGTCGTCGCCGCCGGTGCACGCTTCGGCGGCGACGACGCACAGGCGATGGTCGACGCGTTCTGGTTCGTGCAATCGGTACGGTTGAGGAATCAGCACGCCGTGGAACGCAGCGGCGTCGGCGCGGCGAACCGCGTCGATCCGGATCGCCTCAACGAGCTCGACCGCTACATTCTGAAGGCGGCGTTTCGCCAGGCACGCAAGCTGCAGCAGCACATTCGGGCCGATTACCAGTTGTGAAGGGCTCATGAAACCGCCCCTGCGCTACTGGATCTGGGTGTTGGCGGTTTATGGCGCCAGCCTCGCGATCGTCGGCGCGCTCGGCGCGGCGATCGCGTTCGGCCTGCCGCCGGACGACGGCGACACGCTCGCGCGCATCGTCGCGGCGCGCTCGCCGTTGCTCGTTGCGGCTGCGGGATTGCTGCTGGCGCTGTGCGCTGGTGCCGTCTCGTGGCTGTTCACGAACTATCACTACGCGGCGCGCTTGCTCGCCGAGCAGACGGAGGTCGTGCTCAAGGCGAACCCCAACCACTTGGTCAGCGTCGAGGCCGGCCCCGAGATGGTGGAACTGGCAAAGGCGATCAACCGGATTGCCGAAGGCATGCGAGGCTTGCAGCAGGACCTCGAGCTGCGCAGTGCGCAAGCGCGCTCGCACGTGGAAGAGGAGCGCAATCGGCTCGCGGCGCTGATGTCCGAACTCACCCAGGGGGTGATGGTCTGCAATGCCGAGGGCCGGATTCTTCTCTATAACGAACGCGCTCGGGCGCTGTTCCTGCGCGTTGCGTCGGAATCCGCGCCGCTCGGGCTGGGCCGATCGATATTCGCGCTGCTCGACCGCGGTCAGGTGACGCATGCGCTCGACAAGCTGCGCCATTCGCTCGAGCAGGGAATTACGCAGCCGCTGACGCGCTTCGTCGCCTCGGTGAGCGGCGGCGCCGTGCTGAGAATCCAGGTGGCTCCCTTTCTCTCATCGGGGAGCCGGCTGGCGGGGCTGGTATTCATGCTGGAGGACGTCACCGGCTCGCTCGGCGACGAGCACCGGCGGCTTTCGCTGCTGCTGGCGCTCGCGCGCGACGCGCGGGCGCCGGTCGCCAACATCCGCGCCGCCGCCGAGAACCTGGTGCAGTATCCGGAAATGGATTCCGGCGGACGGGCGAGGTTCGTCGAGGTCGTCGCGGAGGAGGCGCGTGCGCTGAGCGACACGCTCAACGCTGCACTGCGCGAACATGCGCTCGCCTTCAAAGCGAGCGTTGCGCTGGAGGACATGCGCGCGAACGATCTGGTCAGCGTCGCGCGCCGCGCCATTGAAGGTGCAGCGGCCATCGAGACGGCGGGCGAGGTCGAGGGCGACGATCTCTGGGTCCGGGTCGACAGTTACGCTTTGGTGCGCGCACTGACCTATCTCGCGGCGCAGTTGCGCGGGGCGCATGGTGTGCGCGCGGTGCGGTTCCGGGTCGAGGCTGCGGCAAATTTCACTGCCATCGACATGCTGTGGAACGGGGCTGCGCTTGCCGTGGAGACTCTGGCGGCGTGGGAAAGTTTGCCGATGACCGTGGGCGGTGACGAGGCGCCGATCACGCTCAAGGATGTGCTCGAGCAGCATGGCGCGGAATTGTGGTGTGAGGAGAAGGCGGAATCGGCGCGCCTGCGCTTCCTGTTGCCTTCCGGCGAGCCCGTACCGGCCATCGAGGAGCGCGCGGCACATGGCGAGGATCGTCCCGAGTATTACGACTTCGACTTGTTCGAGCGCCGGGGCGTGGAGGCCCGCTTCGAGGATCGGCCGCTCGCGCAACTCAACTACACCGCGTTCGACACCGAAACCACCGGCCTGGAACCCTCCGCCGGAGACGAAATCATCTCGATCGGTGCCGTGCGCATCGTCAACGGCCGGCTGCTGAAGCACGAGGTCTTCGAGCGGCTGGTGGACCCAGGCCGTCCCCTCAAGCCCGAATCGGCCCGCATCCATGGCATCGAGGCTGCAGCGCTGGAGGGGCAGCCGACGATCGAGCAGGTACTGCCGCTGTTCCACCGTTTTTGCGAGGACACCGTGCTGGTCGCTCATAATGCGGCCTTCGACATGCGATTTCTCGAGCTCAAGGAGCAGGCGAGCCGGGTGCGCTTCGCGCAACCGGTGCTCGACACGCTGCTGCTTGCGTCCATCGCACAGCCCGGCATCCCGAGCCGCACGCTCGAGGCAATCGCGGAGCGCCTCGGGGTGCGCGTCATCGGACGGCATACGGCGCTCGGCGACGCCCTGGTCACGGGAGAGATCTTTCTTCGTCTCCTGCCGTTGCTGGCCGGGCTGGGGATCGTCACGCTGGGGCAGGCGCTCGATGCCTCGCGCAAGACTTATCAGGCGCGCTTGAAGTACTGAGCGATGGCGTCGAATTCCACGCTGCGTCCGCTGTTGCGCCTCAAGCTGGCGCAGCTGCTGGTCTTTCTCGGACAGGAACGGCGCGCCGTGGCCACGCTGCGCTTCGCGCTTGCGGAGTACCCCGGGCTGCAGCAAGGCTGGCGCTATCTCGCCTTCCTGCTGAGCATGGCGAAGGAAAACGATGCCGCAATCGAAGCCTTCCGGACGGCAATCGGGCTCGATCCCGCAGATGCCGAAACGCGTTTCAACCTCGGTTTCCTGCTGCAGCAGCTCGGCCGCCTGGCGGAGGCGGCAGTGGAACTGGAAGAAGTGACTCGCCTGGCCCCGAAATTGGACCGCGCCTGGTACGGTCTGGGGCTGATCCTTCTCGAGCAGAACCAGTTCCAGCAGGCCGCGGACAGTTTGCGCGAGGCGGTGCGCCTGCAGTACTTCAATCCCAACGCGGGCTATTATCTGAGCTTCGCCTACCACAAGCTCGGCGAGCACGGGAAGGCGCTGGCCGAGTGCGAACGCGTCAATTCGTACGATCCGAAAGTGGGCGCGCGGATGCGGCGCGACTTCGGACTCGGGTGACGCTTTTGTGCCATGCAACAGCATTGTTTCGCTGCTTGTAAGTGCCGTGTAAGGATGCCGACCTAAATTGCGTCAGCTGGAAAAGGCCGGCGTACGATCGTACCGAGCGATCCGACATAAAGGGGAGGCCCTCATGCAACTGTCTCAAAGGCACCAGGAATACTGGAACAAGAACCTCGTGATGACGACCGTATTGATGGTGATATGGGTGTTCGTCACGTTCGTGATCGGCTACTACGCGCGCGACGTGTTTTCGTTCAACTTCTTCGGCTGGCCGTTTGCCTTCTGGATCGGCGCGCAGGGCGGGTTGGCGATCTACGTGGTGCTGATCGGCGTCTACGCCTGGTACATGGGCAAACTCGACAAGGAATACGACGTGGCAGAGGGGGACGAATAATGGCTACGCAGACCAAATCGCAGGTGCAAGCCGCTTTCTTTCAGACGCTGAAGAAGGCGTACAGCTTTTACACCGGGGGGTTCGTCGCCTTCGTCATCCTGCTCGCGATCGCCGAGCAGATGGGCTTGCCGCGCAAGTGGATCGGCTACATCTTCCTGTTCGCGACGGTGGGACTGTACGCCGGCATCGGCATCCTGAGCCGCACCGCGGACATCGCGGAGTACTACGTGGCCGGCAGGCGCGTGCCGGCGTTCTTCAACGGCATGGCGACCGGCGCCGACTGGATGAGCGCGGCCTCCTTCATCGGCATGGCCGGCACGCTCTACCTCACCGGCTACTTCGGCCTCGCCTTCGTCCTGGGCTGGACCGGCGGCTACTGCCTGGTGGCGCTGTTCCTCGCGCCCTACCTGCGCAAGTTCGGCCAGTTCACCATTCCCGACTTCCTCGGTGCGCGCTACGGCGGCCACATTCCGCGCTTTGTCGGCATTCTGGCTGCGATCCTGTGCTCGTTCACCTATGTGGTGGCGCAGATTTACGGCGTCGGCCTGGTGACCACGCGATTGGTGGACGTGCCGTTCGAGGTGGGTGTGTTCCTCGGCCTGGGTGGCATCCTGGTGTGCTCGTTCCTCGGCGGCATGCGCGCGGTCACCTGGACCCAGGTGGCGCAGTACATCGTGCTGATCGTCGCGTACATGATCCCGGTGATCTGGCTGTCGGTGAAACACACCGGGGTCCCCATCCCGCACGTCGTTTACGGCAAGGTGCTGGAAAAGGTCACGGCGCGCGAAGCGGAGCTGATCAAGGATCCGAAGGAGCTCGAAGTGCGCAAGATCTTCGCCGAGCGCTCCGCGGCGGCGAAGGAAAAGCTGAAAGACGTGCCGAAGGCGTACCAGGCCGACAAGGCCGCGGCGACGAATCGCCTGGCGGACCTGAAGGCACAGAACGCTCCGTCGGAGCAGATCAAGGCGGCGGAAGGCGCGATTCCGGCGAGCGTTGACGCGGCCAAGGCGGCGTATGCGCGCGATGCGGGTCTCGCCGCCCGTTCCGGGCCGCCGCTGCGGCACGCCGAAGCCTTCCCCGGCAAGGACGACCAGGCACGCGACATCAACCGCAAGAACTTCCTGGCGCTGATCCTCTGCCTGATGGTCGGTACCGCCGCGCTGCCGCACATCCTGATGCGCTACTACACCACGCCGTCGGTGAAAGAGGCGCGCCAGTCGGTGACCTGGTCGTTGTTTTTCATCTTCCTGCTGTACTTCACCGCTCCCGCGCTCGCAGTGCTGGCGAAGTTCGACGTCTACACGCTGCTGGTCGGCTCGGAGTTCAGCAAGCTGCCGGCATGGGTTGCGGCGTGGCAGAAGGTGGATGCAACGCTGCTCAGCATCACCGACATCAACAAGGACGGCATCGTGCAGCTGGCCGAAATCGTGATCGGCGGCGACATCATCGTGCTGGCGACACCGGAGATCGCGGGCTTGCCCTACGTGATCTCGGGCCTGGTGGCGGCGGGCGGTCTGGCGGCGGCGCTCTCCACCGCCGACGGGCTGCTGCTCACCATCGCCAACGCGCTCTCGCACGACCTGTACTACAAGATGATCGACCCGCATGCTTCCACGCAAAAGCGCGTCACGATCTCGAAGGTCCTGCTGCTGGTGGTGGCGTTGATCGCGGCCTGGGTGGCGAGCCAGAAACCGGCCGACATCCTGTTCCTGGTGAGCGCGGCGTTCTCGCTCGCTGCGGCAGGGTTCTTTCCGGCGCTCACGCTGGGCATCTTCTGGAAGCGCGCCAATAAGTGGGGCGCGACGCTCGGCATGCTTGCCGGTGTCGGCATCACGTTCTACTACATGGCGATGACGCAACCGTGGTTGCGCCGGGTATTCGGAGTGCAGTCCTCGATCGCCGACAACACCTGGTGGGATATCAATCCGATTTCGGCCGGCATCTTCGGCATCCCGCTCGGCTTCGTGGTGATCATCGTCGTCAGTCTGCTGACGGCGGCGCCCGACAAGGAGACCCAGGAGCTGGTGGATCACGTGCGTTACCCGCATTTGCGCGGCGACATCGACACGCAAGCTACCTGATCCGAACTGCCTCACGCCACAAGGCCCGCGCGCTGCGCGGGCCTTTTATTTATGCCTGGCGGCTAGAATCCGGCCAGTTGGTCAAACGCGATGCAAACCGAACTCCTGATCGTGGTCATGGCCAAGGCGCTGACCGAGCTGATCGGCATGTTCCTGCTCGGCCGCGGCGTGCTCTACCTGCTTGCCGGTGCGAAACGCGATGCGAACCTCTTCTACCAGGTGTTGTGCGTGGTGACCAACCCGGTGCTGCGCGCGACGCGCTGGGTGACACCCGGAATCGTGGTCGATCGCCACGTGCCGTACGTCGCGTTTGCGCTCGTCGTCTGGGCGTGGATCGCGATCGTGTTCTGGGTCCTGCCGGAGATGTGCAGCTGGGCAAGCATCGATTGCAAGCCGCTGCTGGAGCGGAAACGCAGCGCCTAGCCGGAAAAAAGGGCCTGCGCCGTCGCGCAGCCCTCGCGGGGCAAGCTATCGTGGCTTTGCTTTGCTGGAGTAGAATCCGCGTCCTTCGGAGAGATGGCCGAGCGGCTTAAGGCGCACGCTTGGAAAGCGTGTATGCGTTAACAGCGCATCGAGGGTTCGAATCCCTCTCTCTCCGCCAGGCAGTGAAGCTCGTGCATAATGGACAACGGCGGGCCTCCCCGCATTGCAGTCCGGTGAATCTGGTCAGGTCCGGAAGGAAGCAGCCACAGCCGGGTGCTGCAGGTGCCGGGGGTCAGGCTCGCCACCTTTCGCGGCATCGCCCTGAGGCGGTCCCGCTCGGTGCAAGCTCGGAGAAGAGGGAGGGCAAAGCCCTCCCTCTTCTGACCTCTCGCCCGTAGCGCCCGCGCACCGGCTGATAAACTTCGGGCATGAGTTATCAGGTTCTTGCCCGGAAGTGGCGGCCGCGGAATTTCGCGACCCTGGTCGGTCAGGAGCATGTCGTGAAGGCGTTGCGCCACGCGCTGGAGCAGCAGCGCCTGCATCACGCCTATCTGTTCACCGGCACGCGCGGCGTCGGCAAGACGACCCTGGCGCGCATCCTCGCCAAGTGCCTCAATTGCCAGGCCGGCATCAGCGCGACGCCCTGCGGTCAGTGCACCGCCTGCGTCGAAATCGACGGCGGCCGCTTCATCGACTATGTCGAGATGGATGCAGCCTCGAACCGCGGCGTCGACGAAATGACACAGTTGCTCGAGCGCGCGATCTATGCGCCGACGATCGGGCGTTTCAAGGTTTACGCCATCGACGAGGTGCACCAGCTTTCCGGCCATGCCTTCAACGCCATGCTGAAGACGCTGGAGGAACCGCCGCAGCACCTGAAGTTCATCCTCGCGACCACGGATCCGCAGAAAGTTCCAGTCACGGTATTGAGCCGTTGCCTGCAGTTCAACCTGAAGCAGATGCCGCCTCCCGCGATCGTTGCGCACCTGGCGCGCGTGCTCGAGGCAGAAGGCGTGGATTGCGAGCCCGGCGCCCTGCCGTTGCTGGCCCGGGCCGCGGCTGGCAGCATGCGCGATGCGCTTTCGTTGCTCGACCAGGCGATCGCGCACGGTGCCGGAAAAGTCGGTGCAGGCAACGTGCGCGCCATGCTGGGGGCGATCGACACGACCTACCTGCTGCGGCTGCTCGAGATGGCTGCGTTGGGCGACGCGCGCGCGATGCTGGCAGTCGCGGACGATATGCAGGCGCGCGCGCTTTCGTTCGATACGGCGCTGCAGGAAATGGCGAGCCTGCTGCTGCGCATGGCGCTGGTGCACGCGGTGCCGGATGCGCTCGATGCGGACTTCCCGGAGCGCGACCGCATCGTGGCACTGGCGCAGAAGATCGACCCGGAATCGGTGCAGCTGTACTACCAGATCGCGCTGCAGGGCAGGGACGATCTGTTTCGCGCCCCCGACGAGCACGCCGGATTCATCATGACGCTGCTGCGCATGCTGGCGTTCCGGCCGGAGGACCCGGCAGGCCTGGCAGGCACGGCTTCCGGCAAGGCGACGACTTCGCGACCGCCCGCAAGCATGGCCACTGCGCCGGCGCCTGCGGCGAGCGTGAATTCGGTTGCGACCCCCGTTGCGGCATTCGCGGGCGACTGGCCGGGACTCGTCGCACAGCTTGCCGTGACCGGCGTCGCCAGGGAATTGGCGCGCAACGCCGAACTCGCGCGTGCTGACGGCGCATCGTTCGATCTGGTGGTTCCACCGTCGATGCCACACCTTACGGAGCGCAATTACTGCGACAAGCTCAGGGCGGCGCTCGAGCAGCACCTGGGCAGGCCGGTGCAGTTGCGCGTCGCCTCGGGAGAGGTGCGCGGCGCCTCGGTGGCGGCGCTCGAGCTGCGCGCACGCGATGCCAAGCGCGCGGAGGCGTCGCGCGCGGTGCAGAGCGACCGATTCGTGCAGGAGCTGGTGACCCTGTTCGACGGGCGCGTGGTGGAGCCGGGCGTGCGTCCCGCAGGAAAAAGCGGCTGACAACGGAGATCGAGCATGCGTGGAAATATCGGTCAATTGATGAAGCAGGCGCAGATGATGCAGGAGAACATGCGCCGCATGCAGGAGCAGCTGGCCAGCGTGGAAGTCGAGGGGCAATCGGGCGCCGGCCTGGTCAAGGTGGTGATGAGCTGCAAGCACGACGTGAAGCGGGTGACGATCGATGCGTCGCTGGTCGGCGACGACCGCGAGATGCTGGAGGACCTGGTCGCCGCGGCGTTCAACGACGCGGCGCGCCGCGTCGAGCAGACCGTAGCCGAGAAGATGAGCGGCGTTACCGCCGGGCTGGGGCTGCCGCCAGGCTTGAAGCTTCCGTTCTAGCGTCATGGCACGAGCGCCGTTGCCGAATGCGCCCGGACTCGATTCACTGATCGAAGCGCTGCGCGTCCTGCCCGGCGTCGGGCCGCGTTCGGCGCAACGCATGGCCTATCACCTGTTGCAGCACGAGCGCAGCCGCGCTGCGCAGCTTGCGCGGGCGCTCGCGGGGGCGCTGGCAAGCGTGAGGCACTGCTCGCGGTGCAACAACTTCACCGAAGCCGAGCTCTGCACGCTGTGCCGTTCATCCGGCCGCAACCCGGCGCTGCTGTGCGTGGTCGAAACGCCCGCCGACTTGTCGATGGTCGAGCAGACATTGAGCTATGCAGGCCTGTATTTCGTCCTCATGGGGCGCCTTTCGCCGCTCGACGGCATCGGTCCGCGCGATATCGGTCTCGACCACCTGCTGGCGCGCGCCACCGACGGCATCGTGACCGAGGTCGTTCTGGCGACCAATTTCACCAACGAAGGCGAGGCCACCGCGCATTACATCGCCGAAATGCTGAAAGCGCGCGGCGTCACGGCGAGCCGCATCGCGCGTGGCGTGCCGCTGGGCGGCGAGCTCGAGTTCGTGGACATCGGAACCATTTCCCAGGCGATGCTCGACCGGCGCGGGTTATAGTGGTAACCAGGGAGGATTACATGAAGACCATCGTTCGAATTGGCGCGCTGATCATCGCCGCCGTCACCGCCAGCGCGCACGCGCAGATCGAAAAACGCGACGTGCACATCGCGGTCGGTGGCAAGGTCGCGCTCTACGCGCTGCCACTGGACGGAATCGTTTCGCTCGCGGAATGGCGTCTGATGCGCTGGCAACCGCGAAGCGGAGAAACGGAGAGGATCTGATGATCAAGACCCAGTTGGTGATCGTGTCGTGCCTGGTGTCGTTGGCGGCGCTCGCGCAGCCGTATCCTTCGCGGCCGGTAAAAGTCATCGTTCCGTATCCCGCCGGGTCGACGCCGGACATCGTGGCGCGCACCCTTTCCGGAAAGCTGCAGTCGGCGCTGGGGCAGCCGTTCGTCGTCGAGAACCGCGCCGGCGCCGGCGGCAATATCGGTGCCGACGCCGTCGCCAAATCGGCTCCCGATGGCCATACCTTGCTGGTCGCGATCAATGGTCCGGTCGCGGTCAACAAGTTTCTGTACAAGAACATGCCTTATGACTCGGACAAGGATCTGTTGCCAATCTCGCTGCTGGCTACTTCGCCTCAGATGCTGGTCGTGATCCCGTCCGTCGGGGTTGAGAATTTCAAGGATTTCCTCGCTTACGCACGGGCGCATCCAGGACGCTTGTCGTACGCGTCCGTCGGCGGCGGCAGCGCTTCGCACCTGACGATGGAGCTGCTCAAGAGCGATGCCAAGGTGTTCGCCGTGCACATTCCCTACCGTGGCTTTCCACCCGCAGTGACCGACATGCTGGCCGGAAACGTGCAGGCCATGTTCGCCATCATTCCGGCGGTGCTGCCGCAAGTGAAGGCGGGGAGAATGAAGGCGCTTGCGGTAACGGGAATCAAGCGCAGCGCACTCGCCCCGGAAGTGCCCAGCGTCGCCGAGATCGGCTATCCGCAGCTCGAATCGCTCGCCTGGATCGGGTTGCTAGCGCCGGCGGGGACCGCGCAAGCGGTCGTCTCCCGGCTCGGCAACGAAACCGTGCGCGCCATGCGTACCAGCGATACGCAAGAGACGCTTGGCAAGCAGGGATTTGACGTGGTGGCAAGTTCGTCGACAGAGTTTTCCGCATGGATCCGGCGTGAATCAGCCAAGTGGTCCAGGGTCATTCAGTCAAGTGGTGCCACGGCGGACTGAGGCCGTCGAAACCTGCTGGACAAGTTATTGACAGGGGTTCCCGCCAACGGCTACAATCTTTCTCTTCTCGGACGCGGGGTGGAGCAGTCTGGCAGCTCGTCGGGCTCATAACCCGAAGGTCAGAGGTTCAAATCCTCTCCCCGCAACCAACGCTCTTTAAAAATTAGCAGCCGATAGGTGTGGGCGCTCGTTGCGAAAGGCACCGCGAGCCGGTTTCCGGCAAGCGGCCAAAGCATCTAGTGCTCACAAAAAAGTAACGAAGTAACTCCGTTTACTTTGAGTGAGAAGCAATACCTGGATTGAACTGAAGAGTTTGATCCTGGCTCAGATTGAACGCTGGCGGCATGCCTTACACATGCAAGTCGAGCGGCAGCGCGGGGGCAACCCTGGCGGC
>MERE01000184.1 GCA_001771975.1 Betaproteobacteria bacterium RIFCSPLOWO2_02_FULL_68_150 | reverse complement strand
GATCTCCACCAGCGCGAGCGCTTCCTTGAGCTGGCGGGTGAGCAGTTCGTCCGCCTGGCTGGGTTGCGCCACGCCGGAGGGGTGGTTGTGGGCGAAGATCACGGCGGCGGCGTTTGCGCTGAGCGCCGCCTTGACGATTTCGCGCGGATAGACGCTCGTCTGAGTCAGGGTACCGCGGAACAGTTCTTCGGAGCGGATCACCCGGTGCTGCGCGTCGACGAACAGCGTCATGAAGACCTCGTGCTCGCGCGCGCCGAGCGCGAGGCGGAGGTAATCACGCACCGCTGCGGGCGAAGTGAGGGCGTTGCCGCCGCGCAATTGCTCCCCCAGGCAGCGCCGGGCGACTTCGAGCACCGCGGCGAGCTGCGCGGCCTTGGCCGGTCCGAGCCCTTTCACGGTTTGCGCGGCACACCCGGCAGCGAGCAGTCCGGCGAGCCCGCCGAACCGTGCGAGCAGCTCGCGCGCGACGTCTACCGCGCTCTTGCCGCGCACGCCCGTGCGCAGGAACACGGCGAGCAGCTCGGCGTCGCTCAGCGCAGCGGGTCCGAGCGCCAGCAGCCGCTCGCGCGGGCGCTCCTGCGCGGGCCAGTCCGAAATGGCCATGTCCTCCCCAATCCCCTAGAATCCGCACTCCCTTTAACGCGCCTGACGACGCTCCGATGACTCTCAAGGGCAAGCGCATCCTGCTCGGCCTGACCGGCGGCATTGCCGCCTACAAGTCGGCCGAACTGGCGCGCTCGCTGGTCAGGGCGGGCTGCGACGTTCGCGCCGTGCTCACCGAGGCGGCAACGCACTTCGTCGGCGTCGCCACGCTGCAGGCGCTCACCGGCCAGACCGCCTGGAGCGACCTGTGGGACCCGCGAGTCGCCGACAACATGGCGCATATCGAGCTGTCGCGCGACCGCGACCTGATCGTGGTGGCCCCGGCGAGCGCCGACTTCATCGCCAAGGCCGCGCACGGCCTCGCCGACGACCTGCTGACGACCCTGGTGCTTGCGCGCCGCTGTCCGCTGCTCGTGGCTCCGGCGATGAACGTCGAGATGTGGGACAACCCCGCGACCCAGCGCAACCTGCTGGCGCTGCGCGACGACGGCGTTGCGATCGCGGGCCCGGTGGCGGGCGACCAGGCGTGCGGCGAAACCGGCATGGGCCGCATGCTCGAGCCGGCGGGAATTCTCGCCGAGATCGAGGCGTTTTTTCAGCCCAAGTCGCTCGCCGGCAAGCGGGTGCTCGTCACCGCCGGCCCGACCGAGGAGCCGATCGACCCGGTGCGCGTGATCACCAACGCAAGCTCCGGCAAGATGGGTTTTGCCGTGGCGCGCGCGGCGCGCGAGGCGGGCGCCGAAGTGACGCTGATCAGCGGACCGGTCGCCCTGGCCACGCCGGCGGGGCTCGCGCGGGTCGACGTGCGAACCGCGCAGGAGATGTTCGACGCCGTAAAGGCCGCCGCCGGGACGAGCGACATTTTCGTGTCGGTGGCCGCGGTGTCCGATTACCGCGTCGCGAATCGCGTTGCGCAGAAGATCAAGAAGCGCGCCGGCGAGGGACCGCGGCTGGAGCTGGTCGAGAATCCGGACATCCTCGCCTGGGTAGCGAAACAGCGCGCGGCGCCGTTTTGCGTCGGTTTCGCCGCCGAGAGCGAAAAGCTCGGCGAACATGCGCGCGAAAAGCGCGCCCGCAAGGGCATCCCGCTGCTGGCGGCCAATCTGGCGCAGGAGGCGATCGGATCCGACGATAACGCGATTACGCTGTTCGACGACAACGGCGAGCATCCGCTCGGGCGCGGGCCGAAAATCGAACTGGCGCGCAAGCTGGTCGCGCACGTCGCCGCGCTCATGGCGGCCAGGCAGCGCAGGCGGTGATGCGCCTGGAAGTTCGCGTGCTCGATCCCCGGGTGCGCGAGTTGCTGCCGCACTACGCCACGCCCGGGGCGGCGGGACTCGATCTGCGCGCCTGCCTGGACACGGCGCTGGTGCTCGAGCCGGGGGATTCGCAACTGATTCCGTCAGGCATCGCGATCCATCTCGCGGATCCGGGCTATGCCGCGCTGGTGCTGCCGCGCTCGGGGCTGGGCGCCAAGCACGGCATCGTGCTCGGCAACCTGGTGGGGCTGATCGACTCCGATTATCAGGGACCGATCCTGGTCTCGGTGTGGAACCGCGGCCGCGCCGCGTTTACCGTGCAGCCCCTGGAGCGCATCGCCCAGCTGGTCGTGGTTCCGGTGCAGCAGGTTGCGTTCGAGGTGGTCGAGGAGTTTCGCGCGTCGACTCGCGGCGCCAGCGGCTTCGGCAGCACGGGGCGCTGAGCGCCGCTGTCGCAATGCCCCGTGCGGGCGATCCAGGCTAGCCGAGGGCGTCCTGCCAGATGTTCATCGCCCAGGCCCAGGCGTAAGCACCTTCCAGCGCGTTGCGGGCCGACGATACGCCACCGGCGCCCGGCACCGTGGTGAGCGTCTTGTCCTTGTCGTTCCAGGTGTGCACCGAGGCGACGTGGATCGCCTCCTTGTCGGAAACGTAGCTGTAGCAGGTGTTCGCGATCTTCGGCTCCGGATTGGGCGAGCGGCCGTTGAGCATCGCGACCACCGCGGAAGCGCAGATCTTCGCATGCTGATTGGCCATGCTCGCTGACTTCGGCATGAGCGGTGCCGAAAGCGTGGCATCGCCAAGCACGTGCACGCCCTTGACGGCGGTCGACTCCATGCTGCGCCAGTCGACGCCGCACCAGCGGTTGTTGGCAGTGATCAGGCCGGCCTTGACCGCGAGATCGCCGGCGCGCTGCGGCGGCACGACGTTCAGCACGTCGCCCTTGACGTCTTCCACCTCGAGTTTCACGGTGTTGGTCTTGGGATCGACGCCGATCGCCTTGGCGTTGCCGCGGAATTCGATCATCCCCTTGTAGAGCTCCGCCCACGCCTTCTTGAACAGCGGACCCTTGGAGGTGACGTCCGGGTTGGCGTCGAGGATCAGCACCTTGGAGCGGGGCTTCGCCATCTTGAAGTAGCTCGCGACCTGGCACGCGCGCTCATAGGGCCCCGGCGGGCAGCGGTAGGGCGCAAGCGGCACCGACAGCACGTACACGCCGCCATCCTTCATCTGTTGCAGCTGCTTTCTGAGCCCGATGGTCTGTGCTCCGGCTTTCCAGCCGTGCAGCACGCGGCCACTCTTCATCGCCGCGTCATAGCCGGCGATCTGGTCGAACATGAAATCGATGCCGGGTGCGACGATCAGGCGATCGTAGGTCAGGTCGCCGCCGCGCTCGAGTTTGACGGTGCGCTTGGCGGTGTCGAGCGCGAGCGCCTCGTCGAACACGATCTGCACGCCGTACTTGCGCAAGCCGTCGTAGTTGTGGCGGATGTCCTCCATGGTCTTGGAGCCGCCGAGCACGAGGTTGGAGAGCGGACACGAGGTGAAGATGTTCGCGCGCTCGACCATCACGACGTCGATGGCCGGATCCCACAGGCGGATGTACTTCGCTGCGGTGGCGCCACCGAAGCCGCCGCCCACCACCACGACGCGCCCTTTGGACTGCGTCGTGGTTGCGCATCCGGCAGCGGCAAGTGCCGCCGCGGCGCCGCCGAGCTTGAGGAAATCACGTCGATCGAATGTTCTGTTCATGGCCGCCCTCTACCGTTTTTGCGTCGCGAAGTAATCGGCGATCAGCCGAATCTGCTGGTCGGTGTAGCCCTTGGCTATCTGGTGCATGACGGTCGCCGGTTTGGCGCCCGAGCGGAACTCGGTGACCTTGCGCACCAGATCCTGCTGCGCCATGCCGGCGAGCGGCTCATAACCCACGGCCCCACGGCCATTGGTGCCGTGGCACATGGCGCAGGAAGCAGCGAGGTCGCGTCCGGCACTCTGGTCTTGCGTCCAGGCGACGGCCGGCGTCAACGCAAGCGCGGCCGCGCAAATGATAGCAATTCGCATGTGAGTTCTCCTCTCCTCGGTGAATTGCGGTGAGTTTCCGCTGCGGCGCGGAGTGCTGTCAAGCCGCGGCATCGACAGGCGCGGCAATGCAGGATCGGCGCCGCCGCGCCTTGCCCGCGCTCAGGTGACGGGAGCCGCTCGCGGTGCCGCCGGCGCGGCCTGCTCCTCGAAGCGCAGCACGACATCCGGCTCGGCACCCGCGACGGCTTGCACGTCGATGGTGACCTTGCCCCCGTGCTGCAGCTTGCCGAACAGCAATTCGTCGGCGAGTGCGCGCCGCACCGTGTCCTGGATGAGGCGCGCCATGGGACGCGCGCCCATCAGCGGATCGAAGCCTTTCTTCGCCAGGTGCTCCTTGAGCGTCTGCGTGAAGTGCGCCTCGACTTTCTTCTCGGCGAGCTGCTCTTCCAGCTGCATGAGGAACTTGTCGACCACGCGCAGAATGATGTCGTGGTCGAGCGCCCGGAACGAGATGCTGGCGTCGAGGCGGTTGCGGAACTCCGGCGTGAACATGCGCTTGATCGCTTCGAGCTCGTCGCCGGCCTGCTTGGCGGAGGTGAAGCCCATGGTGTTGCGCGCCAGCGATTCGGCCCCCGCGTTGGTGGTCATCACGATGAGCACGTTGCGGAAATCCGCCTTGCGGCCGTTATTGTCGGTGAGCGTGCCGTGGTCCATCACCTGCAGCAGGATGCTGTAGATGTCCGGATGCGCCTTCTCGATCTCGTCGAGCAGCAGCACCGCGTAGGGCTTCTTGGTGATCGCCTCGGTCAGCAGGCCGCCCTGCTCGAAGCCGACGTAGCCCGGCGGCGCGCCGATCAGCCGGCTCACGGCGTGGCGTTCCATGTATTCCGACATGTCGAAGCGGATCAGCTCGATGCCCAGGCAGTAGGCGAGCTGGCGCGCGACTTCGGTCTTGCCGACGCCGGTGGGGCCGCTGAAGAGAAACGATCCGATCGGCTTTTGCGGATTGCCCAGGCCCGAGCGCGCCATCTTGATCGCGGCGGCGAGCGCCCCGATCGCCTGATCCTGGCCGAACACCACCGACTTCAGGTCGCGCTCCAGATTGGCGAGCGCGCTGCGGTCGTCGGTCGAGACGCTGCGCGGCGGGATGCGCGCGATCTTGGCGATGATCTCCTCGATCTCGGACTTGCCGATGACGCGCTTCTGCTTGCCCCTGGGCGCGATACGCTGTGCCGCGCCCGCCTCGTCGATCACGTCGATCGCCTTGTCCGGCAGGTGGCGGTCGTTGATGTACTTGGCCGACAGCTCCGCCGCGGTGCTGAGCGCGCCGGCAGTGTACTTGACGCTGTGGTGCGCCTCGAAGCGGCTCTTGAGGCCCTTGAGGATCTCGACCGTTTCTTCCACCGACGGCTCGACGACGTCGATCTTCTGGAAGCGCCGCGACAGCGCGTGGTCCTTCTCGAACACGCCGCGATACTCCTGGTAGGTGGTTGCGCCGATGCATTTCAGCGCCCCCGTCGAGAGCGCCGGCTTGAGCAGGTTCGACGCATCGAGCGTGCCGCCCGAGGCAGCCCCGGCGCCGATTACCGTGTGTATTTCGTCGATGAACAGGATCGCGTTCGGGTTGTCCACCAGCTGCTTCAGCACCGCCTTCAGCCGCTGCTCGAAATCGCCGCGGTACTTGGTGCCGGCGAGCAGCGCGCCCATGTCGAGCGCGTAGACGATCGACTTGGCGAGCAGCTCGGGCACCTGACCCTCGACGATGTGCCGCGCCAGCCCTTCGGCGATCGCCGTCTTGCCGACCCCGGCCTCGCCCACCAGCAGCGGATTGTTCTTGCGCCGCCGGCACAACGTCTGGATGACGCGTTGCAGCTCGCGGTCGCGGCCGATGAGGGGGTCGATCTTGCCCGCGACGGCGAGCGCGTTCAGGTTCTGGGTGAAGTTGTCCAGCGGGCTGTTGGCGGGCTGCGCCTCGGCTTCCTGGTCGCTGTCCTCGCCGCTCTTGCCATGGTGCGGCTGCGGCGCCTTGGCGATGCCGTGCGAAATGAAATTGACCACGTCGAGGCGCGTGATCCCCTGTTGCTGCAGGAAATACACGGCGTGCGAGTCCTTCTCGCCGAAAATCGCCACCAGCACGTTGGCTCCCGTGACCTCTTTCTTGCCGGAGGACTGCACGTGCAGGATGGCGCGCTGGATCACGCGCTGGAAGCCGAGCGTGGGCTGGGTGTCGACCTCGCGGTCCGGCGCGATGCGCGGCGTCTGTTCGCCGATGTGCTGCGTCAGCTGCTTGCGCAGCTCGTCGATGTTGGCGCCGCAGGCGCGCAGCACTTCCGCCGCGGTCGGGTTGTCCAGCAGCGCCAGCAGCAGGTGCTCCACCGTGATGAATTCGTGGCGCTTCTGGCGCGCTTCCACGAACGCCATGTGCAGGCTGACTTCGAGCTCCTGGGCGATCATCCTACGATTCCTCCATCACGCACTGCAGCGGGTGCTGGTGCCTGCGCGCATAAGCCGCCACCTGCTGCACCCTGGTGGCGGCGACATCTTTCGGATAAACGCCGCAGACGCCGACGCCCTCGCGATGCACCTTCAACATCACCTGGGTGGCGCGTTCCCGCGTCATCGCGAAGAACTTCTGCAACACCGCCACCACGAACTCCATGGGCGTGTAATCGTCGTTCAGCAGCATGACCTTGAACATCGGCGGCGGCTTGAGCTTCGCCTTGCGAACCTCGAGTACCGTGCCGTCCTTGTGCTGCGTGGACATGCTGTCGTCTGCGCCCGATGCTGCACTCCGTCTGCAGTGAATGACCGGCTCGGCAGTTGCCGTCCCGAGTCCCGGTTATCGTAGCCAATGCCTGCGCGCAGTGCAATGCGAAGTGAATCGACCAATGCACGGCGCGTCGCGCGGAGGACCGGGCGCGGGGGCTTGACGGCATCGCGGAAGGCGCGTAAAAGCCGCCGTGTGTTTGGATTCAGGCTGTCTGTAACGCCACGCGAAGGGGCGACGGGGTCGTGAGTTTCAAGCATGGCCCGGGCTGCTCGCCCGGAGTTTCCACCAACAGAAGGAAGCAGCGATGGCTACCGGCACAGTGAAGTGGTTCAACGACGCGAAAGGCTACGGGTTCATCACGCCGGACGACGGCAGCGAGGATCTGTTCGCACACTTTTCTGCCATCAACATGCAGGGCTTCAAGTCCCTCAAGGAAGGCCAGAAGGTCAGCTTCGACGTCGTGCAGGGTCCCAAGGGCAAGCAGGCTTCGAATATCCAGAAGGTCTGAGTCCCCGCGACCGCAGCATTGAAAAGGGCCGCGCCAGCGGCCCTTCTTGTTTCTTGCCGCGGCGCCGTTCGGCGCTACATGCGCTCGATCATCGCCTGGCCGAAGCCGGAGCACGACACCTGCTTCGCGCCCTGCATCAGGCGGGCGAAATCGTAAGTCACCACTTGGTCGGCGATCGCGCGCTCCATCGACCGCAGGATCGCGTCCGCAGCCTCGAACCAGCCCATGTGGCGCAGCATCATCTCGGCTGACAGGATCTCCGAGCCCGGATTGACGTAGTCCTTGCCGGCGTATTTCGGCGCCGTGCCGTGCGTCGCCTCGAACATCGCGACCGTGTCGCTCAGGTTGGCGCCCGGCGCGATGCCGATGCCGCCGACCTGTGCCGCGAGCGCGTCCGAGATGTAGTCGCCGTTCAGGTTGAGCGTGGCGATGACGTCGTACTCGGCCGGCCGCAGCAGGATCTGCTGCAGGAAAGCGTCGGTGATGACGTCCTTCACCACGATGTCCTGGCCGGTCTTCGGGTTCCTGTAGCTGCACCACGGCCCGCCGTCGATCGGCTTGGCGCCGAATTCGCGCTGCGCCAGCGCGTAGCCCCAGTCGCGGAAGCCGCCCTCGGTGAACTTCTGGATGTTGCCCTTGTGCACCAGGGTGACCGATTTGCGGTTGTTGTCGATCGCGTATTGGAACGCCTTGCGGATGAGCCGCTCCGAGCCCTCGATCGAGACCGGTTTGATGCCGATCGCCGAGCTCTCCGGGAAGCGGATCTTCCTGACCTTCATCTCCTTGATGAGAAAGTCGATCACCTTCTTCGCGTCGGGTGTCTTCGCCGCCCACTCGATGCCGGCGTAGATGTCCTCCGCGTTCTCGCGGAAGATCACCATGGCGGTCTTTTCCGGCTCCTTGAGCGGGCTGGGCACGCCCTTGAAATAGCGGATCGGGCGCAGGCACACGTACAGATCGAGTTCCTGGCGCAGCGCGACGTTGATCGAGCGGATGCCGCCGCCGACCGGCGTCGTGAGCGGGCCCTTGATCGAGACCACGTATTCCTTCGATGCCTCGAGCGTCTCCTCGGGGAGCCAGACGTTCTCGCCGTAGACCTTGCAGGATTTCTCGCCGGCGTACATTTCCATCCAGACGATGCGGCGCTTGCCGCCGTAGGCCTTCGCCACCGCCGCGTCCACGACCTTGAGCATCACCGGCGTGATGTCGACCCCGGTGCCGTCGCCTTCGATGTACGGGATGATCGGCCGGTCAGGCACGGCGAGAGAAAAATCCGGGTTGACCTTGATCTTTTCCCCGCTCGCGGGGACTTTGATGTGCTTGTACGCCATGCGAACTCCCGGGAATTCCTGTAGAGGGGGAAACGTGATTTTATCGGACTTCGCGCTGCGCTGCGGCCTCAGACGGGGAGGACTTTGATGTCGAATAGACGTTCAGCGAGCCACAGCGCCGCGACCAGAGCGATCGCCGCCGAGCCGCCCGCGAATACCAGGCGGCGGTAGAACCAGCCGTACCGCAAGCCGTACGCGAGCGGCAGAAAGACGGCCACGATCACGAGCTGCCCGGCTTCGACGCCCAGATTGAAGCCCACCAGCGCCGGAAGCAGCGCGTGCCTCGGCAGGCCGAGGTCGGCAAGCACGCTGGCAAAACCGAAGCCGTGGATGAGCCCGAAGGCGAACGCCACGAGCCACCGGCCACGCCACACCACGGTCCACAGGTTGTTGAGCGCAGCGAGCACCACCGAGAACGCGATCGCCGACTCGACCAGACGCGACGGCAATTCGATCACCGCCAGCGCCGCGAGCGACAGGGTGATCGAGTGCGCCACGGTGAAAGCCGTCACGACCTTGAATACGTCCCGGAACACCGGTGCGAAGCGTGGCGCAGCCTGCCAAGCTCTGCCGCCGAATACGAGCACGGCGGGCAGCAAGAGCGAAATCAGAAACAGGACGTGGTCGATCCCGATCCAGATGTGCCACACGCCTTCGCGCGCATACGCGTAGAGCGGCGTGAGCCAGCCTTCCTCGGCGAGAGTGAATTCCTGTTTCGAATGCTCGGGCGAGAATGCCGCCGCGCGCGTATGGCTTGCGCGGCTGAGGTTGAGCAGGCCGCGGTGCGTCGGATCGAGATCGAAAAACAGCCGGTAGCCGACGCCTACGGCGTGGATTTCGCCGGCGCCGCACTCGCCCCGAAACAGCAGCACCGCGTAGGTGCCGTCGCTGTGCCGGTCGACCTGGTGGCCGGCCGGGGAGAGCGCGCAGGGGCGGCCGTTGGCGCTCACTTCGAGACGCGCGAGCGCGTAGGCGGCGAGCTCGCCATGGCGTCGCCGGAGCTCTCCCCAGGTGATCGCGCTGTCGCCATTCTCGTCGAGACCGATTGCGTACTCCAGGTCGCGCAGCGCGATGTCCCAGCGGCCGCGCAGCCGGGCGCCCTCGATTTCCAGCGACAGGTAGCTGTCGCTCGGCTTGTGCGCCAGCGCGCCGAGCGAAGCGAGCGCGAGCAACGCGGCGCCGACCCACTTCATCGGGCGGTTGAGCGCGGCATCGACCGCAGTTGCGCCGCAAGGCGTGCGAGACGGAAATCCTCGTAGCCGCTCGCCGCGAGCCATTCGAGCACTGGCTGCGCGAGCCGCGCATCCCCGGCGGCGAGCGCGGCTTCCATCAGGATGCGCGCATCCGCCGCCTCGCGTTGCCCGGCCCCCCAGTTCTGCGCGGCGATCGTCACTGCGCCTTTGGCGTCGGCAAGGAACTCCAGGCGGAACCGCGCCTCGTCCTGCGCGTGCAGGCGCTCGCCGCGCTGCGCATCGGCGGCATAGCGCGCCTGCAACTTGCCGGCCAGAGCGGCCGCTTCGGGCCGGGCGAGCGCCCTCAGCGCGCGCGCTCGCAGCAACAACAGCACGTCGGAGCGCTCCCAATCGCGCAGCAGTGCCGCCGCCTCGGCCGGGCGCTGCTCGTCGAGGAGGAACTCGGCATAGGCCGCCAGCAGGTACTGGTCCGTTTCGCCGAGCGCGATCGCTGCCCGGTAGTGTGCGTCTGCCGCGCCGGCGTCGCCCAGACGCTGCGCCATGTCCGCGAGCAGCGTGGCGGTCCATAGCCGCAGCGTGAGGCGCGCCGCGGGATGGCGCGCGCTCGCCGCAAGCAGCCGCTCGTACGCAGAACGCAGCTTGCCGGTTGCGGCGGCGACGTGCGCAAGACAGCCGGTGCCGAGCAGCTCACTGGCGACGCGCGCGAGTCGCTCGCAGTCGCGGTGCGCGCCGGCATAGTCGGCTTGCACCATGCGCACCGCGGCGCTCCACGCGAGGGCCTCGGGATCCTGCGGTTGTGCGGAGAGCGCCTTGTCGAGCAGGGCCATCGCGCGCGCGAACTGGTGCCGGTACTGGGCCAGTTGGGCACGCACGACGAGCAATTCGGGCGGCGCGGCGTCGCTTTCGGGCAACGGTCGGAGCGCGGCCTCCGCATAGCCTACATAGCGCGGGTCGCCTTCGGCCTGCGCCAGGTCGAAATAGCGGCGCGCCAGGGCAATCGCCCGCTCCGCGTTGCCCGGATGCGCGGCCAATGCCGCCCGCAGGCTGCGCAATTCACGCTGTGCAGGGTCGGCGGCGCGGTAGGGCAGCTTCTCGAGCACTACGGCATCGTTCGCCGGCACGAAGGGCGCCGGCCAGACGGTGCCGGGTACCGCAAGCAGACCGAGGCCGGTTGCCGCCACGCATCCGAGAAAGTTCAAGAAAGTCATATAAAACAATAGATTAACACGTATTTGTGAGACCCGAGAGGTTGTCATAGAATCCGCGCGGGGCTTTCCGCCCCACAGGGAGGCACGCCGGGAAGGGGAGACTCGGGTCAACCGACCGCTTGTTGCGCGCGTTATTCGCCGCGGCACGCTCTTTGCGTCAGCCGATGATTCCAATCACCTAGGAGACATGAGATGAACAAGCTGTTGTCAATCGTCGTCGCCGCCATGTTTGCGGCCGTGAGCGTCAATGCGATCGCCGCCAAGCACATGGCCGCCGAAAAAGGCGCGAAGGAAGAGAAGAAAGAAATGAAGAAAGAAGTGAAGAAGGCCGACAAGAAAGCCGAAGCCAAGAAGGCCGACGGCAAGAAAGCCGAAGCGAAGAAGGCCGACGGCAAGAAAGAGATGAAGAAGGGCGAAGACACCAAGAAGGCCGAGAAGAAGTAAGCAGGCTTCCTTCGCGACAAAGGCAGGGCCCGAGGCCCTGCCTTTTTCATTTATGTCGACGCGAATCGCTGCCCTTGCATTGGCGCTGTGCCTGTCCGGCGCGGCGCAGGCCCAGCTGCCCGTGGTCGACCTCAGCGCCGGCATGCACCGCATCCGTGCCGAGCTTGCCGACACGTTTGCGAGCCGCATGCAGGGCCTGATGCATCGCGCAGCGCTCGCGCCCAACGCCGGCATGCTGTTCGTGTTCGACGACAACAGCCTCCATTGCATGTGGATGAAGAACACCCTGATCCCGCTCTCGGTCGCGTTCATCGACGAGGCCGGCGCGGTCGTCAATATCGCCGACATGCGGCCGCACGACGAACAGTCGCACTGCGCTGCCAGGCCAGTGCGCTACGCACTCGAGATGGAGCGCGGCTGGTTCGCCAGGCGCGGCATCAAGCCCGGCGCGAAGCTGCGCGGGCTCGGACCGTCCAAACGCAGCTAGTTACAGTCCGCCGTTCTGCTGCGCCACCATGCAGTAGAGCATCGGGATCGAGAGCATGGTGTTCAAGCGCGAGGTGAGCATCGCCTTGCGCGCGGCAGCCGTCTTTTCCTCGGGGCTGACCTGCACCATGCCGAGCGCCTTCTGCTGGTTCGGCCAGATGATGAACCAGACGTTGAACCACATCACCATGCCCAGCCACATGCCGATGCCGATGGCGTGGAATGGCTTCTGCAGCGAGAGCGCGGCCGCGATATAGCCGTTCATCCAGCCGAGCAGCAGGCCGGTGGCGATGGTCGCCATCGCTGCCCAGCGGAACCAGAACAGCGCCTCGGGCGCGATCACCTTGCCGATGGCGGGCTTTTGCTCGTCGGGGATCTTGGGCATCGAGGGGATCTGCACGAAGTTGAAGTACCACAGCAGGCCGATCCACATCACGCCCGAGAGCACGTGCAGCCAGCGCATGAAAAAGCGCGACCAGTTCATGTCGAGGCTGATGGCCTGGCCGGTGCCCGCGCCGGCGACGACGATGATGATCAGGAGCAGCACGATGCCGGCGATGACGGTGCGGCCGAGCGACTGGAAGACTGCAGCCATGGCGTTCCTCCTCAAGTTGTTATGCGGCTGAGGAAAAAAAGTCTAGCACAGGCGCCGCGGCGTCAGACCCTCTCCGGGTCACGGGCATGCAGCGGCCGCAGCGCAAAGCGCGCCGCGCGCAAGTGGGCGAATCACGCCGCTTTTACGACCAGTACCGCGCACTGGGTCCGGTTGAGGACGCGTTCGGTGTTGCTTCCCAGCACCAATCGCTCGAACCCGGTGCGGCCATGGCTGCCCATGATGATCAGGTCGGCCCCCGTTCTGGCGGCTGCTGCAACAATCATGTCGGCTGCGAGGCCCTGCGCGACTTCGCCGTCCGCATCGACGCCGTCGGAGCGCAGGGCGCGCACGATTCGCTCGACCACGCCCGGGGCTTCCCGGCGGCGCGTTTCGGGGTGTGAGGGCACGGCCACCGAGACCACGGTCACCGGCGTCTCGCAGCGCTTGGCGAGATTGCCTGCCGCCGCCGCCGCCGCGTCCCCGAAGCGTGAACCGTCCGATGCCAGCACGAACCGCCGGCCGCGCACCTCCGCGGCGCGCGGCACGACCAGCACGCTGCAATGCGCACCGCCGATGAGCTTGAGCGTCGCGTCGCCCACCATCATGCGCGCGAGTCCGCGGCGGCCGCGGCGCCCGACCACGATCAGGTCCGCCCGCATGCGCTCGCTTTCGTCGACGATCCGGTCGTGCACGCTGAACCCCTGCACGACCTCGATTTCGCAGTCGACGCCGGCCGCCGTCGCCTGAGCGGCGACCTGTTCGAGGTGCACGCGCGCCGCATCCAGTTCGTGTTTGAGGATTTGCTCGCCCAGGGTCTCGTGTTCCTGATCTGCGGCCACGAACGTGACGGCGCGCAGGCGCGCGCCGCAGCGCTTTGCCAGGCGCAAGGCTTCCCGCACCGCCCCGGCGCTGTATTCGGAACCGTCGCTCGCCACGAGGAACCGTTCGAATCGCCCGAGCGGCGAAAGTTGCGGCAGCACCTGCGCCGCGCCGCCAGGTAGCGGCATCACGGCAACCGCCGGCGCTGCAACGGCCTGCGCCTCGCGCTCGGTGCGCATGCCCTTGCGCAACGCCTGCAGAATGATCATTGCCCCGGTGACAAGGGCGAACATCATGATGCCGAAGCTCACGCCCTTCAGGACTTTCGCCGTGCCGCCGGCGAGCGGCCCGATCAGCTCCAGTTCGGAGAGATAGACCGGGATGACCAGTGCGCGGCTCACCAGCACCACCACCATGATCGTTCCCATCACCACCTTGATCATGTACGGCTTGACGTAGGTCGTGCCGATGGCGCCAAGCTGGATGCCGAACAGGGACCCGGCGAGGATGATCATTGCCAGCCGGATATCGACGAGGCCGCTCCAGCTGTACTTGATCGTGCCGCCGAGACCCATGACAAAGGCGATGACGAGCTCGGTGGCCGAGGCCATGAGGCTCGGCGCGCCGAGCAGATAGTGCATGCCCGGCACGCCGATGAATCCGCCCACGGCGATGGTGGCCGCGAGCATGCCGGTCGCAAAGCCGATCGGAATCGTGAACAGCACCGATACCCTGGCATCGAGGCTGCGGAAGTACAGCATGGTGTACGGGATATCGACCGCCTGAATGCGACGCGCCAGCCGGCTCACTTTCTCTTGCGCCCGGGAAGTCCCCGACCGGTAGGCTGACACTGCGTCCCACATCACGTAACCACCGACGACCGCCAGCACGAGGACGAACGCCAGGCTCACGTAAAGATTCGATCCCGCAGCGCCGAAGGCGCGCTGGATGCTCTCCTGCAGGTGCGCGCCGTAGAGCACCCCCGCTTCGGCAGACACCCCCAGGACCAGTCCGAGCTTGACATCGACCTGGCCGTAGCGCGCGCGCTTGATCGCGCCCACCAGCGCCTTCGGGAACTTGTGGCACATGTTGGAAGCAACCGCGACGATACCCGGCACACCCAGGCTCATCATGGCCGGCGTCAGCACGAAAGCGCCGCCCGAGCCGATGAAGCCGCTCACCAGCCCGCCGATGAACCCGACGATGAGCAGGTAGGCGATGTCGAAAAGGTCGAGCGGGATGAAATTCGCTGCGGCGTCCACAAGATGCGCCTTCGCCTACTTCCTCGCCCTGACGCCGAGCAGGTCCCAGAAGTAGCCGGTGAATGCGCCGTGCGAGAGGGAGAAGACGAAGGCGATCGCTACGGGAACGAGGCCGTACCACCCGCCCAGCGCCGAAAGCCGGACAACCAGGTCCTCGATCAGGAACAGACCCGCGTAAAGCGCTGCGGTGAGGACCCCGAGAGCCAGCGTCCTGAGGATCTTTCTTCCAGCGGCGGCGGCCGTAACGGGCGCCATTTCCAACTCCCTGG
The DNA here is from genome assembly GCA_001771975.1 of Betaproteobacteria bacterium RIFCSPLOWO2_02_FULL_68_150. GTDB lineage: Bacteria > Pseudomonadota > Gammaproteobacteria > Burkholderiales > SG8-39 > 2-02-FULL-66-14. Next base: position 9,365 of record MERE01000184.1, on the reverse strand, counting down.
TCCAGTCGCAACACCGCGCCGCCGCGCGACCGTTCGCTCGAGCGGCGCGCGGTGGCCGATGCAAAAAAATGGTAGCACGCACGCGCGGCGCAACGCATAGCAACTGCAAAGGCGCCCATAAACCGGGCGCATCCGCGCCACGGCGCCACAATGACGAGCGTTACCGCGTTTCGCGAGGGGCGACGCTCGCGCCGTCGCCAGGCGGCGGCAGCGAGGCGCATTCCTCGAACACGCGCGCCCGGCAGCTGGCGCAGACATTTCGATCCAGCCGAGCGAAGATGACCGCGACGGCCTCGCGCTTGGTGGCGAGCTTCGCTCCGGGAGCGAACTCGCCGCGGAACGCAGGCCCGAACAGCATTCTGGCTGCCGCGTCTCTCAGGCCGTGGAAGTAGAGTCCGCCGCCGCGCGCGCGCCGCCGTCGCGCCTCGCCCGCCAGCAGCTCGGCGCCGGCCACGTCGACGAAATTCATGCTCTTCGAGAGCAGCAGCAGGTGCCTCTGCAGCGGCCGCCGTTCCTCGATCTGCTGCAAATAGTCGCCGACGTGGCTCACGGCGCCGAAATACAGCGAGCCTTCGACACGCAGGATCCGCAGCTGCGGGCACTCGGCCTCGCCGGGCCTGCGCTCGCGGAACTTGCGCTGCGCCGACTGCGGGTCGGGGAGGATCGAGCGCAATGCCGGCCGCGACGTGCGGTGCAGGTAGAGCACCAGGGAAAGCGCGATGCCGAACAGGATGGCGATCTCGAGGTGCAGCGTGAGCGTGGCGAACACGGTGACCGCGAGCAGGGCGCCCTCGGCGCGGCTCGCGCGCACGATGGTGCGCATCTGGTGGAAGTCGAACAGGCCCCACGCCACCAGCAGCAGGATCGCCGCCATCGAAGCCACCGGAATGAACGCCGCCAGCGGCGCCACCGCGAGCACGATCAGCACCAGCAAGGCCGCGGACAACACGGCCGCCAGCGGCGTTTGCGCGCCGGCCTCGTAGTTGGCGCCGGAGCGGTTGAACGACCCGCTCGACGGGTACGCCGAGAAGAAGCTGCCCGCCAGGTTCGACAGGCCCTGGCCGATGAATTCCTGGTTGCCGTCGATGCGCTGGCCTGACTTGAGCGCGATCGAGCGCGCGATCGAAACGGCTTCCACCAGCCCCAGCAGCGAGACCGCGAGCGCGGCGCTGCCGAGCGCGCGCATCGTGTCGAAGGAGAACTGCGGCACGGAAAACGCGGGCAGCGCGGCGGGCAGCGCACCCAGCACGCGGATCGAAATGCCGCCAAGCGGGTGCCAACGGTTGATGGCATACCCCGCCAGTGCGCCGGCGAGCATCGCCACGATCATGTACGGCACGCGCGGCAGCCAGCGCCGCGCGGCGATTCCCGCGGCGAGCGTGATCACGCCCACCAGCAGGGTGGTGGTCTGGATCTCGTCTGCGCCAGCGCCGAAGGCGTGCAGGGTCTCGAAAAACGACGTGCCCGCGGGGACCGGCACGCCGAAGAAATTGCGCAGTTGGCTGGCGATGATCAGCAGCGCAGCGCCGGCGGTGAAGCCGACCACGACGGTGTGCGAAATGAAATTCACCAGCACCCCGAGCCGCGCCAGTCCCGCCACCAGCTGCGTCGCGCCGACCAGGAACGTCAGCATCAGCACGAGGTTGATGTACTTGGCGCTGCCGGGTTCCGCCAGTTGCGTCATGGTCGCGAACACGACCAGCGAGATGGCGTTGGTCGGGCCCGACACCAGGTGCCAGCTCGAGCCCCACAAGGCGGCGATCACGGCGGGCACCATCGCGGCGTAAAGCCCGTACTGCGGTGGCAGCCCGGCAAGCGTGGCGAAGGCGATGGCCTGGGGCAGCACCACGATGGCGCCGACCGCGCCGGCGGCAAGGTCGGTGCGCAACACCTCGCGATCGACCCGCGGCCACCAGCGCAGCGCCGGAAACATGCGCCCCAGCCAGGAAAACTTGCCCAACATGCGCAATTGTAGAATGGCCCGCATGCCAAAGCTCGCGGCGAATCTGTCGCTGCTGTTTGCCGAAACCGCTTTTCTCGATCGCTTCGCTGCCGCCGCGCGCGCCGGATTTCGCGGCGTGGAGTACCAGTTTCCGTACGCTTTTCCGGCGCGCGCCGTCGCCGAGCGCGCCCGCGCGGCCGGGGTCGAGGTCGTGCTGCACAACATTCCCGCGGGCGATGCGGCGCGCGGCGACCGCGGCATCGCCTGCCTGCCGGAGCGCGCGAGTGAGTTCCGCGACGGCGTCGAGCGCGCGCTCGAGTACGCCGGCGCTGCGGGCTGCCCGCGGCTCAACTGCCTCGCCGGCGTGGTGCCGCCGGATGCGCCGCGCGGGCGCCATTTCGACACGCTGGTGGAGAACGTGCGCTTCGCCGCCGCCCGGCTGAATGCCGCCGGCATCCTGCTGAGCCTCGAGCCGATCAATACGCGCAGCGTTCCCGGCTTTTTCCTCACCAACACGCGCCAGGCGCTCGAAGTGCTCGATGCCGCGGGCGCGGACAACGCCTTCCTGCAATACGACATCTTCCACATGCAGATCATGGAGGGCGATCTCGCAGCGACGATCGAGCGGCTGCTGCCGCGCATCGGCCACCTGCAACTCGCCGATGTGCCGGGGCGCCATGAACCGGGCAGCGGCGAGATCAACTTCGATTTCCTGCTGCGCCACATCGACCGTCTCGGCTACTCCGGCTGGATCGGGTGCGAATACAATCCGCTCGGGAACACGGTCGAGGGTCTGGCGTGGGCGAAGCACTTTCTCTGACGAAAATCGACGCCGAGCGGCAGCGTACGGTGGCGCAGGCGCTGCGCACCTTCCTGCCGGCGCGCGCCGTGCTGTGGCAGGAGGAGGACACGCGGCCCTACGAGTGCGACGGCCTCACTGCCTACCGCAAGGTGCCGATGGTGGTGGCGCTGCCCGAGACCGAGGAGCAGGTGCAGCGCATCCTGCGCAGCTGCCATGCGATGGAGGTGCCGGTGGTGCCGCGCGGCGCGGGCACCGGACTCTCCGGCGGCGCGCTGCCGCGCGGCGACGGCGTGCTGCTCGCGATGGCGAAATTCATGCGCGTGCTGCGCATCGATCCGCTGGCGCGCGTCGCGGTGGTGCAGCCCGGCGTGCCGAACGGCGCGATATCCGATGTCGTATCGCCGTTCGGACTGTATTACGCGCCCGATCCGTCGAGCCAGATCGCCTGCTCCATCGGCGGCAACGTGGCCGAGAATTCGGGCGGCGTGCATTGCCTGAAATACGGCCTCACCGTGCACAACGTGCTCCGGGTGCGCGGTTTCACGATCGACGGCGAGCCGGTCAGCTTCGGCTCGGAGGCGCTCGATGCGCCGGGCTACGACCTGCTCGCGCTCGCAATCGGTTCCGAGGGCATGCTGGCGGTGATCACCGAAGTGACGGTGAAGCTGCTGCCGAAGCCGCAGACCGCGCGCGTGGTGATGGCGTCCTTCGACGACGTCGAGACGGCGGGCCAGGCGGTGGCCGCGATCATCGCCGCGGGCATCCTGCCGGCCGGACTCGAGATGATGGACAGGCCGGCGACGCAGGCGGTCGAGGAATTCGTGCACGCCGGCTACGACCTCGAAGCGGCGGCGATCCTGCTGTGCGAGTCCGACGGCACGCCGGAGGAGGTGGAGGACGAGATCGCGCGCGTGCGCGCGGTGCTCGCGAGCGCCGGCGCGACGCGCACCAGCGTGTCGCGCGACGAGGCCGAGCGGCTGCGCTTCTGGTCGGGCCGCAAGGCCGCGTTTCCCGCCATGGGGCGCATCTCGCCCGACTACTACTGCATGGACGGCACCATCCCGCGCAAGCGTCTCGGCGAGGTGCTCAACTTCATCGGCGACATGGAGCGCAAGTACGGCCTGCGCTGCCCGAACGTGTTCCACGCCGGCGATGGCAACCTGCATCCGCTCATCCTGTTCGACGCCGCGAGCGCCGACGAGCTGCGCCGCACCGAGCGCTTCGCCGCCGAGGTGCTGGAGAAATGCGTCGCCGTGGGCGGCACCATCACCGGCGAGCACGGCGTCGGCGTGGAGAAGATCGACCAGATGTGCGTCCAGTTCAGCGCCGCGGAGCTGGAGACTTTTCACGCCCTGAAGCGCGCCTTCGACCCGCAGGGCCTGCTCAATCCGGGCAAGGCGGTGCCGACCCTGCGTCGCTGCGCCGAGTTCGGGCGCATGCGCGTGCACGGCGCTCAGCTGCCGCATCCCGAATTGCCGCGCTTCTGATGGACGCAGCGATTGCGGCGCTGGCCGAGCGGATCCGCGCCGCGGCCGAGTCGCGGCAGGCGCTGTGCATCCGGGGCGGCGGCAGCAAGGACTTCTACGGCGGCGAGCCCAGGGGCGAGCTGCTCGACGCGCGCGGCTACGCGGGGATCGTCAGTTACGAGCCGAGCGAGCTGGTGGTAACGGCGCGCGCCGGGACGCCGCTTGCCGAACTCGAGGCCGTGCTCGCGGACAACGGCCAGATGCTCGCGTTCGAGCCGCCGCATTTCTCGCCTGGCGCGACGCTCGGCGGCTGCGTGGCGGCCGGCCTTTCGGGGCCCCGGCGCGCGGCGGCGGGCGCCTTGCGCGATTTCGTGCTCGGCGCTCGCGTACTGGACGGGCGCGGCCGCTGGCTCGCGTTCGGCGGCGAGGTCATGAAAAACGTCGCCGGCTACGACGTCTCGCGCCTGCTCGCGGGGTCGCTGGGCACGCTCGGGCTGATCGCGCAGGTTTCGCTCAAGGTCCTGCCGCGGCCGCAGCGCGAAATCACGCTGGCGTTCGAGATGCCCGAAGCGCGTGCGCTCGAGACCACCAACCGCTGGGCCGGCTTGCCGCTGCCGATCTCGGCGACCGCCTGGCACGACGGCCGGCTGAGCGTGCGTCTGTCCGGCGCCGAGAGCGCGTTGCGCGCGGCGGCCGAGAAGTTGGGCGGCGAAGCCGCGGCAAGCGAAGCCGCGGCGCGCGACTGGACGGCGATCCGGGAGCAGACCGTGCCGTTCTTCGCCGGGGAGGCGCCGCTGTGGCGCGTATCGCTGCCCTCAAACGCCAAGCCGCTCGCCTTGCCGGAGGCGCAACTCATCGAATGGGGCGGGGCATTGCGCTGGCTGAAATCGGGCGCCGATGCCGCCACGGTGCGAGGCGCGGCGGCACAGGCCGGCGGTCACGCCACGCTGTTTCGCGGCGGCGACAGGGCGGCGGGGGTTTTCGCGCCGCTCGCCCCGGCGCTCGCCCGCTTGCACCGGGAAATCAAGGCCGCTTTCGATCCGGCCGGGATCCTCAATCCCGGGCGGCTGTATCGGGAGTTCTAGTTCGTGCCGGCCCCATCGTCAGGCTTTTTCGCCGCCTTGATCGCCTGCGCCATGAACGCGGTGGCGCGCTCCTCCTCGCGCTGTTTGCGCGCGGCATACTTTCGCAGGCTCAGCCAGAGCCAGAGCGCGCAGACCGCGATCAGCGCGACGCCCAGCAGCGCGAAGGTCTTGCCCATGCGCAAAGTATAGCGGGGCCGTTGCGATGCACACTGAACTCGCCGATTTCATCCGCGGCACGCCGATGGGGCGCGAGGCCGAGGCGATCCTGCGCAAGTGCGTGCACTGCGGCTTTTGCACCGCCACCTGTCCAACGTACCAGCTGCTGGGCGACGAGCTGGATTCGCCGCGCGGCCGCATCTATCTCATCAAGCGGGTGCTCGAAGGCGCGGCGGTGACCGAGCGCACGCGCTTGCATCTCGACCGCTGCCTGACCTGCCGCTCCTGCGAGACCACCTGTCCCTCGGGCGTGCAGTACGGCCGGTTGGCGGATATCGGCCGTCAGCTGGTGGAAACCCGCACCACGCGCAGCCCCTGGCAGCGCTTGCAGCGCGCTGCGCTGGCGTTCGTCTTGCCGCGCACGGCATTGTTCGGCGCGCTGCTTGCGCTCGGCCGATGGGTGCGGCCGTTCCTGCCGCGAGCGCTGCGCGACAAGGTGCCGGCGCGCAGCGAGCGTGCGGGCGTGCGTCCTGCGGCACGGCACCGCCGCCGCGTGCTGGCGCTGGCGGGCTGTGTGCAGCCCGCGCTCGCGCCGGCGATCAACGCCGCTGCGGCGCGCGTGCTGGATCGCATCGGCATCTCGCTCATCGAGGCGCCGGGCGCGGGTTGCTGCGGCGCGCTGCGCTACCACCTCAACCAGCAGGACGCGGGCAGGGACGAGATGCGCGCGCTGATCGATCGCTGGTGGCCGTATCTCGAGCGTGACGAGGTCGAAGGCATCGTGATGACCGCGAGCGGTTGCGGCGCGACCGTAGAGGAGTACGCGCACGCGCTCGAGCAGGATGCGGATTACCGGCACAAGGCGGCGCGCATTTCGCTGCTCACGAGGGACCTCTCCGAGCTGGTCGCGGCCGAGGCTCCGGCGCTGGAGCGGTTGCTGGAGACGCGCACGCCTCGCAGCGAGCCGCTGCGCGTCGCGTTCCAGTCGCCGTGCTCGCTGCAGCACGGGCTGAAAGTCCATGGCGTGGTCGAGCGTGTGCTCGCAAGCTCCGGGCACCTGCTCACCCCGGTGGCCGAGGCGCATCTGTGCTGCGGCTCTGCCGGGACGTACTCGATCCTGCAGCCCGAGCTGTCGCTGCAGCTTCGCGAGCGCAAGCTGGCTGCGCTCGCCGCCGGCGAGCCGCAGGTGATCGCGACCGCCAACGTCGGCTGCCTGACCCATCTGCAGGGCGGCACCGCGACCCCGGTGCGGCACTGGATCCAACTGCTGGACGACGTCCTGCAAGAGTAAGATTCGCGGCATGAACGCCCCGAATGCTGCGGATCGCCTCGCCCGGGCGGATGCCGACGTCAAGGTCGTGCGCACCGCGTGTCCGCACGATTGCCCCGATACCTGCGGCATGCTGGTGACCGTGAAGGACGGCGTCGCGGTGAAGATCCAGGGCGATCCGTCGATGCCGTTTTCCGAGGGCACGCTGTGCACCAAGGTGTCGCATTACCTCGAGCGCAGCTACGCGCCGGATCGCCTGCTGCATCCGCTGCGCCGCTCAGGGCCCAAGGGCGCAGGCGAATTCCGGCGTGTCTCGTGGGATGAAGCGCTCGACGAAATCGCAGCGCGCCTGAAAGCGCTCGCCGCATCGCCGGAGGGTGCGGAATCGATCCTGCCGTTGAACTACGCCGGCACCATGGGCATGGTGCAGTACAGCTCGATGGACCGGCGCTTCTTCCACCGTTTGGGCGCTTCGCTCCTCGATCGCACGCTGTGCTCCTCCGCCGGCAAGGCCGGGCTCAAGGCCACCCTCGGCGCTTCGGTGGGCATGGACCCCGAGCGCTTCTCGGAAGCGCGGCTCATCATTCTCTGGGGCGCCAACCCGATCGTTTCCAACCTGCATCTGTGGCCGCGCGTGCTGGAGGCGAAACGCCGCGGCGCCAAGGTGATCGCGATCGACCCCTATCGCAGCCTTTCCGCGGAAAAGTGCACCGAGCACGTGGCGCCGCTGCCGGGCACCGACGGCGCGCTTGCGCTCGGCCTGATGCACGTGCTGGTGGCCGAAGACCTGATCGACCGCGATTACATCGCGCGCTGCACGCTCGGCTTCGGGGAATTCGCCGAGCGCCTGCAGCAGTACACGCCCGAGTGGGCGGCGCGCATCTGCGGCCTGCGAGTCGAGGAGGTGGTGCAGCTGGCGCGCGATTACGGCAGCGCGAAGCCCGCCGCGATCCGGCTCAATTACGGCATGCAGCGCCATGCCGGCGGCGGCATCGCGGCGCGCACCATCGCCTGCCTGCCGGCGCTGACCGGCGCCTGGCGCGACGCGGCGGGCGGGATCCTGCTCAGCACCGCCGACTTCTACGACTTCGACCACGCCGCGCTCGAGCGGCCGGACCTGCTCGCGGGACGCACGCCGCGCGTGATCAATCATGCCGCCATCGGCGAGGCACTCACCGGCGCGCAGCCGCCGGTGCGCGCGGTGATCGTCTACAACAACAATCCGGTTGCCGTGTGCCCGGATGCCGAAAAAGTGGTGGCCGGTTTCAAGCGCGAGGACCTGTTCTGCGTGGTGATGGATTCGTTCCTCACCGACACCGCGGACTACGCCGACATCGTGCTGCCGGCCACGACGCAGCTCGAGCATTACGACGTGCACAAGTCCTACGGCCACCTCTACGTGCTGGCCAACAACCCGGCGATCGCGCCGGTGGGCGAAGCGCTGCCCAATTCGGAAGTGTTTCGGCGGCTTGCGGCGCGCATGGGCTACGACGAGTCGTGTTTTCGCGACTCCGACGAGGACATCTGCCGCGCCGCGCTCGGCTCCGCCAGTCCGCGCATGCAGGGCATCGCGTGGGAGGTGGTCAAGGAAAGCGGCTGGCAGCGGCTGCGCGTCGACGAGCGCTTCGCGCCCTTCGCCGACGGCGGTTTCCCGACCCCCTCGGGCAAGTGCGAGTTCTATAGCGCCTGGCTGCGCGACCAGGGCTTCGATCCGCTGCCGTTCTTCAATCCGCCCGCGGAATCGGCAGCCAGCAGCCCCGAGCTGGCGCGCCAATACCCGCTCGCCTTCCTGTCGCCGCCGGCACGTAATTTCCTCAACTCGAGCTTCGCCAACCTGAAGCGTTTCCGCGACCAGGAGGGCGAGCCGCACCTCGAGATGCATCGCGACGACGCCGACGCGCGCGGCATCGCCGGCGGCGACCGGGTGCGCGTGTTCAATGAGCGCGGCAGCTACACCCTGCGCGCACGCGTCAACGACAAGCCGCGGCGCGGGGTGGTCGTGGCGCCCTCGGTGTGGTGGCGCAAGTTCTCGCCCGATGGCCGCAACGCCAACAGCGTCACTTCGCAGCGCACCGCGGACTTGGGCGGCGGCGCGACCTTCTACGATTGCCTCGTGGAAGTCGAAAAGGCTTGAGCCCTCCGGTCCACCTCTTCATCAGCGAGAACCTCGGCCGCTACGGATTTCCCGAGGGGCATCCGCTTTCGATCGACCGGCAGGGTGCGTTCTGGAACGCGGCGCGCGCGCGCGGGCTCGACCGCGCCGTCGTGATCGCAGATTCCCCCGCCGCGCCGCGCAGCGCGATCGAGCGCTTTCACCACCCTGAGTACGTCGATCAGGTGATCGAGGCCTCGCGCGCGGGCAGCGGTTACCTCGATTACGGCGACACGCCCGCGTTTCCCGGTTGCTACGAGGTGACGGCGCACCTGGTCGGAGCGGCGCTCGAGGGCGCACGGCGCGTGATGGCGGGCGAGGCGCGGCGCACCTTTCAGCCGATCGGCGGCCTGCACCACGCGCGCCGCGGCGCCGCCGCAGGCTTTTGCGTCTTCAACGATCTCGGCGTGCTGGTCGAGACGCTGCGCGCGGAGCACGGTGTGCGCCGCATCGCCTACGTCGACATCGACGTGCACCACGGCGACGGCGTGT
>MERE01000183.1 GCA_001771975.1 Betaproteobacteria bacterium RIFCSPLOWO2_02_FULL_68_150 | reverse complement strand
GGCAGCTTCCCAAGCTGCATACGAGGGTTCGATTCCCTTCACCCGCTCCAGCGGCGCGTCGCCGCGTAAATGACGCGAAAAGTCAGCGGCCGCCGGGCCGCGGCAGCGTCAGGATCGCCTCGAGCCCCCGGCCGGCGCGATTGCGCAGCAGCAACTCGCCGCCGTGCGCGCGCGCAATGTTGCGCGCGATGCCGAGGCCAAGCCCGGTGCCGCCCGTTTCGCGGCTGCGTGAAGCTTCGCCGCGGAAGAACGGCTCGAAGGCTTTCGCCAGCTCCGATTCGCTCATGCCCGGCCCTTCGTCGAGGACGCGGATCACGAGCTCGCGCGCGCCGTCCTGCACGCTCAGCGTGGCGTGCTCGCCGTAGCGGATCGCGTTGTCCAGCAGGTTGGCAAGGCAGCGCCGCAGCGCGAGCGGCCGGCCGGGCAGGGGCTGCGCGGTCGAGCCCTCGAGCGTGACGGTTTTCCCCATGTCCGCGTAATCGTTGCGCAGGCTCTCGAGCAGCGCCATGACATCGATCGGCTGTATCGGTTCGGCTGCGCTCGTGTCGCGCATGAATTCCAGCGTCTGCGTCACCATGCTTTCCATTTCCTCGAGATCGCGCACGAACTTGCCGCGCAGGGCCTCGTCTTCCAGCGCCTCGGCGCGCAGGCGCATGCGGGTAATCGGGGTTTTGAGGTCGTGCGACATCGCGGTCAGGACGCGCGTGCGATCCGAGATGAAGCGCGCCAGCCGCTGCTGCATGGTGTTGAAGGCTTTTGCGGCTCGCTGCACTTCCGCGGGCCCGTTCTCGGCGAGCGGCGGGTGGTTGATGTTCTCGCCCAGCCCCTGCGCTGCGGTGGCGAGCACCGACAGCGGGCCGGTGACCCAGCGCACCGCGACGAGCGAGAGCACGACAACGCTTCCCAGAAGCACGAGCAGCGTGAGCGCGACACGTAGCGGCAGCGCCGCTTCCTGTGGCGAAACGTGCGAGTCGAACGTCACCCAGCTGCCGTCCTGCAGCGCGACCTGCACCGTGAAGAATGCGCCGCCAGCGACATATCCGGGACCGCGGCCGCCGGATCCCCATTTGCCGTGCGGCATCATCGGCATGGGCGGCGGATCGAAACGGGGCGCGCTCTCGGCCCGCGTCACCACGATGCGCGCGCTCTCACCCAGCGCGTAGCGCAGGACCGTGGCGAACATCGAATGGCGGAAATCGGCGCCCTCGCCGGCTGCCGGAGTCGCGAGGGGCGCGCGATCGAGCGACACCGCCAAGGGCGGCGCATTGAACACGGCCACGACCTTGCGCCGCTCGCCGGGCGGCAGCGAATCGAGCAGCTTCACGATGTCCGAGATCTGCTGCGCGAGGCGCATGCCGCCGGCGCGGTACAGCAGCTGGTCGCGCTCGGTCAGATTGAGGTAGGCGGTTGCGAGCTGTGCCAGGACCAAACCGCCGAGCAGAACGACGACGAGCCGGCCGAAAAGGCTTTTCGGCAGCAGGCGCATCAGCGCTCCACTTCGACCGGCACGGCGAGCACGTAACCCTGCCCGCGCACGGTCTTGATGATGCGCGGCTCCGCGAGGTCGTCGCCGAGGCGATGCCGCAGGCGGCTGACCTGCAGGTCGATGCTGCGCTCGAGCGGATCGCTCTCGCGGCCCTTGGAAAGCAGCATGAGCTGGTCGCGCGTGAGCACGTGATTGGCGTGGCTCAGCAGGATGCGCAGCAGCTGATACTCCGCGCCGCTGAGCGATGTGACGACGCCCTCGGCGGATACCAGGTGGCGCGCGATCGTGTCGAGGGTCCAGCCTGCGAAGCGGATCGAGCGCGCCTCGTCGGCGCGCAGGTTGCGCGGCAGGCTGCGGTAGCGCCGCAGCACGCTCTTGATGCGCGCCAGCAGCTCGCGCGGACTGAAGGGCTTCGGCAGATAGTCGTCGGCGCCCATCTCCAGCCCCACGATGCGGTCGGTTTCCTCGCCGCGCGCGGTCAGCATGATCACCGGCGTGTCGCTCTCGGCGCGGAGCTTCCGGCACAGCGTGAGGCCGTCTTCGCCCGGCAGCATCACGTCGAGCACGATCAGCTCGTACTTGGCGCGCGCGCGCGCGGCCCACATTGCCTTGCCATCGGCCACCGCCGTTGCCCGATAGCCGTTCTTGCGCAGGTACTCGCAAAGCAGGTTGCGGATCTCGGCGTCGTCGTCGACGACCAGAATCTGGTCCGTGTTGTCCATGGCCACCTGTTTATAGCCCCCGGCCCGCGCCCGCTGAGGCCGATTTGTAGCGCAGTGTATCAATGAGGAAGTTGCGCTACGGCACGCTACAAAATCGGAACGGCGCGCTTACATCCCGGTGCTGCAATGGGAACCGATGCGGCAGCGCAGGGCAACACAAGACGCGCGTGGCGCAGAACCTGCCAACTGATTATTGAATGGAGATCGATCATGAAACGTGCAACCAGATTCGCAGTCGGGCTCGGCATCGCGCTCGGCACCGCGCTCGCCGCAACCGCGCTCAGCGCGCACCCCTTCGGATACGGGCCCGCAGCGGGGATGGGCGGCGGCATGGGATGGGGACCGGGTCACATGATGGGATACGGCTACGGCCCCGGCGGTCCGGGATACGGTCCTGGCCGCGGGCGCGGACCCGGCTTCGGCCCGGGCGCGGGGGGCGATTTCGGCGCTTTCCTCGAGCACCGGACGGCGGGGCTGAAGGCGGAACTCAAGATCACTCCGGCACAGGAAGGCGTCTGGAACGCCTATGTCGAGCAAGCGAAGCTGCAAGCCGACAGCATGCGCAAGTGGATGACCACGATGCATGACAGCGCGCCCGCGTCGCTGCCGGAACGCCTCGAGCTGCGCAACCAGATCTGGCAGCAGCGCCAGGCGCAGTCGGAAACCATGACGCAGAAGATCAAGGACCTGTACGCTGCGCTGACGCCGGAACAAAAGCCGGTCGCGGATCGGACCCTCGGCGCAGGAATGCAGGGCGGTCCCGGTTACCGCTACCGCTGAACCGTACTTGCTGCGCCGCAGTGCGGGCGCTTGCCCGAAGTGATCGGACAGGCGCCCGCTTTTTTTTGCCGCGTCCGTTCCGCTACACTGGATGCATGCCGGTCACCTTCGAAGGCAAGCTGGTGGTGGCGATCTCGTCGCGCGCGCTGTTCGATTTCGAGGACGAGAACCGCATTTTCGAGCAGGCGGGCGAGCGCGCCTACATCGAGCTGCAGTTTTCGCGCCTCGACGTGCCCGCCAAGGCCGGTGTCGCGTTTCCGCTGGTGCAGAAGCTGCTCGCGTTCAACACGCCCGGGGCGCAGCGCGTGGAAGTGGTGATCCTGTCGAAAAACGACCCGGTATCGGGCTTGAGGGTGTTCCGCTCGGCCGAGCGCAGCGGCTTGCGCCTGGAGCGGGGCGTGTTCACCCGCGGCCGCAGCCCTTACCGCTACCTCGATGCGCTCAAGGCGAACCTGTTCCTGTCGGCAAACGAGCATGACGTGATGGGGGCACTGGACGCGAGATTTCCGGCCGCGCGCGTGGTGCCCGAATCGGCGCAGGCGGCCGGGCGCCATGCCGGTGAAGTGCGCATCGCCTTCGACGGCGACGCGGTGCTGTTTTCCGACGAGGCCGAGCGCGTGTTCCAGCGCGAGGGGCTCGACGCCTTCACGCGCCACGAGACCGTGCACGCGCTGCGGCCGCTGCCGCCGGGTCCCTTCAAGCCCCTGCTCGAGGCGCTGCACCGGTTGCAGGCTGCCGCCGGCACCGACGTGCCGGTGCGTATCCGCACCGCGCTCGTCACCGCGCGCAGCGCGCCCGCGCACGAGCGTGCCGTACGAACGCTGATGGACTGGAACATCGCGGTCGACGAGGCGATGTTCCTCGGCGGGCTCGACAAGGGCGAGTTCCTGCGCGCCTTCGAACCGGACTTCTACTTCGACGATCAGCGCGGGCATGTCGAGTCGGCGCAGAAACATGTCGCCACCGGTCACGTGCCCTTCGGCGTCGCCAACCGGGAACGGAAGACGTCGTGAAAGCCGTCAAGTACATCGCCTATGGCGCCGGCGGCCTGGTCGCCCTTTTGCTCGTGGCACTGGCTGCAGCCGCACTGGTGATCGACGGCGGCTTCGTCAAGACCCGCCTCGAGCGCGCCATGAAGGAGAAGAACCGCACGCTCACGATCGAGGGCGAACCCGGGCTGCGGCTGTTCCCCGTCGCCGGCATCACGCTCGGCAAGCTGGTGCTCACCGAACCGGCGAGCGACAAGGTGTTCGTCGCACTCGATTCGGCCGAGCTGGCGGTGCGCGCGCTGCCGCTCCTGTCCCGGGAGGCGGAGGTGGAGGTTTTCAAGGTATCCGGGCTCAAGGTCAACATCGTTCGCGGCGCGGATGGACGCCTCAATTTCGCCGATCTCGCCGGCGCCGGCGAACGCGAGGCGGGCCCGGAGCGCGGCGCAAGGCGCATCCCCGCAGTGCGAATTGCGGAAATCGCCATCGAGCGCGCGCGGATCGCCTACCGCGACGCGGCGAGCGGCCGGGAGGTCACGGTTGACGATCTGAATTTGAAGACCGGACGGCTGGACGGCGCTGTCGCGGGACAGGTTGCGTTTTCCGCCCGCATCACGGGGCGCAAGCCCGATCTGGACATCCGAACGCAGGCCGCCGGCGCGGTGCGCTTCGACTTGGCGCGGCAGGAAATCGGCATCGACGCGTTCTCGTTCCAGGCGAAGGGGCAGGCCGATCGCGACGCCCTCGCGGTTGACGTTGCGGCGCCAAAGCTCGAGATCTCGCCGGCGCGCGCCGGGGGCTCGGCGATCGCCGCGTCGATCCGGCTCAGCGGTCCGAAGCGCAGGCTCGACGCGAAGCTGCGCATGGCTGCGGCCGAAGGCAACGCGAAAGCGCTTTCGATCCCGAGTCTCACGCTCGACCTGGACGCAAGCGCCGAGGGCCGGTCGGTCAAGGGCAACGTCAGCACGCCGCTGCAGGCAAACCTCTCCGGGCCGGCGATCGAACTGCCCAGGATCGCCGCCAATCTCACGCTCGCCGGTCAGGGTCTGCCGCAGAAAGGCCTCGCCCTCGCGGTCAACGGCGCGCTCAAGGCGGACTTCGGCAAGCGCTCCGCCGCAGGCGAATTCGCGGCACGTTTCGAGGATTCGAACCTGCGCGCCAAGTTCGCGGCGACGCGGCTCGCGCCGCTCGCAGCGACGTTCGACGTGAGCGCCGACCGGCTCAATCTCGACCGGCTGATGCCCCCGAAGAAGGCGGAGGCGAAAGGCGACGACCGCATCGACCTGTCCGGGCTCAAAGGCCCGCAGGTGAACGGCAAGGTGGCGATCGGTGCGCTCACGGCGCAGCGCTTGAAACTCTCGGACTTGAAGGCCGACATCAAGCTCGCCGGCGGCAAGCTCGAGGTGGCGCCGCATTCGGCGAATCTCTACGGCGGCACGCTCGCGGGCAGCCTCGCCGCGGACGCCAATGGCAACCGCATTGCCCTGAAGGAAACGATTCAGGGGGTACAGATTGGGCCGCTGCTGCGCGATGCCGCGGAACAGGACCGGGTCGAAGGCCGCGGCAACGTGACGCTCGATATCACCACCGCCGGTGCGAGCGTCGCCGCAATGAAGAAGGCGCTCGGCGGCACGGCGCGCGCGGAGCTGCGCGACGGCGCCGTGAAGGGGATCAACCTGGCCGAGGCGATCCAGGACGTGCGCTCGGTGCTCGGCTCGAAATCGGCAACGGCCAACGATCCCGCCAAGCGCACCGACTTCTCCGAGATCACCGCGAGCTTCGCGATCAGGAACGGCGTCGCGCACAACGAGGACCTGCAGGGCAAGGCGCCGCTCGTGCGCCTTACGGGCGGCGGCGATGTCGATATCGGCAATTCGACGGTGAATTACACCGCGCGAGCGTCGGTCGTGGCGACCTCGAAGGGGCAGGGCGGCCGCGACCTGTCGAACCTCGCCGGCGTCACCGTGCCGGTCAGAATCACCGGCGCCCTGGAAAAGCCCGCCATCGCGGTCGATTTCACCGAGCTTGCGTCAAAGTCGGGCGTGGACCTGGTGAAGGCGCTCGGCCGCGAGCGTGGCGTCACGGAAAAGATCGGCGACAAGCTGCGGGGGTTGTTCCGGCGCTAGGTCAAACTAGCTCTGGGCCGACTTTTCTCCGACGTCGCCCGATTTTGCGGCGATCACCGCTTCGTCCTCGCGCAGGGTCAGGGCGAACTGATCGCGCAATTCGTTGGACACCGAGAGGTGGGCATCGGGATCGCTCTGGTGGACGGCATAGAGCTTCGTCAGCACCACGGCGTCGTGTTCGGCGAAGCTCTTTATCGCGCGCGCCGCACGGTCGGCATCGGCTCCCACGGCCGCCAGCGTTGCCCGGCCCAGCGCCAGCGCCGACTGGAAAGTCTCGCGCTCGATGATCTCGACGCCGATGTCGCGCAATTCGAACATATGACGCATGTCGCGCGCCCGCGCGATGATCCTGAGGTTGGGGAAATGCTTGGCCGCACTGCTTGCCAGGTGCGTGGTTGCGCCCGGGTCGTTCAGCGCGATGATGAGAAAGTCGGCCTTTGCGGCGCCTGCGGACTCCAGAAGGTCCAGCCGCGTGGCGTCACCGTAGAACACGCGGAAGCCGAAGCGGCGCAACTGCTCGACATGGTCCGGATCGTCGTCGAGAATAATTGGTTCGTAGCCGCTGGCATGCAGGAGGCGGGCCACCACTTGGCCGACGCGGCCCAGGCCCGCGATGATCACCTTGGCCGCCTCGGGTACCTCGTGCGCGGGCCTGGGCGCTTCACCGGCGAAGCGCGGCGCCAGCACCCGGTCGTGGAACACCAGCAAGAAGGGCGTCGAGAGCATGGACAGCGCCACCGCCAGCGTCATTGCCTGCGCGGTCGCGAAGGGAACCACGTCGCGCTGCACGCCAAGCGTCAGCAGGACGAAGGCGAATTCGCCGCCCTGCGCGAGCAGCAGGATGAACAGCGGCCGTTCGCTCAGCGGCAGCTTCGCGAAACGCGCGATTGCAAAGAGCACCACGCCCTTCAGGACGAACAACCCGACGATCAGCCCGAGGATGACGAGCGGTCTTTCGAACAGCAGCCCGAAGTCGACCCCCATGCCGACCGCGATGAAGAACAGGCCCAGCAACAGGCCCTTGAATGGTTCCACCGCGGCCTCGATTTCGTGGCGGTACTCGGACTCCGCGAGCAGCACGCCGGCGAGGAACGTGCCCAGCGCCATCGACAGGCCCGCGGACTCGAAGCCCCAGGCGATCCCCAGCACCAGCAGCAGCGCGAAAGCGGTGAAAATTTCCCGCTCACGGGTGCGCGCAATGTGGCGGAACACCGGCCGGGCGAGAAAATGGCCGCCAATCAGCGTGGCCACGATCACGGCGCCGGCAAACCCGAGGCCGCCCCAGGAGAAGCTCGCACCGGTGCCGGCGGCTCCGAGCAGCGGCAGCAGCGCCAGCATCGGGATGACCGCGATGTCCTGGAACAGAAGGATCGCGAATACCGCCTGACCGCCCTTGTTCTTCAGCGCGCCGCGCTCGGTGAGCGGCTGCAGCGCCAGCGCCGTCGAGGAAAGCGCGAGCGCCATGCCGGCGAGAACGCCGATGCGTAAGTCGATGCCCGCCAGCCAGGCCACCCCTGCGATCAAAGCGATCGAGCCGGCGACCTGCGACAAACCCAGCGACAGCAGGCGCACGCGCATGTGCCAGAGACGCTTGGGCTCCAGTTCCAGGCCGATCACGAAGAGGAGGAACACCACGCCCAGTTCCGCGAACGTGCGCACGTCCTGGACCTTGTCGATCAACTTCAGGCCGAAGGGACCGATGGCAATCCCCGCCAGAAGGTAGCCGGCGACCGAGCCCAGGCCCAGTCGGTGCGAAATCACTACGGCGAGTACCGCCGAGGCGAGAAAGACGACGCTTGGGATCAGAAAAACGCTGCCATGCTCCACTCTCGGCGCGCCAGTTAACGCGGAATCAACACCGCGTCCGTGGTAAAGACAATCGCCCGATGCAATTGCAGCTCGACATGCAAGGCCTGGACCAGTGGCGGGCTGACGGGAACCGCCGCCTCCCACTGGATGACGAAGTTGGCCCCGGACCCACCCACCACATCGCGGCGTTCCACCAGGAACTCCAGAGTCTCCATTGGCTTGAGGATCTGAGGGGACGACACGAAGTTGCGCAAGAATTTGCCTTCCGTCGAGTAATAGCGCGCGGCAAGCAGCTTGAGTGGTCTGTCCAGATCAGTATTGTGGATGCTGATCAGCGCGGAAACCGGATTTCGGCTGGCAACACCGCTCTTATCAACATCCCCATACTGGATGTAAGCGTAGATCGGGAGATAGAGATGTTGTCCACTGCTGAGAGTGCGTTGAGCCATCGCTCTGCCCGGCAAGAGGCCGGCTGAGACCAGCAATAGCGCCAGCAGCAGGCTGAACCTGAGAGAGGCAAAAACCGAGCGCGTGAAAATCATGGATTTCTCCGTCTCCGGTGACCAGAAGCGACGTGTCACGCAGCGCTGGATTCTACGAGGAAAACCTGGGGGAAACGCAGGGCCCTGGCGATCGTGGGCGGGTCGGTCGAGCGGGGGCGGGGAGCAGGTCAAGGCATGCGACGAATGACTAATCCTGAAGCCTTCCCTCCGTCACGGCATGACACGCGACCAGCGCGCTGCCGGAGGCGATCGCCTGCGGCCGCTCGCTGCGGCAGCGCTCGTTGGCGTGCGGACAACGCGGATGAAACGCGCAGCCTGCCGGTGGGTCGAGCGGGTTCGGCACTTCACCCGCTACCGGCGTGCGCGGCTTGCCGGTCATCTCGAGGTCCGGAATTGCATCGAGCAGCATGCGCGTGTACGGATGGCGCGGCCGCGCGAAGAGGTCGTCCGCCGCCGCGGTCTCGACCAGCCGGCCGAGGTACATCACGCCGACGCGGTCGGCGATGTGCGAAACCACGGCCAGGTTGTGCGAGATGAAAAGATACGTCAGGCCGAGGCGCTGCTGCAGGTCGGTCATGAGGTTGAGGATCTGCGCCTGCACCGAAACATCCAGCGCCGAGGTCGGCTCGTCGCACACCAGGAACTCCGGATTGCCGGAGAGCGCCCGCGCGATCGAGATGCGCTGGCGCTGGCCGCCGGAGAACTCGTGCGGGTACTTCTCGCCATCATCCGCCACCAGCCCGACCTGCTGCAGCAACTCGGCGACGCGCGCGGCAACCTCGCGCTCCGAGGCCATCAACTTGAGCACGCGGATCGGCTCGGCGACGATGTCGCGCACGCGCCAGCGCGGGTTGAGGCTGGCGTAGGGGTCCTGAAAGATCATCTGCATCCGGCGGCGCAGCGCGAACGCCCCGGGCGAGGCGAGGTCGACGCCGTCGAATTCGATGCGTCCCTGCGACGCCGGGTACAGGCCGACGATCAGCCGCGCCACGGTGGATTTGCCGCAACCGGACTCGCCGACCAGCGCCAGCGTTTCGCCGCGCTGCACCTCGAGCGACACGCCGTCCACCGCGCGCAGCAGTTGGCGCGGCGCGCCTTCGAGCACGCGGTTGAGCCAGGGCCGCGAAACATCGAAATCCCGGCCGACCGCGATCAACCGGACCAGTGGCCGGTTATCGCGGTCGATCGGCATAGAGCCAGCAGGCGACGTGATTGGTCCCGACCGCAACCAGCTCGGGACGCTCGGTGAGGCAGCGATCGAAGCGCCTCGGGCAGCGCGGATTGAAGGCGCAGCCCTGCGGGATCGCGTTCAGGCGCGGCATCGCGCCCTCGATCTGCGCCAGCGGCACGCGTTTTCGGCCGGCGCTCGCCGCGCCGGGAGCGCCGTGCGGCGCGGCGACCTTCGGGATCGAACCCATCAGTCCCGTGGTGTAGGGATGGCGCGGCGCGTGGATCACCTCGCGCACCGGGCCGACCTCGGCGATGCGTCCCGCGTACATCACCGCCACCCGGTCGGCGGTCTCGGCGATGACGCCCATGTCGTGCGTGATCAGCATCACCGCGGTGCCGTGATCCCGCGCCAGGCGTTTCAGCAGCGCGATGATCTGCGCCTGGATCGAGACGTCGAGCGCCGTGGTCGGCTCGTCGGCAATGATCAGGCGCGGCTCGGCGGCGAGCGCGAGCGCGATCACGACGCGCTGGCGCATGCCGCCGGAGAACTGATGCGGATAATGGTCGATGCGGCCCTCCGGCGCCGGAATGCCGACCTCGGCGAGCAGCGCCAGGGCGCGCGCACGCGCCGCGGCCGGCGTGACCTCGAGATGCGCGAGGATGGTCTCGGTGAGCTGCTCGCCTACGGTGAAAAGCGGATTGAGCGACGTGAGCGGGTCCTGGAAGATGGCGCCGATGCGCCGGCCCCGGATGCGCCGCATCTGCTCGTAGGGCAGGCGATCGATGCGTTCGCCCTCGAACCGGATCTCGCCCGCCGCGATGCGCCCGGGCGGCTCGATCAGCCCGATGATCGCCATCCCGGTGATCGACTTGCCCGCGCCGGACTCGCCCACCACGCCGAGCACCTCGCCCGGCGCGATCGCGAGCGACGCGCCGTCGACCGCGACCAGCGTGCCGCGGCGCGTCGGGAACTCCACGCGCAGGTCGCGCACCTCGAGCAGGGGCGCGCTCACCGCAGCTTCGGATTGAGCGCGTCGCGCAGCCAGTCGCCGAGCAGGTTGACCGAGAGCACCAGCACGATCAGCGCGAGGCCCGGAAACACGGTAATCCACCACTCGCCGGAGAACAGGAAATCGTTGCCGACCCGGATCAGGGTGCCGAGCGAAGGCTGCGTCGGCGGCAGCCCGACACCGAGAAACGAGAGCGTCGCCTCGGTGATGATCGCGGTGCCGATGTGAATCGTGCCGATGACCAGCACCGGGCCCATGACGTTGGGCAGCACGTGGTGCACCATGATGGCAACCGGGCCGCGGCCGATGACGCGCGCCGCCTGCACGTATTCCCGGTTCTTTTCGACCAGCGTCGAGCCGCGCACGGTGCGCGCGTACTGCACCCAGCCCGAGATTCCGATCGAGAAGATGAGCACCGGAATGGCGATGCTGTCGTGCGTTTCGCGCGGCAGCGCGACGCGCGCCACGCCGTCGACCAGCAGCGCGATGAGGATTGCGGGAAACGAAAGCTGGATGTCGGCGACGCGCATGACAAACGCATCCAGCCGCCCGCCCACGTACCCGCAGAGCAGGCCGAGCGATACCCCGAGCAGCGCGGAGAACGCCACCGCGGCGAGCCCGACGCCGAGCGAGATGCGCGCGCCGTGCATGATGGTGGAGAGCACGTCGCGCCCCTGGTCGTCGGTGCCGAGAACAAAGCGCGGCTGCCCGCCCTCGATCCAGGCGGGTGGCGCGAAGGCGTCGCCCAGATTGAGCGTCGCGAGGTCGAAGGGGTTGTGCGGCGCGAGCCAGGGTGCGAAGGCGGCGCCGCCGAAGCACGCCAGGGTCAGCAGCGTCGCGACGATCGTGACCGGCGAGCGCCGGAAGCTCCACGCGAGGTCGTGGTCCCAGGCACGGCGCCACCAGCCCGGAGCCACGGCCATGCGATTCGCGCCTGGCGTCAGTCCCGTGGCTTCAGTCGACGCGCGCGAAGCGTGATTCGGGCGCGTCGTTGGCGCGGTACACGGTGGTGACGTTTTTCTTCATCGCCCACGGCCGCAGCTGGTAGTGCAGCGGCACGAAGTAGTGCTGGTCGCGCACGGTCACCAGCGCCTCGCGGATCAGCGCATCGCGTTTTTTCTGGTCCATCTCGGTCTTGATCGCGTCGATGAGCTGGTCGAGCTTGGGGTCGCTCACGCGCGAGAAGTTGAAGCTGCCGTCCGCGCCCGTGGTCCGGGTGCGTGCCAGCGCCTGCAGCATGTAGAGCGCGTCGAAGGTCGCTACGCCCCAGCCCAGCATGTAGGCACTGGTGTCGAAGTTCTGCACCTTGGCGATGAAGGGCCCCATGTTCTCGGCAGCGAGCTTCACCCTGATGCCGATGCGCGCCCACATCGCGACCAGTGCTTGGCAAATCTTCTCGTCGTTGACGTAGCGGTTGTTGGGGCAGTTGAGCGTGAACTCGAAACCCGCCGGGTAGCCCGCCTCGGCGAGCAGCTTCTTCGCGCCTTCGGCATCGAACGTGGGTTTGGGGTCGATGTCCTCGGAGTAACCATGGACGTTGGGCGCGATCATGAGGCCGCCCGGGATCGACAATCCGCGCATGGTGACGCGCTTGATCGCCTCGCGGTCCACCGCCATGTTCAGCGCGCGCCGCACGCGCAGGTCCTTGAACGGATTCTTGCCCTTGACGTCGGCATATTTCAACTCGGTGCTACCCTGGTCGAGAGCGATGAAAATGGTGCGGTTCTCCGCGCCATCGAGAATCTTGAGTTTGGTGTCCTGGCGCAGGCGCGCCATGTCCTGCAGCGGCACGTCGGTGACCAGATCGACATCGCCCGAGAGCAGGGCCGCGACGCGTGTCGCTTCCGATTTGATCGGTGTATAGATCACCTCGGTCACGTTGCCCTCGCGCTTGTCCCACCAGTTCGCGTTGGCGCTCATGACGATCTGTTTGTCGGGTTCCCAGGACTTGATCAGGTAGGCGCCGGTGCCGTTCACGTTGCGCGAGGCGAACGTGATCTCGTTTGCCTTGTAGTCCTGGATCTTTTCCGACTTGGTTTTCATCGCCCAGGTCTTGCTCATGATGTGAAAGATCGTCAGGTTGCGCAGGAACACCGGGTTGGGCCCGGCGAGGATGAAGTCCACGGTGTGGTCGTCGATCTTGCGCACTTCGTTGACCCCGGTGACATAGGGCTGCATCGTGCCCTGCGGCTGGCGGATGCGGTCGAACGAGAACACCACGTCGTCGGCGCTGAACGGGCTGCCGTCGTGGAACTTGACGTTCTTGCGCAGGTTGAAGCGCCATTGCGTCGGCGTCACCTGCTGCCAGCTTGCCGCCAGCGCCGGCTCGACCTGGAATTTCTTGTCGTAGCGCACCAGCGGCTCGTAGGCATGCTGCAGGAGCGAAATCGTGGTGGCGTGGTTCTGCGAATGCGGGTCGAGCGTCAGGATGTCGTTCTGCGCCGCCCACTTGAGCGTCACGGCGTGCGCCGCGCCCGACGCGGCACACGCCGCCAGGGCAGCCAGCAACCAGCGGTTCAGTTTCATGTCCCTCCTCCTTTGGTATTGACTGGATTATGCAGGAAAGTGCCGGCAGGGCCGCTGGCCGGGCGCCATGCGACGCGGGTTCAGTGCGCGGCCGCCGCGCGATCGATGCGCAGGCGCGGGTCGACCGCGTAATACAGCAGGTCGACCACCAGGTTGATGACCACGAAGAACAGCGCGATCAGGCACAGGTAGGCCGCCATGACCGGGATGTCGGCGAACTGAACCGACTGGATGAAGAGCAACCCCATGCCGGGCCATTGGAACACGGTTTCCGTGATGATCGCAAAGGCGATGATCGCCCCCAGCTGCAGCCCGGTGATCGTGATCACCGGTACCAGCGTGTTCTTCAGCGCGTGACGGAAATGCACCGCGCGGTCGGTGAGTCCGCGCGCGCGCGCGAACTTGATGTAATCGGTGCGCAGCACCTCCAGCATCTCGGTGCGCACCAGGCGCTGGATCAGGGTCATCTGGAACAGGCCCAGGGTGATCGAGGGCATGATCAGCGCCTTCAGGCCCGAGGCCGTGAGGAACCCGGTCGACCACCAGCCGAGGTCGATCGTGTCGCCGCGCCCGAACGACGGCAACCACCCGAGCAGCACGGCGAACACCAGGATCAGCAGGATGCCGATGAGGAAGGTCGGCAGCGACACGCCGATGAGCGACAGCGCAAGCAGCGCCTGCGAGAGCCAGGAATTTCGTCGCAGCGCGGTATACACGCCCATCGTGATTCCCGCGAACAGCGCGAAAATCGCCGCCACCGCGGCGAGTTCCAATGTCGCCGGCAGGCGCTCCAGGATCATGCTCGACACCGGCCGCACCTGGCGCAGCGAAATGCCGAACTCGCCTTTCACCGCGCGCGCCACGAAGCCGGCGTACTGCACGTAAAACGGCTGGTCGAGCCCGAGCATCTGGGTGAGCCGGACACGGTCCTCGGGCGTGGCTTCCTGCCCGAGCATGAACAGCACCGGATCGCCGACGAAGCGAAACAGCGAGAACGCGATCAAGCCGACCGTCAGCATCACGAGCACGGCTTG
>MERE01000182.1 GCA_001771975.1 Betaproteobacteria bacterium RIFCSPLOWO2_02_FULL_68_150 | reverse complement strand
ACTCGCCCGCGCTGCGGTCCGCGAACCAGTGGCGCAGGGTCATGCCCACGGTGCGGAACGCGATGTCCTGCCAGGGGATCTCGGCTTCCTCGTGCAAGCGGATTTCGAGCGTCTCGACGCCGGGTGCGAGCTCCAGCTCGAGGACGCGGGCGCGAAAAAAAAGATGCACCTGGTTGACGCGCGGCACCGAGATCATCGAGAACACGGCGCCGAGTTCGACGCGCGCGCCGGCTTCCTCCAGCGTCTCGCGCAGCGCGCCCTGGCCGACGCTTTCGCCGTTTTCCATGAATCCCGCGGGCAGCGTCCAGTAGCCGTAGCGCGGCTCGATCGCGCGCCGGCACAGCAGCAGCCGCCCGTCCAGCTCCGGAAGGCAGCCGACGACGAGGCGCGGATTCTGATAATGAATTTCGCCGCATTCGTCGCAGACGAAGCGCGGCAGGCTGTCGCCCGGCGGCACGCGCTGTACCACCGGCGCGGCGCAGTTGGCGCAGAACTTCATTCGGGCAGCGCGGCCGGCAGCTCGCCAAGCCCCGCCAGCAGGCCGTCGGGCGCGAAACCGAGGCGATCGAGCGGCGCAGCGCCGCGGTTGATCCACCAGACCCGGAAGCCGAAGGCCTTGGCGCCGAGCGCGTCCCAGCAGTTCGAGGACACGAAGCCGATCGCGTTCGACGCGACGCCGAGCCGTTTCGCCGCCAGCCGATAGACTTCCGGCGCGGGCTTGTAGATCTTCAGCTCGTCGACGCTCAGCACGGCGTCGAACAGCGATTCCAGGCCGTGGTGCGCGACCAGCGGAGCGATCATGTCGGGCGAGCCGTTGGTGAGAATCGCCAGCCCGCGCCCGCCCGCGTGCAGGCTCGCCAGCGCATCGGCCACGTCCGGATAAAGTGCCAGCCGGCGATACTCGTCCATCAGGGCCGCCGCGCGCGCTTCGTCGCAGCTCAAGGCCAGCGCTTCACAGGCGTAGCCGAGCGCGTCGCGCGTCAGCTGCGAGAACGGAGCATAGCGCCGCATCAGGCTGCGCTGCCAGGTCCACTCGAGCTGCTTGGCGCGCCAGAGCTGCGACAGCTGCGCGCCCTTGCCGGGCCAGAACATCTCGCAGCGCTCGACCACGGCGTGCACGTCGAACAGGGTGCCATAGGCATCGAAGACCAGGGCGGCGGGGTTCGTCATGGTTGCCGATGGTAAACTCGCGCCGGACAAAAAGCGAAACTCGTCCGGCCATGGGCGACCGCTACGACGAGCTCTACCGCAGCTGGCGCTGGCAGGTTCCGGCGCGTTTCAACCTCGCGCGCGCCTGCTGCGGCCGCTGGGCCGAGGAGCGCTCGCGCTTCGCGCTGTACTGGGAAGACGAGTCGGGCGCGAGCGCCGCCTATTCGTTCTGGGACATCCAGCAGCAGGCGAACCGCCTGTCGAACGCGCTCGCGGCCCTCGGCGTGCAGCGCGGCGACCGCGTCGCGCTGATCCTGCCGCAGCGCCCCGAAACGGCGATCGCCTACATGGCGATCTTCCAGATGGGCGCGGTTGCGCTGCCGCTCTCCCACCTGTTCGGGCCGGATGCGCTCGAATTCCGCATGAACCACGCCGAAGCGAGCGTCGCGATCGTGGAGCCTACGACGCTGCCGCACCTGCTCGCGGTGCGCGAGCGGCTGGCTGCGCTGCGCCACGTGATCGGCGTCGGCGGGGCGCGCGAATCGGGTGTGCAGGGCTGGGAGGCGCTGCTGCAGAAAGCGGGCCGCGACTTCGAATGCGTCGACACCGCTGCCGAGGACCCGGCGCTGATCATCTACACCAGCGGCACCACCGGGGCGCCCAAGGGCGCGTTGCATGCGCACCGGTTCATGATCGGCCACCTCTCGGGGTTCGCGTATTCGCACGATTTCTTTCCGCAGCCTGGGGACGTGTTCTGGTCGCCGGCGGACTGGGCGTGGGCGGGCGGCCTGTTCGATGCGCTGCTGCCGAGCTGGTATTTCGGCATCCCGATGCTCGGCTATCGCGGCAAGTTCGACGCCGAAAAGGCCTACCACCTGCTCGACCAGTACCGCATCCGCAACACGTTCCTGTTTCCCACGGCGCTGAAGCTGATGATGAAGGCGGTGCCCGAGCCCAGGGCGCGCTACGCGCTCGCGCTGCGCTCGGTGATGAGCGCCGGCGAGGCGGTCGGCGTCACCGTGATCGACTGGGCGCGCGAGCAGCTCGGCGTGACGATCAACGAGATGTTCGGCCAGACCGAGATCAACTACGTGGTGGGCAACTGCCAGGCCGCATGGCCGGTGAAGCCCGGCGCGATCGGGCGGGCTTACCCCGGGCACCGTGTCGCGATCCTCGATGGGCAAGGGGTCGAAGTGCCGCGCGGCGAGCTTGGCGAGATCGCGGTGAACCGGCGCTGCAACGGCAGCGACGACCCCGTGTTCTTCCTGGGGTACTGGAAGAATCCCAAGGCGACCGAGGAAAAGTTCATCGGCGACTGGGGCTACACCGGCGACCAGGGGCGCATGGACGAGGACGGCACGATCTGGTACCAGGGGCGCTCGGACGACGTGATCAAGAGCGCGGGCTACCGTATCGGGCCGGCGGAGATCGAGAACTGCCTGCTCAGGCACCCGGCGGTGGCCAATGCGGCCGTGATCGGCAAGCCCGACGAGGCGCGCGGCCAGATCGTCAAGGCGTTCATCGTGCTGCAGCCGGGCGAAGCGCCGTCGCAGGCGCTGATCGACGACATCCAGCGGCACGTGCGCGGGCGCCTCGCGCCCTACGAGTATCCGCGCGAGATCGAATTCATCGCTGCGCTGCCGATGACGACGACCGGCAAGGTGCAGCGGCGCGAGCTGCGCAAGCGCGAGGGCACCGCTTAGCGGTGCGCGCTACGCTAGAATGGCCGCTCCTGAGGAGGAGGACACAATGAAACGATTCGCATTGGCTCTGCTGTTGGCGCCGCTCGTTGCCCATGCGCAGTATCCCGACCGGCCGATCAAGCTGATCGTCCCCTGGGCCGCGGGCGGTGATACCGACGTGATCTATCGCACCTTCGCGCCGCTCATGCAAAAGCACGTGGGCGGCACGATCGTGGTCGCGAACGTCGGCGGCGCCTCGGGCACCAAGGGCGCCAAGGAAGCGAAGGACTCGCCGCCTGACGGCTACACCATCTTCGCCGTCCACGACTCGATCCATTCGACCTATTACACGGGGGTCGCGGACGTGAACTACCACGACTTCGAGCCGCTTTGCCTGGTGAGCGCGACGCCCTCGATCATCACCGCCAGCCCGAAGACGCCGTGGAGCGACATGAAGGCGCTGCTCGCCGATGCCAAGGCGCGGCCCGGGCAGATCACGGTCGGCGCGACGCTCGGTTCGACCAGCCATTTCTTTCCGGCGATGGTCGAAAAGGCCGCGGCCATCAAGTTCAAGTACGTCTCCTACGAAGGCACCGCGCCGCGCATGAACGCGCTGCTCGGCGGGCACATCGAGCTCGCGGAGTCCAACCTGACGCAGAAAGGCAAGGCCGACGCGGGCCAGCTCAAGTTCCTCGCCATCGCGAGCGCGGCACGCCATCCCGAGGTTCCCGCGGTGCCCACGCTCAAGGAACTCGGCATCAGCGTCGAATACGCCGTGAACCGGGGGCTGATTGCGCCCAAGGGTACGCCCGCCGCAGCGCTCGGCAAGCTGCGCTCGGCCTGCGGCGCGGCGGCGAAGGATCCGTCGTTCGCGGAGGCGATGAAAAAGCACGGCACGATCGTGAACTACCTGGATGAGCGCGGCTATGCCGCCTTCCTCAAGGACAACGACGCCCAGAACAAGGACGTCGCCAGGGACCTCGGACTGCTCAAGCGTTGATGCCGGGCCGCGACGCCTGGGCCGGGCTCGCGGTGCTCGCCGCGAGCCTGGTGCTGTTTGGCTTCACCTTCGAGCTGAAGGACAATCCGCTCGTTCCCGTCGGGCCGGGGTTCTATCCGCGCATCGTCCTCGGCATCACGGCGCTGCTCGCGGCGGCGGTGGTCGCCGCCGGCTTCCTGACCCGGCGCAGGCGCCCCGCGGCCGCAGAGCGCGGCATCCGCTACGGACTGGTGGCGGCGACCTTCGCGGTGTTCGGCGTGTACGTGGGGGCCTTGCCCTACCTCGGATTCCGCGTCGCGACCTTCGCCTATATCGCCGCGACCAACGCCGTGCTCGATCCGCCGCGCGGCGCGCGCGACTGGCTGCGCGCAGCCGCGCTCGCGCTGGTCGCGACGGCGGTCATCTATTTCGCCTTCGAGCGTTATCTGGCGGTGCTGTTGCCGCGCGGACGCTGGATCGGTTTCTAGCCGATGTACGAGTTGCTTTTCGCCGGCCTCGCGAACGTCGTTCAGGTCAAGTACCTGCTGCCGCTCGCCCTCGGCACGCTGGTCGGCGTCGTCGGTGGCGCGCTTCCCGGCGTCACCATCACGATGACGATCATCGTGGTGCTGCCATTCACCTTCGGCCTCGACCCATTGCAGGGGCTTGCCGCGATGACCGGCGTTTACGTCGGCGGCTCTGCCGGCGGTCTGGTGACCGCGGTACTGCTCGGCATTCCGGGTACGCCCTCGGCGATCGCCACCACCTTCGACGGCCATCCGATGGCGCGCAATGGCGAGCCGGGGCGCGCGCTCTGGATCGGCATCTGGGCGTCGTTTTTCGGCGGCCTGCTGGGCGGCATCTTCCTCATCGGCGCCACCGGACCGCTCGCGCGCATCGCGCTCGAATTCGGACCCTGGGAATTTTTCTCGCTTTTCGTGCTGGCGCTGTCGATGGTGGCAGGCCTGGTGGAAGCGTCGCTGCTGAAAGGACTGCTCTCGGGGATGCTCGGGCTGATCGTCACGGTGATGGGCGTCGATCCGGTGCTGGGGCGCGAGCGGCTCACGCTCGGCATCCCGTTCCTCGCCGGCGGCGTGGAGTTCCTGCCGGTCCTGATCGGCGTGTTCGCCTTCGCCCAGATCATGACCGAGGTCGAGCGCATGGGCGGCGCCGCGCCCCTCGCCGATGCGATCGACCGCGCCGCCAGCCTCGCGGTCTCGCATCTCAAGGTGATCTGGGAGATCGTGTCGCGGCCCTTGATCCTGCTGTGGGTCGCGTTCGTCGGCGTGCTGCCGGCGATCGGCGGCAGCGCGGCGAGCATGATGGCCTACGACCAGGCGAAGAAATTCTCGCGTCATCCCGAACGCTTCGGCACGGGCACGCCCGAGGGCATCATCGCTTCCGAGGCGTCGAACAACGCCAACGTCGGAGGGTCGCTGGTCACCATCATGGCGTTCGGCATCCCCGGCGACGCGGTCACCGCGGTGATGCTCGGCGCGCTCACCATTCACGGCATCCAGTCGGGACCGCTGTTCATCTCGCAGAACACGCAGCTCGCCTATGGCATGTTCGCGGCCTACCTGCTGGCGCACCCGATCATGGTGCTGATCCTCGCGCTCGGCTCGCGCTGGATGCTGCGCGTCACTACGGTGCCGAAGGCGGCGCTGTTCCCGGTGGTCCTGGTGCTGTGCGTGGTCGGTGCTTACGCCCTCAACAACACCATGACCAATGTCTACGTGCTGCTGGTCTTCGGGCTGCTCGGCTACGCCATGGTGAAGACCGGCTTTCCGCTCGCGCCGTTCATCCTCGGCGTGATCCTCGGCGACCAGATCGAGCTCAACCTGGTGCGCTCGATCATGACCGATGCCAATCCGTGGCTCTTCATCACGCGGCCGATCTCGGGAGGATTGCTGTTCGCCTCGGTCGCGTCGGTCGCATTCGCGCTCTGGCAACACCGCCGGCAGCAGGCGAAGCTGTCGGCGAGCGAAGGCGATGCGGATTTCTGAGCGGGGGCCGCGTCGTGAGGATCAATACAAGTCCCGCTCCGCCAGGGGCAGGCAGCGACCCGACCGATTGAACACTTGACTTTACATTAGTCGGGCGTTTATAAAGCCGGCTATATGTTTGGTCGTTGGGTCGAACCGCTGTGGAAAAAGAAATTTGGTGCACCGTACGTGCACCTGGTGTTCGGCGCGCGCCAGACCGGCAAGTCCACGCTGTTGCGCAAGTTGCTGCCGGAGACTGCGCTCTGGCTGGATTTCTCCCGACCCGCCGAGCGCGCCGAATACTTGCGCAACCCCGATCTGCTGGTCCAGCGGTGCCGGGCGTTGCCGA
>MERE01000181.1 GCA_001771975.1 Betaproteobacteria bacterium RIFCSPLOWO2_02_FULL_68_150 | reverse complement strand
GGTCGCCGCGCATCAGTGTGATGCCGGCGGTGTGCATGGCGACATCGGTCCCGGTGGCCATGGCAATGCCGACGTCGGCCGCCGCGAGGGCGGGTGCGTCGTTGATGCCATCGCCCACCATGGCGACCACGGTGCCCGCGCGTTTCAACTGGGCGACGGTGCGCGCCTTGTCGGCCGGAAGAACCTCCGCTCTCACTTCGTCGATGCCGAGCGCCTCTGCCGCGACCCGGGCGCTGCCGTGATTGTCACCGGTCAGCATGACGGTCTTCACGCCTTGCCGATGAAGTTGCTCGATCGCTTGCCGCGCACCGGGCTTGACGCGATCGCCGAACGCCAGCAGTCCCGACAGCGCGCGTACGCCGTCGCGTTCCACGGCGAGCCAGGACACCGAGCGGCCTTGGCCCGCGAGCGCGCGAGCGCGTTCCGCGAGCGCCGTTGTGTCGACGCCCAGCTCGTTCATCAGGCGCGAGCTGCCCAGGTACACCGTGCGGCCGCCGATCACCGCCTGGACGCCGCGCCCGGGCAACGCCCGGGCGTCCGTCGCTCCGCTGCCGGCGATGCGATTCGCCTCGGCTTCGAGCATCACGGCGCGCGCGAGCGGGTGGCTGCTTCCCTGCTGCAGCGCCGCGGCGAGGCGCAGCAGCTCGAGACGCTCGCCGTGCAGCGGCTCGAGCGCGACCAGCGACGGCTGTCCGGCCGTGAGCGTGCCGGTCTTGTCGAACGCGACCGTGGTGATCGAATGTGCGATTTCGAGCGCCTCGGCGTCCTTGATCAGGATGCCGTGGCGTGCGGCGACCCCGGTTCCGGCCATGATCGCGGTCGGCGTGGCGAGCCCGAGCGCGCAGGGGCAGGCGATCACCATGACCGCCACCGCGTTGAGCACCGCGACCGTCCAGTCGCCGTTCGCCAGCCCCCAGCCGAGCAGCGTGGCGAGCGCGAGCACCAGCACGATTGGTACGAACACCGCGCTCACCCTGTCGACGACGCGCTGGATGGGCGCCTTGGCGGCCTGCGCGTCCTCCACCAGCCGGATGATGCGCGCCAGCGTGGTCTCGGCGCCGATGGCGCGCGTCTCGACCAACAGCAGGCCATCGGCGTTGATCGAGCCGCCGGTGACCCGCTCCCCCGGCCCCTTGGCGACCGGCAGGCTCTCGCCGGTGATGAGCGATTCGTCGACGTGGCTGCGTCCCTCGCGCAGCTCGCCGTCGACCGGCACGCGCTCGCCGGGACGCACGACCACCAGATCGCCGACCTTCACCGCCGCCAGCGGCACCTCGATGTCCTGGTCGCCGCGGCGCACGCGCGCCCGCTCGGGCCGTAGCGCATTGAGCGCGCGGATCGCTTCCGTGGTCTGCCGCTTGGCGCGCTGCTCGAGCCACTTGCCGAGCAGGATCAGCGTGATCAGCGCCGCGGAGGCTTCGAAATAAAGGTGCCCGCCGGCGTCGAAGAACAGCCCGTAGACCGACAGGCCGTACGCCGCGCTGGTGCCCAGGGCCACCAGGAGATCCATGTTGCCGGTCAGCACCTTGAGCGCTTTCCAGCCGGCGCGGTAGAAGCGCGCGCCGAGCCAGAACTGGACCAGTGAGGCGAGGGCAAGCTGCAGCCAGCCCGGCAGCATCCAGTGCGCGTCGAACACGTGCCCCAGCATCGGAAGAACCAGCGGCACGGTCAGCGCAACGCCAGCGGCGACCGGCCACCAGTCCGGCAGCGCGCGCCGCGCTGCGGCGGCACCCGCCTGCCCCTGGCCCGCGTCCGCAAGCGTGGCTTCGTATCCGGCGTCCTGGACCGCGGCACGCAGCGTATCCGGGTCGGTGCCGGCGACTGCGACGACCCGCGCACGCTCGGTCGCGAGGTTTACCGAAACCGATAGCACGCCGCTCGCCTTGCCGAGCGCGCGCTCGACCCGCGCGACGCAGCTGCCGCAGGTCATGCCGCGGATATCGAAATCGAATTCCTCCCGTCCGACCTCGTAGCCGGCTTTCGTGACCGCCTCCTGGATTGCGTTCGTCGTGACGCTCGGCGGCGCCTGCAGCGTCGCCACTTCGGTCGCGAGATTCACCGATGCGGCCGTGACGCCGGGCACCGCCAGCAGCGCCTTCTCGACCCGCGCCACGCACGAGGCGCAGCTCATGCCCGCGATGGGAACGCGGATCTCCCGCGGCACCGGGCCGCCGGCAGCCGGCGCGAGCAACGAATTCTGGCTTGTCATGGTCGTCCCTGGTTTGGACTCGTTCAGCATCCTCGGGGTTCCAATGATGGTAAGGTCAAGCGGGGCCTGGTTTCAGCAGCGGGACTTGACCTTGCCAACGTTGGAAGGTACAGACTGTGGGCCGTCCTGTACATTGCACCGAGGAGAACTCGCATGATCGAACTGACCGTCAAGGACATGACCTGCGGACACTGCGTGAGCACGGTGACCAAGGCCCTGAAAGCCGTCGACCCGCAGGCCAGCGTGGAGGTCGATCTGGCGAGCAAGCGCGTGCGCGTCGAAACGCAGCAACCGGTCGAAACGCTCACGCAGGCTCTGCAGCAGGCCGGTTTTCCGGCGACCTGAGCCGCGCAGCGGAACCGCCGGAGCTGCTCGCTTCGGCCCGGACCCTCACGCTTCGGGGCCAGGGCGCCGCCGCCATGCCCCGGATTTCATGCATGAGCGCCACCGGTTTGGGTCGTAGCCTGTGCCGTCGCGCCAGTCTTCATGCTGCAAGATCGCGCCTTTTCTGCTCGAACTCGTCTTTGTTGATTTCCCCGCGCGCATAGCGTTCCTTGAGGATGTCGAGCGCGCCCCGCCCGCCCGAGCGATCACCGCCACGCGGGCTGCCGACAAGCCACTTCACGAGCACCGCGATGCCCAGCACGATCAAGACCCACCAAAGCACCATGTGCACTGCTCCCAGCATTCCCCAGCCCCAACCCCACCCCATCGAACCCATTTCACCCCACATTGGAAGATTCCTTTCTTGGTTTCAGCCGCCGCGCCACGTGCGCCGCAGCTGATCGAGCTGCTCTTTGGTGAGCACGGATTCGATGCGCTTGCGGGAATCCAGCTGCAGCTCGAACATCCCCTTGTGCGCCTCGGTCATCGCCTGATAGGCCTTGCGCGCCGTGTTTTCGTCGCTGCCGGGGCCGAACTGATGCATGTGGAAGCCCTGCTCGTGCATCTTGCCCATCAGTTCCCATTGCCTGCGGGCGACGTCCTGCTGGATCTCGCCGATCTTGGCGCGCTGCTCGTCGCTCAGATTGATCCGGCCGAGTCCGCCGTAGCCGTAGCCGCCCATCATTCCGGTGCCCATGCCGTATCCACCGCCGGGGCCGTAGCCGCCCATCATTCCCGGGCCCATGCCGTATCCACCGCCGGGACCGTAGCCGCCCATCATTCCCGGGCCCATGCCGTATCCACCGCCGGGACCGTAGCCGCCCATCATCCCGGGTCCCATGCCATAGCCCCCACCGGGACCGTAGCCGCTCATCATTCCCGGGCCCATCTGGGCAAACGCGGTTGCGGAAAAAATCGCGGCTGCCGCCGCGACGATCAGTTTGCGTTTCATGTCGTGCTCCTTTCCGTTCATGTCAGATTCAAACGTTCGTTACAAGAACCGTTAGGTGCTTCACCGGGTGCTTCGACGTGTCCCGGCAACGGGTCAGCAGCATCGCTTCATCCGTTCTTCGAGCTGCGAGACGACCGCAGAGTCGGATTCAGGCGCCGGTCGCGCAGCGCGAAACAGCACTGCCAGCAGCGCGAATGCGAATGCCGAAAGTGCCGCAAGGCTCCAAAGCTCGGCAACCAACCCGTACGCCGCCGCGCTGCCCGTCGGAACCGCAAGTGCTTTCCAGAGCAAGGCGGATCCGCCCTGCGTCAGCCGCTCGGCGCGCCACTGCGCGATGCCGAGCACCGACGCCCCGAGCAGGATCGCGAGCACCGTCGCGTCCACGGGCAATCCCGCGAATCGCGCCGCCAGCAGACCCGTCCAGGTTCCGGCAACGCCAACGCAAACCGGACAGACGGGAAGTCGCGACATCCTGGAGGCCAGCCACGCCAGCCCGGTCAGCCCGAGCAGCGATGCGATTGCGAGCGCGAGCGTGGTCACGGCGTCACAGCGCGAAGATGAACAGCCCCAGCGCCACCATCGCGGCGCCGCCCCCGAGGCGCATGGTCGTGCGTCTCTCCTGCTGCCACTGCTGCACCTTGCCCAGCAGCGAGGCATTGCTCGCCATGAGCAGGATCAGGACCAGCGGCGAAACGAAGATCGCGTTGTACAGCAGCAGATAGCCGACGCCCGTGTAATACGTGGTCTGATCGTGCAGCAACCCGAGCACCATGAGGTACGGCCCGCCGGTGCAGGGGAATTCGCACAGTCCCACCAGTCCGCCGAGGACGACCGCCGTGGGCACCGAGGCGCGCTCCATGAGCAGCGCCATCTTGTGGTGCGCGGACTGCGGGATGGCGAGCTTCACCGGAAACGCCGGCACGAACACGTTCGTCAGGTTGATGACGCCGAGCAGCACCAGCAGGCCGGCGCCCAGAGTGCCCATGAAGTGCGGCGTGTCGAAGATGTGCAGCGCCTGCAGCAGCCCCAGTCCGATCAGGAAGTACACTGTGAAGAGTCCCGCGATGTAGGCGCTGCCGATCTGCAGCACTTTCGTGCGCAGCTTGCCGATGCTCAGCAGGAACGCCACCGTCACCAGCAGGATCGAGAAGGCACACGGGTTGACGCTGTCGATGAGCGCCGCGACCACGATCAGCGGCAGCAGCCAGCGGCCGCCCTCGCTCACCGACCACAGCGCCGTCGTGCCGGTGCTGCCGAACTGCAAGATCGCCACCGTCGCCGCGAACAGCATCGCGGCGACGATCAGGAGCGTCAGTTTCCGGTCCATGGCGTCACGGCGTGACGTTGGCGACAAAGCCTAACTGCAGCGGCTCGCCGGCGGCCGGTTCGACGGTCACGACGCGCTCGGTGCGTCCGAGACCGGCGGGGCCATGCGCCGCGGGATCGAACACGACGTCGACGTAGGCGGCCTCGCTCGGCGCGAGCGATTCGTTCACATCGGGCACCGTTGCGCCATGGCCCGGCATGCCGTAGCTGCCGACCTTGCGCATGCCCTTCACGAACGTCGCCGTGGTGCACATGCACGAGGTATAGATCCGCTTGATCGACAGCGGACTGCTGCCCTCGTTCCTGAACCAGAAGCGGTGGCTGACCTTGCCGGCCGCCATCGAGATGGAGCCGAACGCGAAGTTCGTTTCCTTGGCGCGCAGCGCTTGGTTCGGAGGCGCCACGGATGCGGCTTGGGTCGCGACCGGTGTCGGCGCAATGGCAGGTGCCGCCGTCCTGAACCCGGGCTTGGCCACGTAGACGGCGATTACGAGCGCGAGAATGATCAGCACAATGCCGGCGATCAGCGGCGTGGAGTTCGAACGCTTGGTGGGGATGGTGGCGCTGCGTGTCATAAATCCTCCAGTTTCATCCGATGAAATTGAAATTCGGTTGTCGAATCAGTGCCGCGCAAAGACGCGATAGCCGCGCTCGTCGAAGGCCAGCGTTTCGTAGGGCTGCGGCGCGCCCTGCTCCATGCCCGGCGAGCCGATCACCATCCCGGGCACCGCCAGCCCGATGACCTTCGGCCGCTCGCGCAGCAGCCGCTTGATGTCCGCTGCGGGCACGTGCCCTTCGATGGCGTACCCGGCCACCACCGCGGTATGGCACGAAGCGAGTTTCCCGGGGACCCCGTAGCGGCGCCGGATCGGCGAGACGTCGCCGAGGTCGTGCACCTCGAGGCGAAAGCCGTTCGCGCGCAGGTGCTTGACCCAGTCGCCGCAGCAGCCGCAGGTCGGGCTCTTGTAAACCGTCACCA
>MERE01000180.1:44427-44902 GCA_001771975.1 Betaproteobacteria bacterium RIFCSPLOWO2_02_FULL_68_150 | reverse complement strand
TCATCGCAACCGCCTCCTCGAACGGCAGCGCCAGCACCTCGAGGAACTCGCCCGCGTCGAGCTTCGCCGCGCGCTTTTCCAGCCCGCGCGCATGCCACAGCTCGATCGCCTCGTCCGAATACGCGATGGCATTGTGGATCAGCCCGAGCCGGGTCCACTCGCGCGCGAGGTAACCGGTCTCCTCCTGCAACTCGCGCTTCGCAGTCTCGAAGTGCGGCTCGCCGGGCTCGAGCTTGCCCGCCGGAATCTCTACAAAATCGCGCCGGTGCGGGTAGCGGTGCTGGCGCTCCATCACTACCCGGCCGTCGTCGAGCAAAGCCACGATCGCGACCGCGCCCGGGTGCTGCACATACTCGCGCACCGTCTCGCTGCCGTCGGGCAGCCGCACCACGTCGCGCCGCAGGCGCAGGAACCCCCCGGCGTAGACTTCCTCGCCGCAGACGAAGCGCTCGGTGAGATCCCGGTCCTTCACCGC
>MERE01000180.1:0-44419 GCA_001771975.1 Betaproteobacteria bacterium RIFCSPLOWO2_02_FULL_68_150 | reverse complement strand
CCTTCACCGCCGCAGCCCTAGCGGCACCACGCCGAGCGCTGGATGATCGCCTGGCATTCGCCGGACTTGCGCTGCTCGGGCGACACCGAGCGCACGGCTTCGTCGCTCTGCACGCGCCGCCAGTGGTCGCTCCAGGCGCGGTACTGCTCGCCCGGCTGGCCGCGCCCCTTGGCTTCCTTGGCGCCCCACAGGCCCTGGCTGTTGAAGCTGAACACCGGCACCAGGTCCGGCCGGTTCGACGCCGGCTGCAGCGTCTGGTTGATGTTGTCGAGGATGAACGGCTCGGCATCCGGCGTCGGGTAATACGCCAGCACCATGTGCGCGCCGGTGAACGCGCCGCGCTGGTAGACCGCGTAGACGATGCGCAGCTTCGCTTCGGCGACGCCGAGCGCCTTGAGGGTGAAGAACTTGGCGATCGAGAAATCCTCGCAGTCGCCGCCGTCGTTGGCGAGGAATTCGACCGGCCGCGACCAGAAATCCTCGGCGCACCACATCACCGGGTCGCAGAAGAAGGGCGTCTCGTGCACGAAATCGTTGACCAGCCTGAGCTTGTCGGGATCCCCGAGGGCCTTGTTCTTCGGCGCCAGCTGCAGCTCGCGCCACGCCGTGAGGCGCCGGCGGATGACGTTGCGCTCGGTGTCGCTCGAGGCGATGCTGGCGATGATCTTTTCGATCTCGCTGTCGCCCACCACGCCGGGATCGGCCGCGAGCGCCGCCAGCGCCGCCGCGAACAGCAAAACGCTCAGGCCCCGGACCGCAGATCGCATGCACCCCCGCACGCGGCGGGATTATAGGCTCTTGATGGCGACGAAGCAGAGCCCCATCAGCGGCTGCGGCACGATGCCGATCACGAGCAGCGCCAGGCCGTTGGCCGACAGCAGCACGCGGGCGTCGCGCTCGCCCTCGAGCGCCGGCGCGGTCTCGGCGGGGTCGTCGAAGTACATCAGCTTGACGACGCGCAGGTAGTAGAACGCGCCGACCAGCGACAGCAGCACCGCGACCACCGCGAGCCAGATCTGCCCGGCGGCCACGGTGGCGGAGAGCACCGAGAGCTTGGCGTAGAAGCCGGCAGTGGGCGGCACGCCGGCGAGCGAGAACATCAGCAGCAGCATGATGAAGGCTTGCCAGGGGCTGCGCCGGTTGAGGCCCTTCAGGTCCTCGAGCCGCTCGCATTCGAAGCCCTTGCCCGAGAGGTGCACCAGCATGCCGAAGGCGCCGAGCGACATCAGCACGTAGACCACGGTGTAGAACATCGCCGCCGCGTAGGCCTCCGCGGCATTCAGCCAGTTGCCGCCCACCACCCCGGAGAGCAGCCCGAGCAGCATGAACCCCATGTGCGCGATGGTCGAATAGGCGAGCATGCGCTTGACGTTGGTCTGCGCGATCGCGGTGATGTTGCCGATCGCCATCGACAATACCGACAGGATCACGAGCATCTGCTGCCAGTCCGCCGCCAGGTCGAGCAGGCCGTTGACCAGCAGCCGCACCGCCATGGCGAACGCCGCCAGCTTGGGCGCCGTGCCGATCACCAGCGTGACCGCGGTCGGCGCGCCCTGGTAGACATCCGGGATCCACATGTGGAACGGCACCACGCCGAGCTTGAAGGCGAGCCCGGCGATCAGGAACACGACGCCGAAGACGAGGAAGCCGTGCTGCGCGCTGTTGGCCTGCAGGTTGGCGACCTGCCTGGCGACCTCGGTGATGGTGAGCGTGCCGGTGGCGCCGTAGATCATCGACATGCCGTAGAGCAGCAGCCCGGAGGCGAGCGCGCCGAGCACGAAGTATTTCATCGCCGCCTCGGTCGAGACCGGCGAATCGCGGTTGAGCGCCACCAGCGAGTACAGGCACAGCGACAGCAGCTCCAGCCCGAGATACAGGGTGAGCAAGCTGTTGGCGCTCATCATCACCATCATGCCGAGCAGCGCGAACAGCAGCAGCGCGAGCAATTCGCCCTTCAGCAGCCCCCGGTCGTGCAGGTAGCGCCGCGAATAGGCGAGCGCCAGCGCCACCGCCAGCGTGGCGCCGAGCTTGAGCAGCAGCGCCATCACGTCGGCGACGTACAGGCCGTTGAAGGTGTAGGCCAGGGCGCCGCCGGTGCCGAGCAGCACGAACAGCGTCGCCGCGGCCGTGGCGAGCAGCACCAGCCCGGCGAAGCGCACGCTGCCCTCGCGCCGCTCGCCGCGCGCGAACAGGTCGAAGATCAGGAGCGCGCAGGCGCCGGCGAGCAGCACGATCTCGGGCAGCGCCAGGGCGAAATCGGGCAGCGGAGTCGTCATGGCGTGGTTCACAGCTTGGGCAGCGCCACGTGGCGCAGCAGTTCGTTGACCGAAGCGTGCATCACCTCGGTGAAGGGCAGCGGATAGACGCCCATCCACAGCACCGCCAGCGCGAGCAGCGCGAGCACCAGGTACTCGCGGCCGTTGAGGTCCTTCAGCGCGGCCACCTCGGCGTTCGCCACGGCGCCGAAAATGACGCGCTTGTACATCCAGAGCGTGTAGGCGGCGCCGAAGACGAGCGTCGTGCCGGCGGCGAACGCGAGCCAGAAATTGACCTTCATGGCGCCCAGGATGACCATGAATTCCCCGACGAAGCCGGAGGTCGCCGGCAGGCCGCAGTTGGCCATCGCGAACAGCATCATGAGCGAGGCGAACTTCGGCATCGTGTTCACCACGCCGCCGTAGTCGGCGATCATGCGCGTGTGCATGCGGTCGTAGAGCACGCCGACGCACAGGAACATCGCCGCCGAGACGAAGCCGTGCGAGATCATCTGCACCAGCGCGCCCTCGACCCCGTAGGCGTTGAAGACGAAGAAGCCGAGCGTGACGAACCCCATGTGCGAGACCGACGAGTAGGCGATCAGCTTCTTCATGTCGGTCTGCACCAGCGCCACCAGGCCGATGTAGACCACCGCCACCAGCGACAGCGCGATCATGAACCAGGCGAGCTCGCGCGAGGCGTCCGGCAGGATCGGCAGCGTCAGGCGCACGAAGCCGTAGGCGCCGAGCTTGAGCAGGATCGCCGCCAGCACCACCGAGCCGCCGGTGGGTGCCTCGGTGTGCGCATCCGGCAGCCAGGTGTGCACCGGCCACATCGGCACCTTGACCGCGAACGCGAGCAGGAAGCCGAAGAACAGCAGCACTTGCGCACCGAGCGGCAGCGGCAGCTTGTGCCAGTCGAGGATCGAGAAGCTGCCG
The DNA here is from genome assembly GCA_001771975.1 of Betaproteobacteria bacterium RIFCSPLOWO2_02_FULL_68_150. GTDB lineage: Bacteria > Pseudomonadota > Gammaproteobacteria > Burkholderiales > SG8-39 > 2-02-FULL-66-14. The sequence goes on along the minus strand of MERE01000180.1, from coordinate 41,225 downwards.
CCCGACTTGCCGTACAGGTAGAGCATCGCGACCAGCATCAGCAGCGAGCCCATCAGGGTGTAGAGGAAGAATTTGAGCGCCGCGTAGACGCGGTTGGGCCCGCCCCAGACGCCGATGATGATGAACATCGGGATCAGCGTGGCCTCGAAGAAGACGTAGAACAGCAGCGCATCGAGCGCCGCGAAGACGCCGTTCAGCAGCCCCGAGAGGATGAGGAACGACGCCAGGTACTGCGCCACGCGCGTCCCGATCACGCTCCAGCCGGCGATCACCACCAGCACCGTGATGAAGCTGTTGAGCAGCACGAACAGCAGCGAGATGCCGTCGACCCCGAGGTGATAGTGGACGTTGAACTGCTCGATCCACGGCGCCAGTTCGACGAACTGCATGCCCGAGGACTTGAGGTCGAAGTTGGCGTACAGCGGCAGCGTCACCAGGAAGCCGGTGAGAGCACCGGCGAGCGCCAGCCAGCGCTGCAGCGCGGCGTTCCGGTCGCCGCCGGTGGCGAGCACCAGCAGACCGGCGACGATCGGCACCCAGATGGCGTAGGACAGCAGCGGCACGGTGTGCGTCATCTAGGCCCTTGGCGCGAGGAACAGGAACCAGGTCATGATCAGCAGGACGCCGAAGATCATGGCGAACGCGTACTGGTAGATGTAGCCCGTCTGGAACAGGCGCACCACGCCGGAGGACCAGCCCACCAGGCGCGCCGAACCGTTGACCAGGATGCCGTCGATGGTGCGTTCGTCGCCGCCCTTCCACAGCCCGGCGCCGAGCAGGCGCGCGCCGCCCGCGAACAGCCACTGGTACAGCTCGTCGAAGCCGTACTTGCGTTCGATGAGCGCGTACAGCGGCCCCAGGGCGATCGCGATGCGCTTGGGCAGGTCGGTACGCACGCGGTAGAGGTAATACGCGGTGCCGATGCCGGCGAGCGCCAGCCAGAACGGCGGCGCGCTCACGCCGTGCAGCAGGTAGCTCCACAGGCCGTGATACTCCCCGCTCATGTGCGCGATGTTGGCGTGCGCCGGGGCCACCGCGATGGCGCTGCCGAAGTAGTCGCCGAACACCACGCGGCCGATCAGCCAGCCGGAGGCGACTGAAGGAATCGCGAGCAGCACCAGCGGCACGGTGACCACCGCGGGCGACTCGTGCGGCGGGTGCGCGGCGTCGAACCGCGGCTCGCCGTGGAACGCCATGAACACCAGGCGGAAGGTGTAGGCCGCGGTGACGAAGACGCAGGACAGCACGGCCAGGTAGGCGAAGCCCGCGCCCGGCGTCTGCGACAGCTTCACCGCCTCGATGATCGCGTCCTTGGAGAAAAAACCGGCGAACGGCGGGATCCCGGCAGAGGCGATGGCGCCGATGAGCAGCGTCCAGTAGGTCCACGGCATGTACTTTTTCAGCCCGCCCATGCGCCGCATGTCCTGCTCGTGGTGCAGCCCGATGATCACCGAGCCGGCGGCGAGGAACAGCACCGCCTTGAAGAAGGCGTGCGTCATGAGGTGGAAGATCGCCGCCGAGTAGGCCGAAGCGCCGAGCGCTACCGTCATGTAGCCGAGTTGCGACAGCGTCGAGTAGGCGATGACGCGCTTGATGTCGAACTGCGTCAGCGCGACGAGGCCCATGAAGATCGCGGTGATCGCGCCGATCACGAGCACCACCGAGAGCGCGCTCGGCGAGAGTTCGAACAGCGGCGACATGCGCGCCACCATGAAGATGCCCGCGGTCACCATGGTCGCGGCGTGGATCAGGGCCGAGATCGGCGTCGGGCCCTCCATCGAGTCGGGCAGCCAGACGTGCAGCGGGAACTGCGCGCTCTTGCCCATCGCACCGACGAACAGGCAGATGCAGATCACGCTGAGCAGCAGCCAGGGCGCGCCGCCGAACAGCTCGACCGTCTTGCCGGCCGCGGCGGGGGCCTGCGCGAACACCGCGGCGTAGTCGAGCGTGCCGAAATGCGTGAGGATCAGCGCGATGCCGAGCACGAAGCCGAAGTCGCCGACGCGGTTGACGAGGAAGGCCTTGAGGCTGGCGAAGATGGCGCTCGGCCGCGTGTACCAGAAGCCGATCAGGAAGTACGACACCACGCCGACCGCTTCCCAGCCGAAAAAGAGCTGCAGGAAATTGTTCGACATCACCAGCATCAGCATCGAGAAGGTGAACAGCGAAATGTAGGCGAAGAACCGCTGGTAGCCCGGGTCCTCGGCCATGTAGCCGATGGTGTAGACGTGCACCATCAGCGACACGAACGTCACCACCACCATCATCAGCGCCGAGAGGCGGTCGACCAGGAAGCCGATCTCGAGCCGCGTCTCGCCGCTCGTGAGCCAGGTGTAGACGCCGCCGTTGAAGACGTTGCCCTGCAGCACGTCGGCCAGCACCACGCACGAGGCGAGGAACGACACCAGCACCGAGAGGATCGTGACGCGGTGCGCGCCGGCGCGGCCGAGCGCGCGCCCGGCGAGGCCCGCCGCGAGCGCGCCGGCGAGCGGCGCCAGGGGCACCAGCAGGTACAGGGTCTTCATGGCGATCATCTTGTCGATCCAGGCCAGCGCACCGGCCACCGGGTCATCCTTTGAGGGTGTCGAGGTCCTCGACGTTGATCGTGGCGAGCGCGCGGAACAGCACCACCAGGATCGCCAGGCCGATGGCCGATTCGGCCGCGGCCACGGTGAGAATGAAGAACACGAACACCTGCCCGGCGGGATCGCCGAGGAAATGCGAGAAGGCGATGAAGTTCAGGTTGACCGCGAGCAGCATCAGCTCGATCGCCATCAGCAGGACGATCAGGTTGCGCCGGTTGAGGAAGATGCCGATCACGCTGATCGCAAAGAGCAGCGCGCCGAGCACCAGGTAATGCGAGAGCGTGAGCGTCATTCCTTGTCCGCCGGCATGGACACCAGCCGCACGCGCTCGCTGCGCCGCACCCGTACCTGCGCGGCCGGATCCTGGCGGCGCGAGTCCTTGCGGCCGCGCAGCGTGAGCGCGATCGCGGCGACGATCGCCACCAGCAGGATCGCCGCCGCGATCTCGAAGGCGTAGGCGTAATCGGTGTAGATGAGGCGGCCCAGCTCCTTGGTGTTGGAATAGTCCGCCGCGCGCGCGAGCGGCCGCGGCGCGACGCCGAAGTAGCGCCCGGCGAGCACCGCCGCCATCTCCGCCATCATGATTCCGCCCACCACCACGGCGAGCGGCAGGTTCTTCCAGAAGCCCTCGCGCAGGCGCTCGATGTTGATGTCGAGCATCATGACCACGAACAGAAACAGCACCATCACCGCGCCGACGTACACCAGCAGCAGCGCGATGGCGAGGAACTCGGCGCGCAGCAAGAGCCAGATGCCCGACGCGGTGAAGAAGGCGAGCACCAGGAACATCGCCGCGTGTACCGGGTTGCGCGCCGTGACCACGCACGCCCCGGCCACCAGCAGGATCGCGGCGAAGGCGTAGAACACGGCGGTCTCGAACATGGGCGGCAGGTCCTAGCGGTAGGCGGCGTCGGCCGCGCGGTCCTTGGCGATCTGCTCTTCGTAGCGCTCGCCCACCGCGAGCAGCATCGGCTTGGTGTAGAGAAGGTCGCCGCGCGTCTCGCCGTGGTACTCGATGATGCGCGTCTCTACGATCGCATCGACCGGGCAGGCCTCCTCGCAAAAGCCGCAGAAAATGCACTTGGTGAGGTCGATGTCGTAGCGCGTCGTGCGGCGCGTGCCGTCGGCGCGTTCCTCCGACTCGATGTGGATCGCGAGCGCCGGGCACACCGCCTCGCACAGCTTGCAGGCGATGCAGCGTTCCTCGCCGTTGGGGTAGCGGCGCAGCGCATGCAGCCCGCGAAAGCGCGGGCTCGCCGGGGTCTTTTCCTCGGGAAACTGGACCGTGATCTTGCGCCGGAACAGGTGGCGCCCGGTGAGGGCGAGGCCCCGCAGCAGCTCGAGCAGCAGGAAGGAGCGGAACAACTCGAGCATCCGGTTCATCGCGGCTTCATTTCCAGATGTTCCACGGCGTCTGCATCCAGGCGCCTACGAACACGATCCAGACGAGGGTCAGCGGGATGAAGATCTTCCACCCGAGGCGCATGATCTGGTCGTAGCGGTAGCGCGGGAAGGTGGCCCGGATCCAGAGGAACAGGGAGACGATGACGAACACCTTGGCGAGCAGCCAGCCGAACGGCGGCAGCAGGTTGAACAACGCGCTGTCGATCGGCGCCTGCCAGCCGCCGAAGAACATGACCGCCGTGAGGGTGCTGATGAGGATCATGTTCGCGTATTCGGCGAGGAAAAACAGGGCGAAGGTCATGCCCGAGTACTCGATCATGTGGCCGGCGACGATTTCCGATTCGCCCTCGACCACGTCGAACGGCGCGCGGTTGGTCTCGGCGACGCCGGAGATGAAATACACCAGCAGCATCGGCGCCAGCGGCAGCCAGTTCCACGACAGGAAATGCAGCCCCTTGGAGGCGAACAGGCCGCGCCCCTGCGCGTTCACGATGTCCGACAGGTTGAGGCTGCCCGAGACCATCAGCACCACCACCAGCGCGAAGCCCATGCCCAGCTCGTAGGACACCATCTGCGCCGCCGAGCGCATCGCGCCGAGGAAGGCGTATTTCGAGTTCGACGCCCAGCCGGCGATGATCACGCCGTAGACGCCGAACGAGGTCAGCGCGATGACGTAGAGCAGCCCCGCATTGATGTCCGCCAGCACCACCTCCGGCGCGAACGGCACCACCGCCCACGCGGCGAGCGCCGGCATGATGCCGAGCATCGGCGCCAGGATGTAGAGCGCCTTGTTGGCGTTGGTCGGCAGGATGACTTCCTTGAACAGGAGCTTCACGCCGTCGGCGATCGGCTGCAGCAGGCCGAGCGGGCCGACGCGGTTCGGGCCGATGCGGATCTGCATCCAGCCGATGAGCTTGCGTTCCCACAGCGTCAGGTAGGCCACGCACAGCATGAGCGGCGCGACGATGAGGACGATGAACACCGCGGAGGTGACCAGCTCGTAGGTGGCCGGCCCCCAGAGCGGGCCGAGCTTCGACTCGGAGAACGCGAGCAGCGTGTCGAGCAGCGCGGTCACGTTCATTCAGGCGGCCTTTCCCACGGCCACGGCCTGCACGCCGAGCGTGCCGAACATCGCACCCAGCCCGGCGGTGGAGGCGTGCGCGGCCGGCACCCGGACGCAGCCCTCCGGCAGCCGGTCGTCCAGCGCCGCGGCGAGCCGCGCCTCGCCGCTGCCCTGCCGGATGAGCACCGGCTGGCCTGCGCTGACGCCGAGCTGCTGCATCAGGCGCGCGTTCATCCACGCGCGCGGCGGCTGCGCATCGCGCGTCTTCTGCAGCGACGGCGCGCGCCGCACCAGGGCATCGGCAAAATGGATCGGAACCTCGGCGATGCGCTGCAGTCCCTGCGGCGCAGGCGCCGCGGGCGAGGCCGCGAGATCGATGCGGTTGGACAGCAGCGCCGCGAGGTCCTTGCCGCGCAGGCATGCCTCGCGCACCTGCTCGAGAGTTTCGTAATCGAATCCCGCCACGCCGGCCAGGTTGCCCAGCACGCGCAGCACCTTCCACGCCGGGCGCGCATCGCCCGCCGGGCGCACCGCCGGATGGAACGACTGGATCCGCCCCTCGGTGGAAACGAAAGTTCCCGCGGTCTCGGCAAACGGCGCGATCGGCAGCAGCACGTCGGCACCATCGCGCGCCGGCCGGAAGGCGCCGAGCGCCACCACGAACTGCGCCCGCTCGAGCGCCTGCCCCGCCGTCTGCGGATCGGCGCAATCGAGCTCGGGCTCCGCATTGAGCAGCACCAGGGCCTTGTGCCCGAGCGCCGATGCGGCATTGCCGCCCACGGGCAATCCGGCGAGGTAACCGCCTACCGAATTCGCCGCCTCGCCGAGGAAGCCTATCGGGTAGCCGAGCGCCTGCGCCGCAGCCTGCAACTGCGCCGCCTGCGGATGCTGCTGCGCGAAGTTTCCCAGCAGCACGGCGACGTTCCTGCCGGAACGCAGGCTCTCCCCGATCGGGGTGCCATTGACGCCACGCAGCGCCTCGAGCAGCTCCGACGGCGGCACGATCTTGCGGTTCGCGATCGGCATCAACCAATCATCGTCGACCGAATGCAGCACGTTGACCCGGCAGCCGCGCTTCGCCGCCTGGCGCAGTCGCTGCGCGAGCAGCGGGTGGTCCTTGCGCAGGAACGAGCCGACCACCAGCACGCGGTCGAGGCCGTCCAGGTTCGCCACCGGCATGCCGAGCCACGGTATCCCGCCCCGCTTGGCGTCGCCGGAGAAGTCGGACTGGCGCAGCCTGAAATCGGCGCTCCCGCCCAGGGCCTGCGCCAGCCGCCCGGCGAGGTACAGTTCCTCGAGCGTCGAATGCGGCGTGGCGAGGATGCCGACGCTGCCCGCGGCCTTGGTCAGCTCCGCCGCGACGCGCTCGAGCGCCTGCGGCCAATCGACCTCGCGCCACTGGCCGTGGTCTTTCAGCATCGGCCGCGTCAGCCGCTCGCCCGACTCGAGCGCCTCGTAGGAATAGCGGTCCTTGTCCGAGAGCCAGCATTCGTTGACGGCTTCGTTTTCGAGCGGCAGTACGCGCTTCACCCGGTTCTGTTTCACCTGCACCACCAGGTTCGAGCCGAGCCCGCAGTGCGGCGAGATCGACTTGCGGCGCGCGAGTTCCCAGGTGCGCGCGGCGAAGCGGAACGGCTTCGAGGTGAGCGCGCCTACCGGACACAGGTCGATCATGTTGCCCGAGAGTTCCGAGTCGACCGTGCGGCCTACGAAGGCGACGATCTCCGCATGCTCGCCGCGGTGGATCATGCCCAGTTCCATCACGCCCGCGATCTCCTGCCCGAAGCGCACGCAGCGCGTGCACTGGATGCAGCGGCTCATCTCCTCGGCGGCCACCAGCGGGCCGATGTCCTTCGCCGGCACGACGCGCTTGTCCTCCTCGAAGCGCGAGGCGCTCTTGCCATAGCCGACCGCGAGGTCCTGCAGCTGGCACTCGCCGCCCTGGTCGCAGATCGGGCAGTCGAGCGGGTGGTTGATGAGCAGGAACTCCATCACGCCCTGCTGCGCGGACTTCGCGCCCGCCGAATTGGTGCGCACCTTCATGCCGTCGGTCGCCGGGGTGGCGCAGGCCGGCAGCGGCTTGGGCGCCCGCTCGACTTCCACCAGGCACATGCGGCAGTTGGCGGCGATCGAGAGTTTCCTGTGGTAGCAGAAATGCGGCACGTAGATGCCGAGCTTCACCGCCGCGTCCATCACGGTGGCCCCCGGAGGTACCGCCACCGCACGGCCGTCGATCTCGAGATTCAGCTCGCTCATGCGGCGCGCGCCATGGCCGGCGGCAGGTGCGCGCCGGCGCGCCCCCATTTGGGTTCGGAATCCGGACCCGAGACGAGACAGCTCCGGTGCTCGATGTGGTGCTCGAATTCGTGCCGGAAATGCTTGAGGAAGCTTTTCACGGGCAGCGCCGCGGCGTCGCCGAGCGCGCAGATGGTGCGTCCGGCGATGTTGTCGGAGACGTTGTCGAGCAGCGCCAGGTCTTCCGCCCGGCCGCGGCCGGTCTCGATGCGATGCACCACGCGATACAGCCACCCGGTGCCCTCGCGGCACGGCGTGCACTGGCCGCAGGATTCCTCGAAGTAGAAGTACGACAGGCGCTCGAGCGCGCGCACCATGCAGGTGGTCTCGTCCATCACGATCACCGCGCCCGAGCCAAGCATCGAGCCCGCCTTGGCGATCGAGTCGTAGTCCATATCGGTCGCCAGCATCACGTCGGCGGGCAACACCGGCATGCTCGAGCCGCCCGGGATCACCGCCTTCAGGCGCTTGCCGGCGCGCGTCCCGCCCGCCATCTCGAGCAGCCTGGCGAACGGCGTGCCCAGGCGCACTTCGTAGTTGCCCGGGCGCGCGACGTGCCCGGTGACCGAGAACAGCTTGGTGCCGCCGTTGTTCGGCCGCCCCAGGTTGAGGAAGGCGTCGCCGCCGTGGCGCATGATCCAGGGCACTGCGGCGAAGGTCTCGGTGTTGTTGACCGTGGTCGGCTTGCCGTAGAGGCCGAAGCTCGCCGGGAACGGCGGCTTGAAGCGCGGCTGGCCTTTCTTGCCTTCGATCGACTCGAGCAGCCCCGTTTCCTCACCGCAGATGTAGGCGCCGAAGCCCGGGTGCGCGTACACCTCGAAGGAGAACGCCGAGCCGAGGATGTCGCGGCCGAGGTAGCCGGCGCGGCGCGCCTCTTCGATCGCCTCCTCGAACTGCTCGTAGAGCGCCCAGATCTCGCCGTGGATGTAGTTGTAGCCCGCAGTGGAGCCCGTGGCGTAGCCGGCGATGATCATGCCCTCGATCACCGAGTGCGGGTTGTAGCGCAAGAGGTCCCTGTCCTTGCAGGTGCCCGGCTCGCCCTCGTCGGAGTTGCACACCATGTACTTGGCGCCCGGGAACTGGCGCGGCATGAACGACCATTTCAGCCCGGTCGGAAAGCCCGCGCCGCCGCGCCCGCGCAGCGCGGATTTCTTCACCTCGGCGATCACCCGCTCCGGCGGCACCTGGTCGGCGAGGAGTTTGCGCAGCGCCTCGTAGCCGCCGCGCTTTTCGTAGTCGGCGAGCCGCCAGTTGGCGCCGTCCAGGCCGGCCATCAGGATCGCGTCGGGTCCGTAATCGAGCATGTTCAGCGCTTCCTCAGCTCGTCGAGCAGCGCGTCGAGCTTCGCGTTCGACATGTAGTCGTGCATCTTCTTGTTGTTCACCAGCACCACCGGCGCCATCGCGCAGGCGCCCATGCACTCGCCTTCCTTGAGGGTGAAGCGGCCGTCGGCGGTGGTTTCGCCGAAATCGACGCCAAGCCGCGCCTTGAGGTGGTCGGCGGCGTCGAGCGAGCCCTGCAGGCCGCACGGCAGGCAGGTGCACACCGTGAGCTTGTACTGGCCGGCCGGCTCGAGGTTGTACATGTTGTAGAAGCTCGCGACCTCGTAGACGGCCACCGGCGCCATGCCCAGATACTGCGCCACGAAGTCCATGGTCTCGGTGGCGAGCCAGCCCTTTTCGTCCTGCGCCACGATGAGCGCCGCCATCACCGCCGATTGCTTGTGCTCGGCCGGGTACTTGGCGATCTCGCGGTCGATTCTCCTGAGGCTCTCGGGACTCAGCATGGCGGCTCAGCGATCGACGTCGCCGAACACGATGTCGAGGGTGCTGATCACGGCCACCGCGTCGGCCAGCATGTGGCCGCGCGCCATCTCGTCCATCGCCGAGAGGTGGCAGAACGCCGGCGAGCGCAGCTTCATGCGGTAGGGCTTGTTGGCGCCGTCGGAGATGAAATAGACCGCGAACTCGCCCTTGGGGTGCTCTACAGCGGCGTAGGCCTCGCCTTCGGGCACGTGCATGCCTTCGGTGAAGAGCTTGAAGTGATGGATCAGCTCCTCCATGTTGGCCTTCATCTCGAGGCGCGAGGGCGGCGCGACCTTGTGGTTGTCGCTGATCACCGGCCCGGGGTTCTGGCGCAGCCAGTCGACGCACTGGCGGATGATGCGATTGGACTGGCGCATTTCCTCTACGCGCACCAGATACCGGTCGTAGGTATCGCCGTTGGTGCCGACCGCGACATCGAAATCGAGCCGGTGGTAGACCTCGTAGGGCTGTTTTTTCCGCAGGTCCCAGGCGACGCCCGAGCCGCGCAGCATCGGCCCGCTGAAACCGAGCGCCAGGGCGCGCTCCGGAGACACCACGCCGATGCCCACGGTGCGCTGCTTCCAGATGCGGTTCTCGGTGAGCAGCGTCTCGTAGTCGTCGATGCACTTCGGGAAGCGGGCGGTGAAATCCTCGATGAAATCCAGCAGCGACCCCTGCCGGTTGTCGTTCATCGCCGCGAGCGTGCGCGCACTGCGCGTGTGCTGCGCCTGGTACTGCGGCATCGTCTCCGGCAGGTCGCGGTAGACGCCGCCCGGTCGGTAGTACGCCGCGTGCATGCGCGCGCCCGACACCGCCTCGTAGCAGTCGAGCAGGTCCTCGCGCTCGCGAAAGCAGTACAGGAACACCGTCATCGCGCCCAGGTCGAGGCCGAGCGCGGCGAGCCCGAAGAGGTGGTTCATGACGCGCGTGATTTCGTCGAACAGCACGCGGATGTACTGCGCGCGGATCGGCACCTCGATGCCGGCGAGCTTCTCGATCGCCATCACGTAGGCGTGCTCGCTGCACATCATCGAGATGTAGTCGAGCCGGTCCATGTAGGGCAGCGACTGGATCCAGGTGCGCTGCTCGGCCAGCTTCTCGGTGGCGCGGTGCAGCAGCCCGATGTGCGGGTCGGCGCGCTGCACCACCTCGCCGTCCAGCTCCAGCACCAGGCGCAGCACGCCGTGCGCCGCCGGATGCTGCGGGCCAAAGTTCACCGTGTAGTTCCGAATCTCGGCCACTAGCCGCCCTCGCCATAGTGCGCCTCGCGCACTACGCGCGGCGTGACCTCGCGCGGCTCGATCGTGACCGGCTCGTAGACGACGCGCTTCTGCTCCGGGTCGTAGCGCATCTCGACGTGCCCCAGGATCGGAAAGTCCTTGCGGAACGGATGCCCGACGAAGCCGTAATCGGTGAGGATGCGGCGCAGGTCGGGATGCCCCTCGAAGACGATGCCGAACAGGTCGAAGGCCTCGCGCTCGTACCAGTTCACGCTCGGCCACACCTCGACCAGCGAGGCGAGCAGCGGAAACGCTGCGTCGGGGCAGAACACGCGCAGCCGCAGCCGCCAGTTGTGCGTCACCGACAGCAGGTGCGCGACCGCGGCGAAGCGCGCGCCCTGCCTGGGCCGGTCGCCGTAAGTCGAATAGTCGACGCCGCACAGGTCCATCAGTTCCTCGAAGCGCAGTTCCGCATGGTCGCGCAGCGTCTGCGCGGTCTTGAGATAGTCGCCCGCGGACACTTCGAGCGTCAGCTCGCCGAGGCGCGCCACCGGTTTCGCACCCAGCAGCCGCTCCAGCGCATCGCTCAGGCGTTGCAGCTTTGGCGTCATTGACGGGGTTACGCCCGCGCTAGCGCGCGATCGTGTTGGTCCTCTTGATCTTGTTCTGCAGCTGGATGATGCCGTAGATCAGCGCCTCCGCGGTCGGCGGGCAGCCCGGCACGTAGATGTCGACCGGCACGATGCGGTCGGCGCCGCGCACCACCGAATACGCATAGTGGTAATAGCCGCCGCCGTTGGCGCAGGAGCCCATCGAGATCACCCAGCGCGGCTCGGGCATCTGGTCGTAGACCTTGCGCAGCGCGGGCGCCATCTTGTTGGTGAGCGTGCCGGCGATGATCATGACGTCGGACTGCCGCGGGCTGGGCCGGAACACCACGCCGAAGCGGTCCAGATCGTAGCGCGCGGCGCCGGCGTGCATCATCTCGATGGCGCAGCACGCCAGGCCGAAGGTGACCGGCCACATCGACCCGGTGCGCGTCCAGTTGATCAGCTTGTCCGCGGTGGTGGTGACGAAGCCCTGCTCCAGCAAGCCCTCAATGCTCATGCCGCCTCCACGCCGCCGTCACTCCCACTCGAGCGCCCCCTTCTTCCATTCGTAGACGAAGCCCACCACCAGGATGGCGAGGAAGACCATCATCGAAACGAAGCCGAACAGGCCGATTTCGCCGAGCACCGCAGCCCACGGAAAGAGGAACGCGATTTCCAGGTCGAACAGGATGAAAAGGATCGCCACCAGGTAGTAGCGCACGTCGAACTTCATGCGCGCGTCCTCGAAGGCCTCGAAGCCGCATTCGTACGGCGAGTTCTTTTCGGGATCCGGGCGGTGCGGCCCGAGCAGCGCGCCGAGCACGACCGGAATCACGCCCACCGCGAGCCCCACCAATATGAAGAGCAGGATCGGAAAGTACTCTGCCAGCACGCCTTCAGTTTCCTTTCTTCACTGCGCTCTCCAAAGTCATGGTGCCCACGAGCAGACTCGAACTGCTACGGCTTTTTAGGCCACTAGCCCCTCAAGCTAGCGTGTCTACCAATTTCACCACGTGGGCGCTGGCGCGTTTGCGCTCGATCAAATTATCGCTTAATTGGGCACATCCTTCGCCTTCGACCCTTCGGCCGCCGCGGGCTTCGGCACCTCGGCCTGCGGCGACCTGGGCGCAGGCTGGGCCGCCGGCGGCGGCTCGCTCTTCACCGCATCCATGATGCTGCCCGAGGTCTTCGGCTTGTGCGTCGCGAAGTACGCCAGCCCGAGGCTGGTGAGAAAGAAGATCGTCGCCAGCGCAGCCGTCATGCGCGAGAGAAAATTCGCCGAGCCGGTGGCGCCGAAGAGGCTCCCCGATGAGCCGCCGCCGAAACCCGAACCCATGTCCGCACCCTTGCCGTGCTGAAGCAGCACCAGCCCGATGATCGCCAGCGCGACCAGCACGTGCAGCACGATGACCACGGTGAACCAGAGATCCATGTGCGCCTTTCTTTCAGCCCTGGCCGCGCGCCGCTGCGCGCGCGATTGCCAGGAAATCCTCCGCCACCAGCGAGGCCCCGCCGATCAGCCCGCCGTCGACGTCGGGCATCGCAAAAATCGCCGCCGCGTTGGCCGCCTTCACGCTGCCGCCGTACAGGATGCGAAGCCCCTGCGCGGTGGCCCTGCCCAGCGCCGCAAGGCGCACGCGCACGAACGCGTGCACCGCTTGCGCCTGTTCCGGCGTGGCGTTGCGCCCGGTGCCGATCGCCCACACCGGCTCGTACGCCACCACGGCATTGGCGAACGCCTCGGCGCCGCAGCGCGCGATGACCGCATCCAGCTGCCGCGCCACGACCGTCTCGGTCCTGCCGCTGTCGCGCTCGCTCAGCGTTTCGCCGACGCACAGGACCGGCGTCATCGCACTGCCCTGCACTGCGGCGAACTTGGCCGCGACCGCCGCGTCCGTCTCAGCGTGCAGCTGGCGGCGCTCGGAATGCCCCACCAGCACGTAGCGGCAACCGAACTCCGCGAGCATCGCCGCAGACACTTCCCCGGTATAGGCGCCCGAGGCATGCTCGCTGACATCCTGCGCGCCCCACGCGATGCGCGTCCCGCCGAGCAGCTCGGCCATCTGGGCGAGGTACGGAAACGGCACGCACACCGCGCACTGCACCGGCCCGCCGGCACCGCCGCCGTCCGCGATCGCCTCGAGCAGGGCGCGGTTCGCGGTGCGGCTGCCGTGCAGCTTCCAGTTGCCGGCCACCAGCCGGTTGCGCATCTGACGCGGGCCCACAGTGAAATCGTGCGATTCTAGCGCATGTTGTGCGCCGCAGCGCACTCGGTAGCCGCGCTCACGATTGCCCAGGAGCATCGCGCTTCGGCGCCCGTCGCTTGGCGTGGGCCACGGTGACTCGCGCAGCAAAATCCTGCACCCGCTCGCCGCGCCTCGCGCCGAGCCGCTCCGCCACGTCATTGAGATACGAGAGCACGCCGCTTTCCCACATCGAACGTCCGTCGCCGATGCGCGCGCTCATGCAATCCACCGTGGTGGCGGCAATGCCGCCTTCGCCCAGCACCGGCAGATGCGCGATGCCCGCGCGGTCCGCCCCGACGCCCGCGTCGTTCAGCACCACCGCCACCGCCGCGATCTGCAGCGCCGACTCGCGCCGCCCGCCGAGCAGTGCGCCGTGCGAGCCGATCACCAGGATGCGGCCGGCGTCTTCGGGCTGCACTTTGCCGAGCGAATCGATCGCCCACACTTCGGGCGGACCCTCGGCCATGCGCCAGCGATTCTCGGCAAAGGGTGCCGGCTTGCCGTGCGGCAGCGGTGCACGCCCGAGCCTTGCGGCCGCGTCCGCACAAGCCTGGCCTGCAGCGACGCCGCAACGCGCTGCGCTGGCGTTGACGTAGCTGATCACGCCGCGCGCGAGCATGTCCCTGCCGTCGGCGATGCGCGCGCTCATGCAATCCACCGTGGCGGCCGCCATTCCGATGGCGTCCAGCCAGTCGAGTCCCGCGACGCCGGCGCGATCCCTGCCGATGCCGGCATCGTTGAGGATCAACGCGCGTGCGCCGGCGAGCGCGCCATACTGCGCCGCGATCACTCCGCCATGAGAGCCGGCGACGAGCACCCGCCCCGCCACGTCGCCGAGCCTCGTGACGCTGTCCGCGGTGACGATAGTGCTCAGCGGCGCGACGCGCCCGCGATCGGCGCGCTCAGCCCTTGCGCGACTGCGCGACGACCTGCTCGATCTTCGAGATCAGGCCCGGATTGACCTGCGCTTTCCACTTCGCGTAGACGCCCCGGTTCGCCGCCTGCCAGGCGGACATCTCGGCCGGTGTCGGCACGTTCACCTCGACGCCCAGTGCGCGCACCTTTTCCACGTCCTCGGCGAAATACTTGCGCACCATGCCGATCTGCTCGCGGGCCGCGTCCTGCGCGGCCTGGCGCACGATGCCCTGGTCCTGCGCGCTCCAGCTCTGCCAGATCGAACCGGCGATGGCGAAGAGCAGGATGTCGTTGGAGTAATTCCATTTGGTGACGAACTTCTGCCCGAGGGTATGGATCTTCCCCACCATGAACACTTCGAGCGGATTCTCCTGCCCGTCGACCGCGCCCGAGGCGAGCGCCGGCTGCGCATCCGCCCAGCTCATGAACGTCGGGTTCGCTCCCATGCCGGACATGATCTCGCCGTACATCGGGCTGCCGACGACGCGGATCTTCAGGCCCTTCAGGTCATCCGGCTTGGCGATCGGGCGCTTGGAGTTGCTGATCTGCCGGAAACCCGTCTCGCCGACCGCGATCGGCTCGGCGCCGGCCTTGCGCACGAGGCCGAAGTACTCGTCCATGATCTCCCTGCTCGCCAGCACTGCATCGAGCGACTTGTGGTCGGGCGTGATGAACGGCAGCGTGAACACGGCGATTTCGCGCACCGTGCTGTACCAGTTGATCGGCGCGCCGCACAGCACGTCGATCACGCCCTGACGCATCGCCGAGAACTCGCGCGTCTGGTCGCCCTGCACCAGCGACGCGCCCGGGTACTGCTTGATGTTGATGCGGCCGCCCGTGCGCTCTCGCACGAGGTTGGCGAAGATCTCGCCGCCCTTGCCCCAGGCGAACACGGGCGGGACGACGGTAGACATCTTGTACTCGGTCTTGTACTGCTGCCCCAGCGCGATGGCGGGGAACGCGAGCGCGCCGGCGGCGGCGCTGGTGGCTTTGAGGAAAACGCGACGTTTCATGGTGGTGCCTCCCGGTTGAGTTGACGCATTCTAGTAGCCGAGCGCCCGCGGCAGCCAGAGCGCGAGCGGCGGCGCGAAAATCACGGCGAACGCGGCGAGCACGAAGCTCGCCACCAGCCACCCGACCCAGGGCAGCGTACTTTCCATCGACACGCCGGCCATCCGGCAGGCGACCATCAGGTTCACGGCCATCGGCGGCGTGATCTGCCCGATCGCCACGGCCATCGTCAGCACGACGCCAAACCATACCACGTCCCAGCCGAAGGCGTTCATGAGCGGCGTGAGAAGCGGAATGAAAATCAGGAAGATCGAGACGCCATCCAGGAACACCCCGACGAAAAGCAGCACCGCGAACACCGCGAGCAGCGCCCCGGTGCTGCCGAGCCCGCTCCCGGTGACCGCCTTCACCAGCGGATCGGCAAGCCCGAGCGTATTCACCGAGTAGGCGAAGATCCCCGCCAGGCCCAGCACGATCATGATCACGGCGGAGATCTCTCCCGCGTCGCGGAAGATGTCGAAGAGATCCTTCCAGCCGATCGTGCCGTGGACCGCCATCCCGACGAAAAGCCCGTAGAACACCGCCACCACCGCGGCCTCGGTCGGCGTGAACCAGCCCAGCCGCATGCCGCCCAGGATCAGCACCGGCGCGGCGATTCCCCACGCCGCTTCGCGCAGGCTGCGCCAGAACCGGGGGCGCGGCTCGTCGGCTTCGTGGCTGCCAAAGCCGTTGCGGCGCGAAAGCCAGACCGCCGGCGCGATCAGCGCGATCCCGGCGAGCACGCCGGGAACCATCCCCGCGGCAAACATCGCCGGAACCGAAGCCCCCGCGACCATCACGCTGTAGACGACGAACGCGATCGAAGGCGGAATCAGGATGTCGGTGGCCGCGGCCGCGCCGACGATGGAAGCGGAAAACGCCGCGGGGTAGCCGGCCCGCGACATGGCGGCGATCATGACGCCGCCCACGGCGGCGGCGTTCGCCGGTCCGGAGCCGGAGATTCCCCCGAGGATCATGGCGACGAGAATCGCCACCATCGGCAGCATGCCGGGACCGCGCCCCACGACCGCGACGGCAAAGGTGACGAGGCGCTGCGCCACGCCCGAGCGGTCGAAGATCGAGCCGACCAGCACGAACATCGGCAGCGCAAGCAGCGGATATTTGGCGATGCTGGCGTAGAAATTCTGCGGCGCCGCGAGCAGCCCGAAATACTGCGCGTCCGCGTTCGCCAGCGCGATCGAAATCATGCCGCCGATGCCGAGCGCGACGCCGATCGGCACGCCGCCGAACATGAGGACGAGAAAGATCGCGAAGAGCAGCGTGCCGATCATGCGCTTCGCAGGAGCCGCCGCAGCGCCTGCGCGGTGCGCAGCGCAATGACGAGTGACAGCGCGGGCACCCACCCCGTATACCACCAGCGCGGCAAACCGACGCCCATCGTCGTCTCGCCGTAGCGAAAGTCATCCCACGCCATGCGGCCGGTGAGCACCGCGAAGGCGAGAAAGAAAACCACGGCCAGGGCCGTCCCGCCCGCCGCCAGCGCGCGGCGCTGCGCGGGCGGCCCGCGATCGAGGAAGAACTCGATGCGGATGTGCCGCTCGCGCAGCGCCGCCGCGGACGCTCCCGCCATGGTCGTCAGCACCAGCAGGAACACTGAAAATTCCTCGGTCCACGCAAACGACTGGTCGGTCAGATAACGGACCACCACGTTGGCCATGGTGATGAGCGCCAGCAGCGCCATGCCGAGCGCGGCGATCCAGTCCTCCGGCGTACGCTTCGGCGTCATTGCAGCAGGGACTCCAGGATCGCCGCCGCGCTGATGCGTGCGGCATCTTCGAGCACCTTCGAGTAGCCGACCGGGATGCGCGCGCCGCCGACGCGTCGCACCGGTATGCCGAGTTCCTCGGCCACCGTGGCCGCGATCTCCGCACCGAAGCCCGCGACCCGCACCGCCTCGTGCGCGACCACCAGCCGGCGCGTCCTCGCGGCCGAGGCCAGCACGGTCTCGCGATCCCAGGGCCATAGCGTGCGAAGGTCGATGACTTCCGCCGACACGCCGCGTGCGGCGGCGGCCGTTGCGGCCTCGAGCGCCGGCTGTACCGTGCGCGCCCAGGTGACGAGCGTCACGTCTGCGCCGGCGCGCAGCACGCTGGCGCGGCCGAGCGGCACTTTCGCGGTCGGATCAACCTCGGCCTCCACCGTCCACAATTCCTTGTGCTCCATGTAGATCACCGGATCGCCGCATTCGAGCGACGCGGCGAGCAGCGAGCAGTTGTCCTGCGGATTCGAGGGCGTGACGACGACCAGGCCCGGCACGTGCGCGAACCACGCTTCGAGGCTCTGCGAGTGCTGCGCCGCCGAGCCGGTCCAGATGCCGATCGGCAGCCGCGCCACCAGCGGCACGCGCCCCTGTCCGCCGAACATGTAGCGCGCCTTCGCCGCCTGGTTGACGATTTCGTCCATCGCGCAGAGCGCGAAGTCCACCACGCGCATTTCGACGACGGGCTTCAGCCCGGCGAGCGCCATGCCCACCGCCGCGCCCATGATCGTCGCCTCCGAGATCGGCGTGTCCAGGACGCGCGCCGTGCCGAACTTCTGCTGCAGCCCGCGGTACTGGCCGAAGATGCCGCCGCGACCGACGTCTTCGCCGAGCACCACGACCGCAGGATCGGCCGCCATGGCCCGTTCCAGCGCGAGGCAGCCCGCCTGCGCGTAGCTCAGACAAGCCAACGGTCGCTCCCGGTGTCCTGGATGTCCGAATACGACGCTGCCCGGTCCGGCCACGCCGCCGCCGAGGCGGCGGCAAGCGCCGCAGCCACTTCCCGCTCCGCTTCCAGCGCGATCTGCGCGAGCGCTTCGGCTGCGACGCCGGCCGCCCTCAGCCGCGCGGCGGCCGCCGGAATCGGATCGTCCTGGAGCGCGCGGTCCACTTCCTCGCCGTCGCGATAGGTGGCCGGATCCACCGAAACGTGGCCCTTCACGCGGTACGTGATCGCATGCAGCAATCGCGGCCCTTGCCCGGCGCGGACCTGGGCCACCAGTTCTGCTGCGGCAGCGTGCACCGCGAAGACGTCGTTGCCGTCCACCCGCTCGCCCGGCACACCGATGCCGGCAGCACGCGCCAGCGCCCCGTCGCCCGCGGTCATGGCGCCGGTCGCGGTCGTCGCCGACCAGCGATTGTCCTCGCAGACGAAGAGCACGGGCAGCGCGTGGACCGCCGCCCAGTTGAGTCCTTCGAGAAACGGACCGCGATTGATCGCGCCGTCGCCGAAAAAGCACGCGACGAGCGCATTGCGCTGCCGGAGTTTCAGCGCATGCGCGGCGCCCACCGCGATCGGAATTCCCGCGGCAACCACGCCGTTCGCGCCCAGCATCCCGACCGAGAAGTCGGCGATGTGCATCGAGCCGCCCTTGCCGCCGTTGCAGCCGCTCACCTTGCCGAAGAGCTCGCCCATCATGCGCTCGACCGAGGCACCCTTGGCGATGGTGTGGCCGTGGCCGCGGTGCGTCGAAGTGATGAGGTCGGCCGTGGTCAACTGCGCGCAGACGCCCGCCGCCACCGCCTCCTGCCCGGTCGACAGATGCAGCGGTCCGCGTACCCTGACGCTGGCGGAAAGCGCAGCGCCAAAGGCCGAAACGCCGCCCCGGGAAGCCTCTTCCGCCGCGTTCTCGAAGGCGCGGATGCGCGCCATCGTGCGATACAGCCGAAGGCCCTCGTCGAGCGAAAGTGTGACCAATGGGCGCTCTACTGCGACACGAGATCCCTTGCCGCCGCGACGATCGCGGCGTCGTCGGGGACGGCGGCCTTCTCGAGGCTGCGCGCGAAAGGCACGGGAACGTACGCCGTGCCAAGGCGTCGCACCGGAGCCTTCAGGTCGCGGAACGACCGCTCGGCGATCAGCGCGGCGACCTCGGCGGTCGAGCCGCCGAAGCACACCGTCTCCTGCACGACGAGCGCGCGGCCGGTCTTGCGCACCGAGTCGAGGATCGTCGCCTCGTCCAGCGGCACGATGCTGCGCAGGTCCACGACTTCGATCTCGATCCCCTCTTTCGCGAGCGCCTGCGCCGCGGCGAGCGCCCTGCGCACCATCGCGGCCGACGCAATGACGGTGACGTCGCGCCCTGCGCGCTTCACCTCCGCGACGCCGAGCGGCACGACGTAGTCCTCCTCCGGAATCGCGTCGCGCAGGCCATGGTAGAGCGCCATGTGCTCCATGAAGAGCACCGGACTGTCGTCGCGGATCGCCGCCTTCATCAGGCCCTTCGCATCGCGCGCGGTGGCCGGCACTGCGATCTTCACGCCGGGGGTCTGCATGAGCCACGCGTGAAAGTCGTAAGGATGGCCGTGATACGGCCCGACGCCGTACTTTGCGCGCACGACGAGCGGCACGCGCGCCTTGCCTGCGGAGTAGTAGTGCATCGCGCCACCGTCGCAGCCGAGCTGCTGGATGACGAGCGGCAGGTACTCGAGGAACATGATGTCCACGATCGGCCGCTTGCCGGCGAGCGCGGCACCCACGCCCGCGCCGACGATTGCGCCCTCGGAGATCGGCGTATCGATCACCCGGCCGGTGGCGCCGAACTCCTCCCACAATCCCTTGCACGAGTTGAGCGGGCCGCCGAAGCGGCCAATGTCGAGGCCCATGATGAAGACGTCCGCATCGCGCCGCATTTCCTCGGCGATGCCGGCGACGATGGCCTCCTGCATCGTCTGGCGGATCATGACCGCGCCGCTGCGAAAACCGCTTGCAGTCCGAGCGCGTCGGCGCCGGGGTCCGGGTCCGCCTGCGCCTGCGCCATCGCCGCGTCCACGCGTTCGCGCGTTTCGCGCGCGAGGCGCTCGTCCTCGTCCCGCTTCAGCAGGCCGCACTCCAGCAGGTGGCGCTGCAGCCTCGCGAGCGGATCGCGCGAGCGCCACGCCGCCACGTCCTCCGCCGGGCGATAGTCCGCGGCATCCGCGACGAGATGTCCGGAGATGCGATAGGTGAGCGCCTCGATGAGCGTCGGTCCGTCGCCGCGGCGCGCGCGCTCGATCGCGATCTCGACCGCGGCGCGCAGCCCGATCGCGTCGTTGCCGTCCGCCGCGACACCCGGTATGCCGTAGCCCGGCGCGCGGTCCGCGATCGAGCGCGCGCCCACGCCGCGCGCGGCAGGCGTCGAGATCGCGAACTGGTTGTTCTGGCAGACATAGACCACGCCGAGCTTCAGCACCGCGGCAAGGTTCAGCGCTTCATGAAAATCTCCGCGGTTGGACGTGCCGTCGCCGAATACCGCGATCGTCACTGCATCGCGCCGATCGAGCTTCGCCGCGAGCGCGGTGCCCGCGGCGTAGGAGAGCGTCGGTCCGAGCGCACCGGAGTACAGGCCGATCACCCGGTGCTCGATCGGCCCGCAGACGTCCGAGCGGTAGCGCCCGCCGCTGTGACTCGTCGTCTTGCCCGCGAGCCCGGCGAGGAGCGCGCGCAAGTCGGCACCGCGCGCGACCGACGCGGGCAGCATGCCGCGATAGTGCGGCACGGCGAAATCGTCCGGGCGCAGCCCGCTGTAGCAGGCGGCGATCACCGCTTCCTCACCCTCGCAGGCGTGCCAGTGGCCGTCGGCCTTGCCCGCGACGCGATCGATCTCGCGTGTCAGCAGCATCAGCTCGTACATGCTCCGCAGGAGCGCGCCGTCTTCCGCGACGCGCGCCCGCGCTTCGGCGAATTGCGCATTCATTCGGCGACCTCCAGCATCGCGATCACGGCACCCACCGGCACCGTCTCGTCGGGCGCGGCGCGCGTCTCCTTCAGCGTGCCCGCCGCGGGGCTGACGATCTCCACGTTGACCTTGTCCGTCATCACGTCGGCGAGCGGCTCGCCCTGCGCCACGGCGTCGCCCGGCTGTCTGTGCCAGGCGACCAGAATCGCCTCCTTGGCGTCGTTGCCCATCTCCGGCACGCGGATCTCCAGAAGCATGAGTTCTCCTTGCAGTCAGATGCCCAGTTCGATGCGCTCGGCCTCGGCGACGAGGCGGTGCACCCCTTCGAGAAAGCGCGCCGCCGGCACGCCGTTGACCAGGCGATGATCGAACGTCAGGCTGGTCGGCAGCAGGCGGCGCGCGACCACCGCACCTTCGCGCACGACCGCTGCTTGGTGCATTGCGCCGATGCCGAGGATCGCCGCCTGACCGCGCGGCACGATTGGCGTCGTCCAGAGCACGCTCGGCACCATGCCGCCGTTCGAGATCGTGAAGGTCGCACCCTGGACGTCGGCGAGCTGGAGCTTGCCGGCCGCGGCGCGCGCTTCCTGTTCCGCGGCCATCGCGGCGACTTCGTCGAGCGTCAGGCGATCCGCGCCGCGGATCACCGGCACGACGAGGCCGCCGTTGGCCAGCGCGAGCGCGACACCGATGTTGACGTCTGCGTAGACACACAGCACCTTGCCCTCGAGCGTGGCATTCAGGTGCTCGTGGGCGCGCAGCGCCTGCGCCACCGCCTTCACCAGCAGGTGCGTGAGCGTGACGCGCGGCCGGCCGGCGCGCGAGGCGTCGGCATTCAGTCGCGCGCGCAGCGCGACCAGCGCCTCGGCGTCCGCTGCGCCGTGGATCGACACCGGCACGCTCTCGCGCAGGCTGTGCGCGAGGTGCTCGGCGGCCATGCGCTGCATCGGCGCGAGCGGAACGCGGCGGGCAATCATCGGGGCATCAGCCACACTCCCTCCCGGAGCGGCTTCGGACGGATACTAACGATTGTTAGCATCCGGCCGGCAGTTGTCAAGCACGGCCGTTGCCGCGCTGCGATCGCAGGCCGGCGAGCAGCTTATCGAGCAGGCGACTGAACTCCGCGGCCTCGGCGGTGCTGAGCTGCCCGCGCACGCTTTCCTCGCTGCGCCGGGCCTGCGGCGCGATGCGCGCGAAGATCGCCTCGCCGCGCGCGGTCAGCCTGAGCAGGGCACGGCGCGCATCGGCAGGGTCGCGCCGGCGCTGCACGCGGCGCATGCGTGCAAGGCGCCGCACGGCGCGGCTGACGTTCATGAGGAGCATCCCGCTGCGCTCGGCGATGTCGCTCGCGGTGAGGCCGGGATGCGCGGCGAGCAGCATGAGGACGCGCCACTCGTTGATCGACAGGTCGGTCTCCTCGGCGTAGCGCGCGAAAAAAGGCTTTGCGATCAGGTTCACCAGCCGCATCAGCCGGTGACTGAAGGTGCGCTCGGGCCACCGGGGGTCGGCGGGCGGGAGCGCGCGGGTCACGCGGTCGCCTCTGGCACATCGGGCGGCGGCGCGAGGGGCGCCGCGTCTCCGCCCGTGCCGCCGTTGAAGTCCGTGGCGCGCCCGAAGCGCGCCGCCGTCGTGCCGCAGCGGGCGAGGTCGCGATCGAGCGTCAGCGTCTGCGCCTCCCTCACGCCGGGCGCTCCTGCAGCGCCCGCGGGCGCGGCCGGTGCACAGCGCGTGCCGCCTGCGCCGACACCTGCCCCGCCGCCTCGCGCATCACGCGCAGCAGGCCACGCGCCAGGCGCTCGCGCAGCAGCGCGAGCGGGCCAGGCAGCTGGACCGAGTGGCTGAGCGCCTGCGTTTCCTCGGCGTAGAGCTCGAGCAGCTCGCGCAGGCGGTGCTCGAGAGCGTCGCGCGGCAGCAGCTCGCGCAGCTTGCGTCCGCCGCGCCAGCCCGCGATGATCAGGTGCGCCAGTTCAAGCCCGCGCCCGATGCGCCGCAGGCGCAGTGGCTCGATGCGCGCGTAGGGAATCTCGATGCGCACCGGAAAGCGCGCCACGTCGCCGAGGAAATCGCGGTCGATGGCGCGCGCCTCCTCGAGCAGGCTGCGCGCCAGCGCCGCGTCGGGCGCCGCCGCGGCCTGCGCCGCGCTCCTGATCAGGAGCGCGTCCTTCTTCACTTCCTTGGCGACGTTCAAGGCGAGAAACGGCTCGATGTGCGGCAGCGCCACGCGCAGCGCAAGGACTTCGCGCAGCGCGCCGGTGGTGCGGCGGCTGAACGCCTCCAGGAGGCGCTGGTTGAGGCCGGCCAGCGCCCCGGCGCGGTCCATGCGAAGCCCGGGCTAGGGCTGTCCCGGCTTGACCGCGCGGTGAAAGCCCATCATGCCGGAGAACACGGTCCTCGAGGTGACGTTGCAGTACCCCAGTTCCTCCAGCACGTGCGACAGTTCCTCCGCCGAATAGAACATCTGCAGCGCGTCGATGAAGTACTGCTTGCAGTTGAGCGCCGCCTGGCCGCTGCGGAACACGAAGCCGGTGAACCAGAGGCAGAACCGCAGATAGCCGTAATACAGGGTCTCCACGCTGCGGTTCGCGGGGCGCAGCATGTCGCAGTGGTAGAAGCGCCCGCCGGGTTTGAGCACGCGCAGCATCTCGCCCCAGACCCGCTTCACCCGCAGGTGGCGCGAGGCGAACTGCAGCGTCACGACGTCGAAATGGTTGTCGGGGAACGGCAGCGCGTGCACGTCCTCGATGGTGCTGCGGATGCGCAAACCCAGCGCCTCGGCGCGCTGGCGGCCGACCTCCTGCATTTCCCGGCTGCGGTCGATGGCGTGCACCTCGAGCGTCGGCTCGCGCTTGAGCAGCGCAATGCCGATCGCATTGGTTCCCGCGCACACGTCGAGCACCCGCTCGCCGGGGCGGATGTCCACGGTGGCCATGAACTTGCTCAGGAACCAGTCCCACAGGCCAAGGCTGGCGACGTAGTTGGCGCGGTCGTAATACGGCGCGACGTCCGCGAACACCTGATTGAGTTCCCTCGTCCAGACCAGGCTGAAACGCTCTTCGCGCGCAACCTCACGCGTGACCACGGGCGGTGGATTCATCTCCCGCACCCTCCTTCAGAAAGTTGTGCGCGCCAAGTTTAGGCCGGCGCCCCGACCTGTCAACACCCTAAAGCCTCGACAGGTACACGATCGCAGCGGCGGTGCCGGCGAGCGCCACGGCGTACACCACTGTCGCCACCAGCGTGTCGGCCCTCACGCCCAGGTCGTAGCACGTGATGCGCAGGCGGTGCGCGGCGCTCCAGAGCGAAACGAAGACCACGCCTGCGGCCACCACCTCGACCAGTCCATGCCGCATGAACGCCAGCAGGGCGTCGTATTGCAGCAGCTCGGGGGTCGCCCCGAGCGCCACCAGCAGCGTCAGCACGATGAGCGCCGGAGTCACGAAAGCGGTCACCGTCCCGCCCGCGGCGAAGGGACCCCAAACGATTGGCTTGTTCGATTTCGCCATGGTCAGAACGCTCCGGCAAGGACCCAGATGCCCAGCGACAACACGGCCCAGACCACGTAGTGCGCCCCGGAAATCGCGCCATCGGACACGAACTCCTCGCCCAGCTGCAGCGGCAGCGCCTTCGGCGTGAGCGCGAACCAGGTCACGCTGTGATAAGCGGCGAACGCGAGCGCAACGACCTGGAACACGATGCTCGCCGGGCTCTTGAGAGCCTCGAGGAATGCGTCGTAGGCTGCGCGGCCTTCCGAAAGACTCTTCAGGCCCGCTATCAGCAGCAGCGTGTAGCCGCCGATGAAGAGGCATGAAAATTCGCGCGTCATGTAGCGCAGGTAGCGCGGGTGCCGGAAGATCCACTCCGAGGTGATCGGGCGTACGTACGGCTTGCCGTTCATTTCTTCAGCCATGGCATCAAGTGCTCCTGGTACCAGTCCAGCGTGCTCCTGATCTTCACCTGCTGGATCGCGGCCGCCGGATCGACGTGCTCGGGACAGACTTCCGAGCACGCGCCGACGAACGAGCACTCCCACACGCCCTCCTTCGACGCGAGCTCCTCCTGCCGCTCCCCGCGGCCGCCGTCGCGCGAATCCTGGTTGTAGCGGTGTGCGAGCGAGAGCGCCGCCGGGCCAAGGTAGTCCGGGATCAGTCCGTATTCGGGGCAGGCGGCGTAGCACAGCATGCAGTTGATGCACAGGGTGAACTGCTTGTAGCGCTTCAACTGCGCCGGCGTCTGGCGGTACTCGCCCGCCTCGACCGACTTCGGTTCCTTGGGAATCAGGTACGGCTTGACGCGCGTCAGCTTGGCGA
Source organism: Betaproteobacteria bacterium RIFCSPLOWO2_02_FULL_68_150 (assembly GCA_001771975.1). GTDB lineage: Bacteria > Pseudomonadota > Gammaproteobacteria > Burkholderiales > SG8-39 > 2-02-FULL-66-14. The sequence continues at coordinate 16,087 of MERE01000180.1, read as the reverse complement.
CGAAATCGTCGATCACGGTCACGAGGTCCCGCTCGATCGGGAAATGGCGCAATGGCTCGACGCGGATGACGCCGTGGTAGTTGCGCAGGAAGGTCTTGCAGGCGAGCTTCGGCTCGCCGTTGACCATCATGCCGCAGCTGCCGCACACCGCCATGTGGCACGACCAGCGGTAGCTGAGCGTCGGGTCGAGCGTCTCCTTGACGTGGTTGAGGGCGTCCAGCACCACCCACTCTTCCCGGCAGGCGACCGAATAGCGCTGAAAATGCGGCTCGCGGTCGGTCTCCGGGTTGTAGCGCAGGACCTCCAGCTCGACTTGGCGCTCGCCCATCACTTGCCTCCCCCGCCCGAGTAGTCGCGCACGCCCGGCTGCGACCGGGTGATGACGACGTCGCGATAGTCGATGCGGGGCGGCTCGTTCTGCGCGTAGAGCGCCAGCGAATGGCGCAGGAACTTGACGTCGTCGCGCGCGGTGAAATCGAGTCGCTGGTGCGCGCCGCGCGACTCCTGGCGCGCCAGCGCGCTCTGCGTCACCGCCTCGGCGCAATCGAGCATCGAGCCCAGCTCGAGCGCCTGCAGCAGGTCGGTGTTGTAAACGTTGGTCTTGTCGTGCAGCTCGATGCGTGCATAGCGCCGGCGCAGCTCGGAGAGCTTGGCGCAGGCCTCGGTGAGGCCTTCGCTGGTGCGGTAAATGCCCGCGTTCTGCTCCATCGTCTGCATCATCTCCTTGCGCAAGCCCGCAACGGTTTCGCCGCTGCCGCTCCTTTGCATCAGCTCACGCAGGCGCCCCTGCGCCGCAGTGGCCAGCGCCGCGCGCGCGCCCTCGTTCACCGGCGCCGCGCCCGCTTTGACGTACTCCAGCGCGCTCAGCGCCGCGCGCCGCCCGAATACCAGCAGCTCGGTGAGCGAGTTCGAGCCCAGACGGTTGGCGCCGTTGATGCTGACACAGGCGCATTCGCCGGCGGCGAACAGCCCCGGCAGGCGCGTTGCTGCGCGCGTGTCGGTGTCGATGCCGCCCATCATGTAATGCACCACCGGCCGCACCGGCACCGGGTCGGTGACCGGGTCGACGCCCATGTAGCTGATCGACATGTCGCGCACCAGCGGCAGCCGCTCGTTGATCGTCTTCTCGCCGAGATGGCGCATGTCGAGCAGCATGGCGTCGCCCCATTGCGTCGGCATCATGTTGCCTTTTTTCTGCTCCTGCCAGAACGCCTGGCTGACGCGGTCGCGCGGGCCGAGTTCCATCGTCTTGAAGACCGGCTTGCCGAGCGGCGTCTCCGGACCCATGCCGTAATCCTGCAGGAAGCGGCGTCCGTTCTTGTTCAGCAGCACGCCGCCTTCGCCGCGGCAGGCCTCGGTCAGCAGCGTGCCGGTGCTCGGCAGCCCGGTGGGGTGGTACTGCACGAACTCCATGTCCTTCAGCGCGACACCGGCGCGGTAGGCGAGCGCCATGCCGTCGCCGGTCTTGATGGCGCCGTTGGTGGTGAACGGGAACATGCGGCCGGCGCCGCCGCCGGCGATGATCAGCGCGCGGGCATCGAAGCGCCGCATCTGGCCGCTGCGCATCTCGATCGCGACCACACCGGCGCAGCGCCCCTCGTGCACCAGCAGCTCGGTGACGTAATACTCGTCGAAGCGCTCGATCGAGGCGAACTGCAGCGAGGTCTGGAACAGCGTGTGCAGGATGTGGAAGCCCGACTTGTCGGCGGCGAACCAGGTACGCTGCTTCTTCATGCCGCCAAAGGGCCGCACCGCCACCGAGCCGTCCGGCTCGCGGCTCCAGGGGCAGCCCCAGTGCTCGAGCTGGATCAGCTCCTTGGGCGCCTCCTGCACCAGATAGTCGACCGCGTCCTGGTCGCACAGCCAGTCGCCGCCGCCCACGGTGTCGTTGAAATGATGCTCGAGGCTGTCGTCGGGCTTGATCACCCCCGCGGCACCGCCTTCGGCCGCGCAGGTGTGGCTGCGCATCGGATAGACCTTCGAGATCAAGGCGATCCGGAGTTTCGGATCGGACTGCGCCAGCGCGATCGCGGCGCGCAAACCCGCGCCCCCCGCGCCGACTATGGCTACGTCGGACTGGACTGATTCCATCGTGGCGACATGTTGGGCAAGATAGCCACGGCCAATTTGATTTCGATCAAGTCCCCGTTGCCTGACGCACCGCTGCGGCGATCTCCCGGGCGGCCGCGTCGATCGCCTCGCGGGGCTCGCCCTCGACCATCACGCGCAGCACGGGCTCGGTGCCCGAGGGCCGCAGCAGGACCCGGCCGCGGCCCTCGAGCGAACGCTCGGCCCGGGACTGCGCCGCGGCGATCGCCGCATGCTGCTTCCAGTCGAAGCCGCGCGGCACCTCGACGTTGAGCAGCACCTGCGGGAGCATCACCAGATCCGCGGTCAGTTCGGCGAGCGTGCGGCCGCGCTCGCGCATCGCGGTGAGCACCTGCAGCGCGGAGATGATGCCGTCTCCGGTCGTATGCTTGTCCAGGCAGATGATATGGCCCGAGTTCTCTCCGCCCAGCTGCCAGCCCTTCTCCCGCAGCAGCTCGAGCACGTAGCGATCGCCCACCCGCGCGCGTGCGAACGGCAGCTGCATGCGGGCAAGCGCCTGCTCGAAGCCGAGATTGGTCATCAGCGTGCCGGCGACGCCGGCGATGCGGTTGGCTGCCGCCCGGTGCTTCACGATCGCGTAGAGCAGCTGATCGCCGTCGTAGAGCCTGCCCTCGCGATCGGCGATCACGAGGCGGTCGCCGTCGCCGTCGAGCGCGAGCCCCAGGTCGGCGTGCTGCCGCTTCACTTCGTCGAGCAGCGTCTGCGGCGAGGTGGCGCCGAAGGCCTGGTTGATGTTGACGCCGTCGGGCGCCACCCCGATCGGCACGACATCGGCGCCGAGTTCATGGAACACGTGCGGCGCCACGTCATAGGCGGCGCCCTGGGCGCAGTCGACCACGATGCGCATCCCCTTCAGGTCGAGCTCGCCCGGAAAGGTCGACTTGCAGAATTCGACGTAGCGGCCCTGCGCATCGTCGATGCGCCGCGCCCGCCCGAGGCTGGCCGCTTCGTTGCAGCCCATCGGCGCGTCGAGCGCGCGCTCGATTTCCGCCTCCACCGCGTCGGGCAGCTTGTAGCCGTCGCCGGAGAAGAACTTGATGCCGTTGTCCGGGTAGGGGTTGTGCGACGCGCTGATCACGATCCCCGCCTCGATCATGTAGCCGGAGATGCGCGTGTCCTTGCCGATGAGGACCGCCGGATGCTGGCCGTCGCGGCCGGCGAGCACCTTGCCGGCAGCGTAACCGAGGCGCAGCACCACCTCCGGTGTCATCGGGGCTGCGCCTACGGTGCCGCGGATGCCGTCGGTGCCGAAATACGATCTGCTCATGGCGTGGCGAGCGCCTGCCAGACGGCGAGCGCGTCGCGGGTCTCCCGGATGTCGTGGACGCGCAGTATTTTCGCTCCTTGCTGCGCGGCGAGCAAAGCGGCGGCGAGGCTCGCCGCGGTTCGATCGGCCGCGGGCCGTCCGAGGATCGCGCCGAGCATCGACTTGCGCGACAGCCCCGCGAGCACCGGTACGCCGAGCGCAGCCAGCTCGCCGAGGCGCTGCAGCAGGACGACATTGTGCGCCAGGGCCTTGCCGAAACCGAACCCCGGATCGATCACCAGGCGAGCGCGCGCGATTCCCGCCGCTTCGCAGGCGTCGAGACGCCGGCCGAGGAATTCCTTCACTTCGCCCACGACGTCGGCGTAATGCGGCGCCTGCTGCATGGTGGCGGGCCGCCCCTGCATGTGCATCAGACATACCGCGCAAGCGCTGGACGCAACCGCCTCGAGCGCACCGGGCGCGCCGAGCGCCTCGACGTCGTTCACCATCGAGGCGCCCGCCGCGAGCGCCGCGCGCATGACGCCTGGGCGCCGCGTGTCCACCGAGAGCGGAATCGGCACCGCGTGCAGCGCTTCGAGCACCGGCAGGACGCGCCGCAGCTCCTCCGCCTCCGCCACCGGCGCCGACCCGGGCCGCGTCGACTCGCCGCCGATGTCGATCAGGTCCGCACCTTCCTCGACCATGGCAAAGGCCCGCGCAACGGCTCGCGCGCCGCCGAAATAGCGGCCGCCGTCGGAGAACGAATCGGGCGTGACGTTGAGCACGCCCATGACGAGCGGGCGCTCGAGCGGCAGCTCGAAGCGTCCACAGCTCAGCTGCCCGCCGGCCTGGGAAATACCGGATTCAGCCCGTAGCCGGCGCGGCGGCGGCCTGCGTGCCGTCGTTCGAGGCGCTGCCGCCGGAACCGCCGTGCGAGGCGCTCGACTTGGGCGGGCGCGGCGGTTTGCCGGACATGATGTCGGCGATCTGGTCGGCGTCGAGCGTTTCGAGTTCCAGCAGCGCTTCGGCGAGCGCGCGCACCGTGTCGCGGTGGTCCTCGATCAGCTTGCGCGCCAGCGCATACTGGGTGTCGATGATGCTGCGGATCTCCTGGTCGACCTTCTGCATCGTTGCCTCGGACACGTTCTTGTGCGTGGTGATCGAGCGGCCGAGGAAGATCTCGCCCTCGTTCTCGCCGTACACCATGGTGCCGAGCGCGTCCGACATGCCCCAGTGGGTGACCATGCGGCGCGCCAGATCCGTGGCGCGCTCGAAATCGTTTGCCGCGCCGGTGGTCATCTGCTGCATGAAAATCTCTTCGGCGATGCGGCCGCCGAACAGCACCGCAATGGTGTTGAGCAGGCGGTCGCGATCCTGGCTGTAGCGGTCGTGCTCGGGCAGCTGCATCGTCACGCCGAGCGCGCGGCCGCGCGGGATGATGGTCACCTTGTGCACCGGGTCGGTCTTCGGCAGCAGGCGCGCCACCACCGTGTGCCCGGCCTCGTGGTAGGCGGTGTTGCGGCGTTCTTCCTCGGGCATCACCATCGAGCGGCGCTCGGCGCCCATCATGATCTTGTCCTTGGCGCGCTCGAAGTCGTCCATGTCGACGAGCCGCTTGTTGCCGCGCGCCGCGAACAGCGCCGCCTCGTTCACCAGGTTGGCGAGGTCGGCGCCGGAAAATCCGGGGGTGCCGCGCGCGATGATGTCCGGCTTGACGTCCGGCGCGAGCGGCACCTTGCGCATGTGGACCTTGAGGATTTCCTCGCGGCCGCGGATATCGGGCAGCGGCACCACCACCTGGCGGTCGAAGCGCCCGGGACGCAGCAGCGCCGGGTCGAGCACGTCGGGGCGGTTGGTGGCGGCGATCACGATCACGCCCACGGAAGCCTCGAAGCCGTCCATTTCCACCAGCAGCTGGTTGAGCGTCTGCTCGCGCTCGTCGTTGCCGCCGCCGAGGCCCGCGCCGCGCTGCCGGCCCACGGCGTCGATTTCGTCGATGAACACGATGCACGGCGCGTGTTTTTTCGCCTGCTCGAACATATCGCGCACGCGCGCCGCGCCGACGCCTACGAACATCTCCACGAAATCCGACCCGGAGATGGAGAAAAACGGCACCTTGGCCTCGCCCGCGATGGCGCGCGCGAGCAGCGTCTTGCCGGTGCCTGGATTGCCCACCATCAGCACGCCGCGCGGGATGCGGCCGCCGAGCTTCTGGAACTTGGACGGGTCGCGCAGGAATTCCACCAGCTCGGAAACCTCCTCCTTCGCTTCCTCGCAGCCAGCCACGTCGGCAAAGGAAACCGTGTTGGTCGATTCGTCGAGCATGCGCGCCTTCGACTTGCCGAACGAGAACGCGCCGCCGCGGCCGCCGCCCTGCATCTGGCGCATGAAGAAGATCCATACCCCGATCAGCAGCAGCATCGGGAACCACGACACGAAGATGTTCATGAGGAGCGAAGGCTCCTCCTCGGGCTTGGCTTCGATCTTGACGCCGTATTTGAGCAGGTCGGACACCAGCCAGATGTCCCCCGGCGAATAGCTCGTGACGCGCTTGCCTTCGGTGGTGGTGGCCTTGAGCTGCCGCCCCTCGATCGTCACCTTGGCGATGCGTCCCGCCTTCACCTCCTCGATGAACTGCGAATACTCCATCGGTGCCTGCACCAGCTGCCGCGTATTGAACTGGTTGAACACGGTCATCAGCACGAGCCCGATGACGAGCCAGATGACCAGGTTTTTAAGCATATTGTTCAAGCACTTGCTCCTTCTTCAGAAACTCGCGGACGCATCATCTTACGCCGTTTTCGCAGAGAAAAAAGGCTTTCCCTTCAAGGCTCTATCAGACCGCGGGCGAGCAAATAGGTTTCCCTCGATTCGCCGCGCGATGCTGCGGGCTTGCGCGTGCGCACCTCCCGGAACACCGCCTTCAGCGCCGTCAGCACGCTGGCGAACTCCTCGCCCTGGAACACCTTCGCCAGAAATGCGCCGCCGGGTTTGAGCTGCCGCCGGCAAAACGCGATCGCGCCGCGCAGCAACACGGCGGCGCGCGCCTGGTCGGCCGAGGCGATCCCGGACAGGTTCGGCGACAGGTCCGAGAGCACCACATCCGCCTTGCCACCGCCCAGAGCGGCGACGATCGCTTCCTCTACCGCCGCAGCGCAGAAATCCCCGCGCAACACGGTCACTCCGGAGATGGGGGCGATTTCGAGCAGATCAACCGCGATCACGCGGCCGCCGGGCTTCACCCGCTCGGCGGCGACCTGCGACCAGCCCCCGGGCGCCGCGCCCAGGTCGACCACCTTCGCGCCCTGGCGCAGCAGGCGCTCGCGGTCGTCGATCTCGAGCAGCTTGAAGGCCGCGCGCGAGCGGTAGCCGGCCTCGCGCGCGCGCCGCACGAAAGGGTCAGCGACGTGCCGTTGCAGCCATCGCCGGCTCGATTGGGAGCGCACCATCCGTCACTTGGCTTCGAGCCGCCACACCCCGTCCCAATCCTCCCCCGGGGGATTCGCGCCAAGCCGCGCACAACGCTCGACATAAAGCGCCGCGGCGCGGTCGCGCGGATTGATCGCGACGACCTTTTCGAACAGGCCGGCGGCGGCGGCGAACTCGCGCTGGCGGTACTTCTTCATCGCGTCGCGGAAGATGCCGAGCGCCTCGCTCAACTGCGGGTACGAGGCGTCGTCGTGGTACTCGAGGATTTCGTGGACCGCCACCGGCTGCGTCTTGCCCTTGACCACGATGCGGTCGAGCTTGCGCGCCCGGTAGGTGCCGCGCAGCTTCTCGTAGGTGAACTCGCTCACCAGGATGTGCGAACCGTACTGCTTGCAGGCCGATTCCAGGCGCGAGGCGAGGTTGACGCCGTCGCCGATCATGGTGAAGTCCATGCGCTTCTTCGAGCCGATGTTGCCGGAGACGACCTGGTCGGTATTGAGGCCGATGCCGATGTCCACCGCGGGCTTGGCCTCGGCGGCGCGGCGCTCGTTCCAGGCCCGCAGCGCCCGCATCATCGCGATCGCGGCGCGCACGCCGCGGTCGACGTCGTCCTCGCGCGGCACCGGCACGCCGAACCCCGCCATGATGGCGTCGCCGATGAACTTGTCGAGCATGCCGCCCTCGCGCTGGATGCACTCGACCATCAGCTCGAAATACTCGTTCAGGAAGGCGATCGTGCCCTGCGGCCCGAGCTGCTCGCTGAAGGTGGTGAAGTTGCGGATGTCGGCGAACAGCACCGTCGCCAGCAGCGACTGCCCGCCGAGCGCTTCGGCGCCGCTCGCCAGCAGCTGGTCGGCGATGCCCGGGTCCATGTAGCGCGCCATGGTCGACTTGAGGCGCTTCTCGTTGCTGATGTCCTCGATCAGCATCATCGAGCCGAGGCGCTTGGCGTCGGTGCTGAGCAGCGGCAGCAGCGTGAGGTTGGTGGAAATGCGCTCCGTGCGCACGGCGAGCGCCGCATCGACCGAAACGTCGATCTCGCCGGTCTCCACGACGCGCCTCAACTTGTCGAGCACCCAGCCATTGTCGCCGGCGAAGAATTCCGCCGCCGGGTGGCCGACGATGTCGTCCGCGCGCAGCTGCAGGATGCGCAGGCCGGCGGCATTGCAGGTCGCGATGCGGCCGGTGTCGTCCAGCGTGATGACGCCGTTCGACATCGATTCGAGCATCGAGTCGCTGTAGTTCTTCATGTTCTGCACGTCGGCGAAGAGCTTCGCGTTCTCCAGCGCGATCGAGATCTGCGCCGTAAACGCGCGCAGCCGCGTCTCGTCCTCCTCGCTGAACGGCCCGCCGTGCTTGTTCAGCACCTGCGTCACGCCGATCGTGCGGCCCTGCTTGTTGACGATCGGCACGCACAGCACCGAGCGCGTGAAGTAGCCGGTCTTCTGGTCGAACGCCGGGTTGAAGCGCAGATCGGCGTAGGCATACGGGATGTTGATCGATCTTCCGCTCGTGAACACCGCGCCGGCGATGCCGACGCTGTTCGGCAGCCGGATCTGCATCGACTCCAGCCCCTGGCTCACTTCGGACCACAGCTCGCCGGTCTTGTCGTCGTTCAGGAACAGGGTCGAGCGCTCGGCGTTCAGCATGCGCGTCGCCTCGCCCATCACGCGCTGCAGCAGCGACCCGAGCTTGATGTCAGCGGTGACCTCGGACACCACTTCGACGAATTCGCGCTCCTGGGCGCGGATCTGCTGCATGCGCTCGATCACCTGCGCGCCCTGCAGCGCGAGCGCGCCCTGCGCGGTCATCGCCTCGAGCAGGTCCAGATCGCGCCGCTTGAACTTGCCCTTGCGCTTGTTGAGCGCCTCGACCACGCCGATGATCTCGCCCGTCACCGTGCGCACCGGCACGCAAAGAATGTTGCGCGTCTTGAACCCGGTCTGCTCGTCGATCGCCCGGTTGAAGCGCGCGTCGGCATAGGCGTCGTGCACGATCAGCGGCTCACCGGTGCTGAACACATGCCCGGCGATGCCGGTGTTGTTCATCAGGCGCAGCTCGCGCCGCAGCTTGCCCTTGGCGACGCGCGAATACAGCTCGCCGGTGGCGGCATCGTTGAGGAACAGCGAGCCGCGCTCGGCGTCGAGTTCCGTCGCCGTCATCTCGATCAACCCGTGCAGCACTTCGTCGAGCGTGCCGAAACGCGCCATGCGGCGCGAAACGTCGAGCAACAGCTCGAGCAGTTTCAGGCGTCTGCGGTCGCCGCCCTTACCGGACGCGCGGCCTGCGCCGCCCGGCTCCGGCAACGCGCCCGTCTGGGCGCCCGCTCGCGTCTTGCTGTCTGGCACCGCTACCTCGCTTTCGTCTTGCCGCCCGCCGCACCGTGAAACCGCGCATGCAGGGCGCGCACCGTCGCCTGCAGCTCGGCCATTTCGGCGCGATGCTGCTTTTCGAGCGCCGCCACGGCCTCGTCGTGCGCCGCCTGCGCCGCCTCGAGCGCCTCGCGCAGCGCCGTTGCAGCGGCGCGCAGCTGGGCGATTTCGTCCTTCGCCGCAGCGCCCGCCTCGCGCCGGCGCTCTTCGGCGTCGTGGCCCGCCTGGTCGAGCGCCTCGCGCAGGGTGCCGATCGTCGCCTTGAGCTGCTGGGCTTCGGCCTGGCGGGCGCCCTGCGCCTCGCGCACCGCGTCGTCGCGCAGCGCGCGTTCGCGTTCGAGCTCGCCGCGCAGCGCCGCGATCGTGCTTTTCAACTGCGCCACATCGGCGCCGACGGCCGTCGCCGCGTCGGTCTGCGCGTTCGCCAGGCGCTCCTGCAGCTGCTCGAGCTCCGCGCGCAGCGCGCTGATGGCGGCCCTCAGGTCCCGCGTTTGCGACTGGGCGGCATCGCCCAAACGAGTCACGCCAGTCATGCGCCGCGATCGCGTCAGTGCGCCGGCATCACTTGCCCATCACCTCGCCGAAGAAGTTCCATTGCTTGCCGTCGAAACGCATCCGCTGCACCGACTCGATCGGCGCGAAGTCGTCCTGGTTGGTACTGATCTTGGCGGAAATCAGGGTTGCGACCGGAATCAGCATGCGCTTCATGATGGTCTCCTCCTCCAAGTGAATGCCTCAGGTATTCTCCGGCCGGGAGTGTACGATGACTTTCATGCGGAATGATAGTGAATCGGTGATCCGCTCGACCATGCAGCGCGTGCCGCTGTCGCTCGATCACCTGCTCGAGCGCGCCGGCCGGCTGTACGCCGAATCCGGGATCGTCAGCCGCCTGCCCGACAAGTCGCTCGCCCGGCATTGCTTCGCTCTTCGCTCGACGCCCACGGCTATCTGCGCATCACCGATCGCAGCAAGGACCTGGTCAAGTCGGGCGGCGAGTGGATCAGCTCGGTCGACATGGAGAACCTGCTGATGGCGCATTCGGCAGTGCAGGAAGCCGCGGTCATCGCGGTGCCCGATGCGAAGTGGGGCGAGCGGCCGCTGCCCTGCGTGGTGCTCAAGCCGGGCAAGTGCGCCACGCCGGAAGAGCTGCGCGCGCATCTCGCGAGCGCCTTCGCCAAATGGCAGCTGCCGGAGCGTTTCGAGTTTCTCGATGCGATCCCGCGCACTTCCACCGGCAAGTTCTGCAAGGTGAAGCTGCGCCAACGGTTTCCCGCATGAGCGCGGGCGACTCGCTATCGCCCGCCGAGCGCAAGGCGCTCAAGGCGCGCGCGCATGCGCTCGAGCCGGTCGTGTGGCTCGGCGACGACGGGCTGAGCGACGCGGTGCTCGCCGAAATCGAACGCGCGCTCGCCGCCCATGAGCTGATCAAGGTACGCGCGGCGGGCCTTGCGCGCGCGGCGCGCGACGTCGCCATGGCGGCGATCTGCGAGCGCTGCGCGGCGCAGCCGGTGCAGCACATCGGCAAGGTGCTCGTGCTCTACCGCAGAAAACCAGAACCAGAGAAGACGGTCCCGCGGCCGGACGTCAGCGCGTCAAGGCCTCGACCGAAGACGTCGGCTCGTGCAACTCGCGCAAGCGCCGCGCGCTCCCGTAGGGGAAACCGAGGCAAGGCATGAGCCAAGAGCGCAGCATCGGTCCCGTCCGCTTCGTGCCCGGGGGCAACCGCGGCAAGTACCCCTTCGTGAACTGCGTCTACGTGGAGGACGCCGGTGTGCTGATCGACACCGGCGCCGACCGCGACCACCTCAAGGCGCTGCGTGAAGGTCCGGGCGTGCGCGAGGTGTGGTTGTCGCACTGGCACGAGGACCACATCGCGGGAATGAACCTGTTCGAGGACCTACCCTTCCGTCAGTCGCCGCTCGAGGCCGAACCGCTATCCGGCGTCGAGTCGTTCATGGACTGGTACGGCATGCAGGGCGAGTCGCAGCGCAGCTACTGGCGCAAGACGCTGGTGGAAGAATTTCACTACCAGCCGCGCAAAGCCAGCGGCTGGCTGCGGCCGGGCGAAGTGATCGACCTCGGCAGCTGCAGCGTCGAGATCATTCCTACACCGGGGCACACGCCCGGACATCTGGCGTTTTTCTTCCGCGAGCCGGCGGTGCTCTTCATGGGCGACTACGACCTGACGCGTTTCGGCCCGTGGTACGGCGACCGCGATTCGTCGCTCGACGAGCTGATGGCGTCGATCGAGCGTCTGCGCCGGATCCCGGCGCGCGTCTGGCTGACGAGCCATGAGACCGGCTACTTCGAGGGCGACGTGAGCGCGCTATTCGGGCGCTATCGCGCCGTGATCGACGAGCGCGAGGCGAAGCTGCTCGATTGCCTCGCCGTGCCGCGCACGATGGACGAGATCGTCAACCAATGGATCGTGTACCGCAAGCCGCGCGAGCCGAAGGAGTTCTACGAGTGGGGCGAAGGCGCGATCATGGGCAAGCACCTCGAGCGGCTGATGCGAACCGGCGCAATCGTGCTCGAGAACGGGCGGTACCGCCTGGCGGCCTAGCTAGCTTCAGGCGGCAGGCGCGGCGCGACACCCATCACGCCTTCAGTTCGCCCTTCAATTGATCCAGAAACCGGAGGTCCGCGCCCCGTGCGATCAGACTCTGCGGCGTCGATCGGATCAGCCCGGCTTCAAGCAGTCGCAGCGCATAGAAACGCATCGAATCTGCGGTATCGTATGCGCGCCAGCGCGAATATGGCAGTTCCTTCATCATTTCGAGTGCGTATTCATACTTTTGTGTCAGTCCGAGCTTCACCAGCGTCTGCGTCGCGCGCGCGGGTTCGTTCGTGCACAGCGCGGCCGCTTTCAATATGGCCCTGAGCGCGAGCTTCGTGGCGACAGGATTCGAGCGTACGAAGTCCCTGCGCGCGACGATCACGCAGCAGTAATACCCTGACCATGGCCGGTCCGTGGTCGTGCTCAGGATCAGGCGGCCGATTTTTCTTGCGCGCAACTCCTGCGGTTCGGGTGGAAAACCCAGAAACGCGTCCACCTTTTCCTCCGCCAGCAGGCGTATCGCATCCGGTGCCGGATGCGATACCCAGTTGACGTCCTTGCGAGGATTCAGACCTACGTGCGAGAGCATCGCAGACAGCGTGAGATAGCGTCCGGAACCCAAGCCGGGCACCGCAATGCTCTTGCCTTTCAATTCGCGGATGCTGCGTACGTTGCCAGCCGAGAACAATTCATAGCAACCCGAATGCATGCCGCCGAGAACGACGATGTGGTCCGCATCCTTGTCCAGATTGACAAGCGCCGTCGGCACGTCGGTGGCGCCGATATCCGCGATACCTTCCTGGAATGCCGCGACCGTGGTAGGGCGCGCATCGGCAATTGCCACGTCCGAAATGCCTTCGGCCTGAAGCAATCCATCGCCCGCCACGAAAATGGGCGCAAAGCAGATCGCCGAAGCTCGCGCCAGGCGGATGCGTCGCGTTTCCGGAGCCGCATCGGCGCTCGATCCCAACCGCGGATGCAACACACCGCTCGCGCCGAGTGCTCCCGCGGCGCTCAGAAAACATCGCCGGCTCCAGCGCTGTCGGGTCATGGCTCCGTCTCCTTGTCGAGTTGATCGAGTATGCGCCAGTTGCTACCCTGCGTGATGCGTTTCTCCGCCCGATGCGATGGACGCTGGCTCAGGCTGCCTGCCCGCGTCACAGCCTGCACTTGCACTTGCCTGAACGATATCGCTGGGAGCAGTATCCGCCATTGCATGATTTGCCCATCCGTCACGCGCTGCGCCGGTCGGCGTGCCTCATGTGTGCGCCGATTCCTCATTGCGGGACGCGGCCAGGGCGAGTGAATTTTCCTGCTGGTTTTCGAACTGCCCCCGGCGCATGAAACGCCTGCTTGTGGCTTTGGTGGCCCGTGTGCCGGCACGAGTCCAGACCAAGCTGCTGGTGGCGTTGCTCGTGATGGTGGCTCTGCTCATCATTGTGGGGGCCGTCGGCCTGCGCTCGCTGAGCAGCGTAAACCAGCAGACCGAAGAGTTGATTACGCTGCAGCGCAAAATCGCTGCCTACCGTCGGCTCCAGCTCGAGTCGACCAACCAGCTCTACAGCGTCGCCTCGGCGCTGCTGGTGCCGGAGGAGCGTACGCTGGATGCGACGCTGCGCCAGCTCAACCAGTTTGACTACGACCTGGATTGGCTGCAGTTCGTGGCAAAAGAGGAAGCGGAGCTGATCGGGCAGATCCGGCAGGATTACGAGCGGTTCGTCGCTGTCGTGACCCAGACCGTCGGGTTGATCCGTGGCGGGCAGGTTGGCGCCGCACGGGAGATGCAGCTTGCGAAGGCGAGGCCGCTGGCTGACCGTCTCGAGAGCGCGACCGTCAAGTTGGTCAACATTGCCGAGGCCGACATTGTCGCGAGCATCGCAGCAAGCAAGCAGGCGTACGTTCATTCTCAGTGGTTCCTGGTCATCTTTGCGCTGGGCAGCATCGCGCTGGCGCTGGCGCTCGGTTATCTCATCTCCGCGTCGGTGGTCGAGCCCGTGACGGAGATCGAGGCACGCCTGCGCGAGATTGCGGCCGGCGACTTCACGCGGCGCCTGGAGGTCGCCAACCGGGACGAACTGGGCACGCTGGCGGCCGATGTCAACCGGACAAGCGAAGAGCTGGGGCGCCTCTACCAGCAGCTGGAGACGGCCAGTCGGCATAAATCGCAGTTCCTCGCCAACACGAGCCATGAATTGCGCACGCCCTTGAACGCCATCCTCGGCTACACGGAACTCATCCAGGACGGCATCTACGGCGCCGTGCCGGAGAAGATTCGCGACATCCTGGCTCGCGTGCAGAGCAACGGGCGCCATCTGCTCAACCTGATCAACGACGTCCTCGACCTGTCCAAGATCGAGGCCGGCCAATTGACCCTTTCGACGGCCGATTACTCGATGCAGCAAGTGGTCCAGACGGTGGTGACCGCAACCGAATCGCTGATGGCCGAGAAGGGGCTCGTCTGCAGAGTCCACATTGCCGGGGATTTGCCCCATGGCACCGGTGACGAGCGCCGCATCACTCAAGTGCTCCTGAATATCGTCGGCAATGCCATCAAGTTCAGCGACTGCGGCGAGATTGCGGTGGCGGCGGAGGTGGCCGATGGCGCCTTCCACGTCTCCGTGTCTGATGACGGACCAGGGATCGCGGCCGAGGATCAGCAACGGATCTTCGAAGAGTTTCAGCAGGTCGACAGCTCCAGCACCAAAGCCAAGGGCGGCACCGGCCTTGGCCTTTCGATCTCGAAAAAGATCATCCAGATGCACGGCGGGCGGATCTGGCTGAAGTCGGAGCCTGGAGGCGGATCGGTATTCCATTTCACGCTGCCGCTGCAGGTGGAGCGGCGGACGATTTTGGTGCGCCCGGACCGGCGCAAGGCGTCAACATGACCCATCGCATCCTTGTGGTCGAAGACCAGGAAGACAACCGGCGAATCCTGCGCGACCTGCTGAGCAGCGCTGGATTCGATCTCGTCGAGGCGGTGAACGGCGAAGAAGGCGTTCGCATGGCCGTGCTGCATCGCCCGAACCTCATCCTCATGGATGTGCAGCTTCCGCTGCTCGACGGCTATGAGGCAACGCGGCGCATCAAGGCCAATGCCGACCTGCGTCATATTCCGATCATCGTGGTCACCTCCTACGCACTGAGCGAAGACGAGGCGAAAGCACGTGCCGCGGGAGCCGATGCCTACGTCGCGAAGCCCTTCAGCCCGCGGCAATTGCTGGCCAAAGTGCGGGAACTGCTGACCTGAGGGTCGGCGCGGTGCAACCCCCATGAGATCGCCGCCACGCATCCTGATCGCCGACGACAACGCCGCCAACCTGGACATCCTGCAGACCCGATTGGCCAGCCAGGGATATGAAATCGTTACCGCGGTGGATGGCGAGCAGGCGCTCGAGAGCGCGCGCGAGTATCGGCCGGATCTGATTCTGCTCGACGTCATGATGCCGAAGCGCGACGGATTCGAGGTCTGCCGCTTGCTGAAGGCTGACCCCGCGCTGCCGTTCATGCCGATCATCCTGGTCACCGCCAGGAGCGATTCGCGCGATATCGTCGCGGGACTGGACAGCGGCGGTGACGAGTACCTCACCAAACCCGTGGATCATGCAGCGCTGCTGGCGCGCGTCAAATCCATCCTGCGCATCAAGGCGCTGCATGACACCGTCCAGGAGCAGGCCGCCCGCCTGCAGACCCAGTCCGACGAGCTGGCCGAATGGAACCGGACGCTCGAGCAGCGTGTGGCGACGCAGCTCGACGAGATCGAGCGCGTCAGGCGCCTGAAGCGCTACCTCGCGCCGCAACTTGCCGATTTGGTGATCTCCACCGGGGACGACCACTTGCTGGAGAGCCACCGCCGCAACGTGGCGGTGGTGTTCTGTGACCTGCGCGGCTTCACTGCGCTGGCCGAAGCCGCCGAGCCGGAGGAAGTGATGGAGGTGTTGCGTGAGTATCACGCGGCACTGGGTGAGATCATTCATCGCTATGAAGGTACGTTGGAGCGCTTCCTGGGCGACGGTCTGATGGTGCTGTTCAACGATCTGACACCCTGTCCGGATGCTGCGGCGCGCGCGATCCGCATGGCGGTTGCAATGCGCGAGCGCGCCGCGGAACTGGGTGCGCATTGGCGCCGGCGAGGGCATGAGGTCGGATTTGGCGTCGGCATCGCTCAGGGTTATGCGACGCTGGGCAGGATCGGCTTCGAGGGCCGCTTCGACTATGCCGCGATCGGCACCATCCCCAACCTGGCCTCGCGTCTTTGTACTGAGGCCAAATCCGGCCAAATTCTGATCTGCCAGCGGGTGCTGAATCTCGTTGAAGACCTGGTCGACGCCGAACCGCTGGGCGAACTCACGCTGAAAGGTCTGGCACAGCCTGTCG
>MERE01000179.1 GCA_001771975.1 Betaproteobacteria bacterium RIFCSPLOWO2_02_FULL_68_150 | reverse complement strand
GGCGTATCGGGGAGAGGGGGTAGCCGGTGATCAAGTCCTTGAAGGCCGGATTCTGGAGAGCCGACTGGTTCCTGGGCGTCGTCGTGTTTCTCGCGATCGCGGTGTTCAGTCGCTTCAGCGACCTGATCCCCAGCCTGGAACGCAAGGCATACGATCTCGGGGTCGTCGCGACCTCGCGCACCCCGCATCCTGACGTCATCGTCATTGCCATCGACGAGACCTCGATCGCCAACATCGGCCGCTGGCCGTGGCAGCGCGACGTGCTCGCCAAGATGACCGACATCCTTGCCGGGGCAAAGGCGAAGGTAGTCGGCAGCACGATCCTGCTTAGCGAGCCGCAGATCGACAAGGGCTACCAGTACGTCGCCAAGCTGATGGACCTGGTCGCCAAGATGGCCGTCCCGGCGCCCGCGGCCGACGGCGCGGCGCCGGCGGCGCCGGCGGATTCCCCGATCCTCGCGTTGCTCCAGGAGGCGGAGCGGGAGCTCAACACGGACCGCAAGCTCGCCGACAGCTACGCCAAGGCGGGCAACGTGGTGATGTCGATGGACTTCACGCTCGGCAACCCGTTCGGCAAACCGGACAAGGCGCTTCCAGAATACGTTCTCAAGAACGCGATCCCCGGCGTGAAGGTGGGCGACCAGACGGTCGCGATACCCACCTCGGCGGTGCAGGTGCCGATCGAGTCGCTGGGGAAGGCGGCGTCCGGCGTCGGGCATGTGAACAATCCGCGCGACGTGGACGGGACCGTGCGCTCCGAGCCGCTGGCGCTCCAGCATTACGACCTGTTGTTTCCCTCGCTGTCGATCATGATCGCCGCGAAAAGCCTGAACCTGGGCCCCGCGGACATCAAGGTGCAGCCCGGCGAGAGCGTATCGCTCGGCAAGCTGCGCATCCGCACCGACCCGGCGCTGCAGATGCAGACCTACTTCTACAAGGACCGCGACGGGCGGGCAGCCTTCCCGGTGGACTCCTTCTACGACGTGTACATGGGCAAGATTCCGGCGACGAAGTACGCGGGCAAGATCGTGCTGATCGGCGCCAACGCGGCGGGCATCGGCGCGGCCTCGGTGACGCCGGTCTCGCCCGCGATGCCCCCGGTGATGACAATCGCACACTCGGTGTCCTCGATCCTGCAGGAGCACTTCTTCGTCGCGCCGAGCTGGGGCTACTGGGTGGAAATACTCGTGATCCTTCTCGTCGCCGCCTACCTCATCGCGCTGCTGCCGCGCCTTAAGGCGGGTCCGGCGCTTTCGATCTCGGCAGGCGTCTTCGTCGTGTTGCTCGTCCTGCATTTCGCCTTGATGGTGGGGAACGGCATCTGGATTCAGCTCATGCTGCCGGCGACCCTGCTCCTCGTAGGGCACGGCGCGCTGGTGTCCAAGCGCTTCATCGTCACCGAGGGCGCCAAGGTCAAGTCCGACGAATCCTCGGCCGAATCGAACCGCATGCTCGGGCTGGCCTACCAGGGGCAGGGGCAGCTCGACATGGCCTGGGACAAATTCCGCCAGGTGCCGCTGTCCGAAGGACTCATGGACAACCTGTATAACCTTGCGCTCGATTTCGAGCGCAAGCGCCAGTTCAACAAGGCGGAGTCGGTGTTCCGCCACATGCACGCATTCAGCCCCAAGTTCCGGGACCTCGAGCAGAGGCTCTCACGGGCCAAGCAGCTTTCGGAAACCGTGATGCTCGGCGGGGGCGCGACGGCAGGGCGGACCAATGTCTCGATCCTCGGCGAGGGCGGAACCGTCGAGAAGCCTATGCTGGGCCGCTACCAGGTCGAGAAGGAACTCGGCAAGGGCGCGATGGGCGTCGTCTATCTCGGCAAGGATCCGAAAATCGGCCGCGTGGTCGCGATCAAGACCATGGCGCTTTCGCAGGAGTTCGAGGCCGACGAGCTGGTCGAGGTGAAAGAGCGCTTCTTCCGCGAGGCCGAAACCGCGGGACGTCTGTCGCACCCGAACATCGTCACCATCTACGATGCTGGCGAGGAGCACGACCTGTGCTACATCGCGATGGAGCTGCTCAAAGGCGGCGACTTGGTGCCGTTCTGCAAGCCCGGCAATCTGCTGCCGGTGGACAGGGCGGTATCGATCGTTGCGCGCGCGGCCGAGGCGCTCGGCTATGCGCACCGCCAGGGCGTCGTGCACCGCGACATCAAGCCGGCCAACATCATGTACCACCCCGAGAGCGACACGCTGAAAGTGACCGACTTCGGCATCGCGCGGCTCACCGATTCGTCCAAGACCAAGACCGGCATGGTGCTCGGCACGCCGTCCTACATGTCCCCCGAGCAGCTCGCCGGCAAGAAAATCGAGGGCCGCAGCGATCTGTTCTCGCTCGCGGTGAGCCTCTACCAGATGCTTTCGGGCAAGCTGCCGTTCGAAGGTGAGTCGATGGCGCAGCTCATGTTCAAGATCGCCAGCGAGCCGCCGACCGACATCCGGTCGGTCCGGCCGGATGTGCCTGAGGCCCTGGCGGCGTTCCTCGAGCGCGCGATGGCGAAGAACCCGGACGCGCGCATTCAGACGGGCGAGGAATTTGCCCAGGAACTGCGCGCGGCGTTTGCCGGCGGCGCAAGCGTGCCCGCGACGACCGGCGTCAAGAGCGTGGACATCGAGCTGTAAGTCGAGCGTGATGGATCTGTCGCAGACCCTCGAGATCGCCAGCTGCACCGACCCCGGCATGGTCCGTTCGCACAACGAGGACTCGATCGCGGCGGACGCGGCGAGCGGCCTGGTCGTGCTGGCCGACGGCATGGGCGGGTACAACGCGGGCGAAGTGGCGAGCGGCATGGCGACCACGGTGATCACGACCGAGTTGCGCCAATTGCTCGGCAAGACGCCGCCGTACGCGGTCGACTCGGCGACCCATGTCGCGTTGGCGGCGCGCCTGGTCCGCGAGCAGGTGCTGAAGGCGAACACCTCGATCTTCCAGGCGGCGCAGAGCCAGCCGCAGTACGCCGGCATGGGCACGACGCTGGTGGTATGCCTGTTCTACGACAACAAGGTGCTGGTGGCGCACCTGGGCGATTCGCGTCTTTACCGGCTGCGCGACGGCGAATTCGGCCAGGTGACGCGCGATCATTCGCTGCTGCAGGAGCAGATCGATGCCGGCCTGATCTCGCCCGAGCAGGCCAAGCATGCGCAGCACAAGAACCTGGTGACCCGCGCGCTCGGCATCGACCCGGCGGTCGAGCCCGAGATTCACGAATACGATGCGCGCCCGGGCGACCTCTACCTGCTGTGCTCGGACGGCTTGTGCGACATGGTCGCCGATGAAGACATCGGGGAGGCCCTGCGCGCCTTCGGCAGCAACCTCGATCTCGCCGCGCAGCAGCTGGTGCAGATGGCCAATGACAACGGCGGCCGCGACAACGTATCGGTTATACTCGTGCGCGTCCTGAGGGACTACCCGGGGCCGCGCGGCGTGATGGGCAAGCTCTTGGCGTGGCTAAAATAGTTTCCCAGG
Organism: Betaproteobacteria bacterium RIFCSPLOWO2_02_FULL_68_150; assembly: GCA_001771975.1. Lineage (GTDB taxonomy): Bacteria > Pseudomonadota > Gammaproteobacteria > Burkholderiales > SG8-39 > 2-02-FULL-66-14. The sequence continues at coordinate 26,569 of MERE01000179.1, read as the reverse complement.
GATCGGACATGACGAAACTGATACTCAGCATGGACGGGCAGGTGCTCAAGGAGATCACGCTCTCCAAGGAGCGCATCACCATCGGCCGCAAGCCGCACAACGACATCCAGATCGACAATCTCGCCGTGAGCGGCGAGCACGCCGCGATCGTCACCATCAAGAGCGATTCGTTTCTCGAGGACCTGGGCAGCACCAACGGTACGCAGGTCAACGGCCAAGCGGTGAAAAAGCATTTCCTGCAGAACAACGACGTCATCGAACTGGGCAAGTACAAGCTCAAGTACGTGCAGGAGGCGACGCAGCCTGCCGCCGCGGCGCCCGCGGCGGAGAAGGCCGATTTCGAGAAGACCATGGTGCTGCGCCCGTCGGCGATGCGCGCCATGGCGGAGCAGGCGAAGGCGATGGCGGTGGGCGGGCAGGCTGGAGCTGCCGAGGCCGTGCGCGCAGCCGCTGTGAAGCAGGCGGCGGCGAGCGCAGTGGCGGCCGGGGTCGCCGACAAGGAGGCCGCACCGGTGGCGGTCGTGGCTGCCGCGGCTGCGGCCGCAGCGTCTGCTGCTGCGACCCCGGCACCACCAGTTGCGCTGGCGCCCGCGGCCGCCCCGAAGCCGCCTGCGGCTGCGCCGAAACCATTGAGCGCGGCGATTCAGCTTCTCTCGGGCGCCAACGCCGGCAAGGAACTGGAATTGTCCAAGCCGCTCACTACGCTCGGCCGGCCCGGCGTTCAGGTCGCGGTGCTCACCCGCCGGCCGCAGGGCTACTTCATCACTCACGTCGAGGGCGCGCAGCAACCGTCGGTCAACGGCCAGACGATCGGCACCGCGCCGCATCCGCTCAAGGATCACGACCTGATCGAGCTCGCCGGCATCAAGTTGGAATTCTTCTTCAAGGGCTGACCGCCCTGCGCGCCTTCCTCCGGGCCGCGCCGGTCTTGCCGAGAGCCCCCGCGTGAAACAGCACATCGTCCGGATCGTGCTCGGGCTGCTGGTGTCGCTGCTGTTTCTCGGGCATGCGGCGCGGCTCTACGAGATCGGCTTCATCACGCAGGTCGACAACATCATCTACGACGCGCGTCTTGTCGTCACCATGCCGCGCACGGTCGACGAGCGCATCGTGATTCTCGACATCGACGAGAAGAGCCTTCAGGAGCTGGGCCACTGGCCGTGGCCGCGCGACCTGATGGCCCGGCTCATCGACAAGCTGTTCGACAAGTACGGGATCGCGATCGTGGGCTTCGACGTGGTGTTTGCGGAGGCCGACTATTCTTCCGGGATCCGCACGCTGGAGCAGTTCGCGCAAAAGGAGCTCAAGGAGGTTCCGGCGTTCCAGCAGGCGTTCGAGCAAATGCGGTCCAAGCTCGATTACGACGGGCTGTTCGCCCAGAGCCTCAAGGGCCGGCCGGTGGTGCTCGGCTATTACCTGAACAACGAGGCGGGGGCGAAACGCATCGCCGCGATTCCGGAGCCGGTGCTGCCGAAGGGCACCTTTAGCGGGCGCAACATCGGTTTCACGGTGTGGGACGGCTACGGCGGCAACCTGCCGCAGCTGCTCAAGACCGCGGCCGCTGCCGGTCATTTCAACCCTTATACCGATCCCGACGGCATCGTGCGGCGCGTGCCGATGCTGGTGGAATTTGATGGCGCCTACTACGAGGCGCTGTCGCTGGCGATGATGCGCACGCTGCTCGGTTTCCCCAAAGTGGAACCGGGCTTCCCGCCGGACCGATTCGTGCACCGCGGCTATTCGGGGCTGGAATGGCTCAAGGTGGGACCGCTCGTGATCCCGGTCGATGACACGGTGAGCGCCCTGGTACCGTACCGCGGCAGCAAGTCCAGCTTCCCGTACATTTCGCTGGCCGACGTGCTCGCGGAGCGCGTGCCGGCTGAAAAGCTGAAGGGCAAGATTGCACTCGTCGGCACCACTGCAGCGGGGCTGCAGGATCTGCGCTCGACGCCGGTGGCGAGCGTCTACCCAGGGGTCGAGGTACACGCCAACGTCATCTCGGGCATGCTCGATGGGCGCATCAAGCAGCGACCGCCGTACATGCTCGGCGCCGAGGTGATCCTGCTGGTGGTCTCGGGGGTCGCCCTGTCGATCCTGGTGCCGATGCTTTCGGCGCTGTGGGCCACGGCGGTTTCGGCGGGCGCGCTGGCCGCCGGGGTCGGGCTGAGCGTCGCCGTCTGGACGCAAATCCACACCGTGCTGCCGATGGCGACGGGGTTGCTGACCATCATCACGCTCTACACCCTGAACATGGCCTATGGCTATTTCGTGGAGTCGCGCTCCAAGCGCCAGTTCACCGAGTTGTTCGGGCAGTACGTGCCGCCCGAACTGGTGGACAAGATGGCCGAGGATCCGGGCAAGTACAACATGGAGCCGCGCGCCGTCGAGCTCACGATCCTGTTTTCCGATGTGCGCGGCTTCACCAGCATCTCCGAGGCGCTCAAGCCCGAGGAGCTGCGCGAGTACATCAACGAGTACCTGACGACGATGAGCCAGATCATCCGCGGCGGGCATCACGGCACGCTCGACAAGTACATCGGCGACGCGATCATGGCCTTCTGGGGCGCGCCGGTGGACGACGCCCAGCACGCGCGCAATGGCGTGCTCGCCGGGCTTTCCATGCAGAAGGAATGCAAGGTGCTGAACGACAAGTTCGTGGCGCGCGGCTGGCCGAAGCTCAAGATCGGGGTGGGCCTGAACAGCGGCAACGTGCGCGTCGGCGACATGGGTTCGCAGATCCGCCGTGCCTACACGGTGATGGGCGATGCGGTCAACATCGCCTCGCGCCTGGAAGGCCGCACCAAGACCTACGGCGTTGGCATCCTCGTCGGCGAAGCGACGCGCAACGCGGTCAAGGACATCGTGTTCCGCGAGGTGGACCGGATCAAGGTCAAGGGCAAGGACGTGGCGATCACGATCTTCGAGCCGATCGGGCCGGACAGCGAGGTGGAGCGCAAGGTCCTCGAGGAGTTGAAGCTCTGGCAGCAGACCCTGCGCGCCTACCGCGCGCAGCAATGGGACGCGGTCGAACTCAACCTGCTCAACCTGCAGCGCATCAATCCGGAGTGCGAGCTCTACCACCTGTACGCCGACCGTGTGACCGAGTTTCGCCGCAATCCGCCGCCCGCCGGCTGGACCGGCGTCACCGTGTTCGCCGAGAAATAGGCGCGGCCGATGCGCTTGCGCGTGCTCGGATGTTCAGGCGGAATCGGGGGACGGCAGTTGCGCACGACCTCGTTCCTCGTCGATGGCGACATCCTGCTCGACGCGGGCTCCGGCGTCGGCGACCTGTCGCTCGCGGAACTCACGCGCATCGACCACGTCTTCGTCACCCACTCGCACCTCGATCACGTCACCTCGATACCGTTCCTCGTCGACACGGTCGGCGGCATGCGCTCCAAACCGATCACCGTGCATGCCACCGCAGCCACCGTCGAGATCCTGAAGAACCACCTCTTCAACTGGTCGATCTGGCCCGATTTCGCCGTGATCCCGACGCCGGAGGCGCCGTTCATGCGCTACGAGGAGATCGAGATCGGGCGCACGGTGACGATCGCGGGGCGCGCCTTCACGCCGCTGCCGGCAAACCATACCGTGCCCGCGGTCGGCTATCACCTCGACAGCGGCAAGGGCAGCCTGGTGTTCACCGGCGACACCGGGCCGAACGACAATCTGTGGCGCGTCGTGAACCGCATCGGCAATCTGCGCACGCTGATCATCGAAACCGCGTTTTCCAACAAGGAACGTCAACTCGCCGAGGTTTCCAAGCACCTGTGCCCGTCGATGCTGGCGGACGAGCTGCGCAAGCTGGAGCGCGATGCCGACATCTGGATCACCCACCTGAAGCCCGGTGAGATCGAACTCACGATGCAGGAGATCGACGAGTGCGTGGGCGAGTTCAGCCCGCGGATGCTGCAAAACGGACAGGTGATCGAGTTCTAGGGCGATGTCCGGCACCGAGCGTCCGGGTCTTGCCGCGGGCGACCCCCGGCTGGGGCGGCTGGCGCCGCTTGCCGCCCTGTCGCCGAGCCGGCTCGCCGAGCTGGCCGCGGCCACCCGCGTGCTGCGTGCGCCGCGCGGCATCGATGCGCTCGCCGAACATGCCGGCACCGACCATACCGTTTTCCTGCTGCGCGGCGAAATCCTGCTGACCTTTGCCGGCGGCGGCTCGCTCGTGGTGGTGGGCGGCAGCGGCGATGGCCTGCATCCGCTGAACCGCCGCCAGATGACGGTAGCGCGCTCCAAGGCGATCACCGAACTCGAACTGCTGGTCATCGACGACGACGCGCTGGATATCGTCATCACGTGGGAGCAGGTCGCCGCCGGGGGTGGCGCAGCGGCCACGGTGATCGGCGAGGCCGTGCGCGGCGACCCGCGTTTCGCAGCCGGGGCGTTCTCGCTCGAAAACCTGCGCCATGGCGTGTTCGCGCAATTGCCCGCGGCGCGCATCGAGGAGTTGCTGCAACGCTTCGAACGGGTGCCGATGCCGCGCGGCCAGGTCGTGATCGGGGAAGGCGAAGAGGGCGACTGGTTCTATGTCATCGAATCCGGCAAGTGCCAGGTCGAGCGCGTGGTGGGAGGCGTCAGGATGGCGGTTGCCGAGCTGCGCAGCGGCGACGCATTCGGCGAGGAAGCGCTCGTGTCCGAGGCCAGGCGCAACGCGACCGTGACGATGCTCACCGACGGGGAACTGCTGCGCCTGTCGAAGCGGGACTTCACGCACCTGCTGGCCGAGCCTCTGCTGCATCGGCTGCGGTGGGCCGAAGCGCGCGAAAGGGTCGCACGCGGCGCGCTGTGGCTCGATGTGCGCTATCCGTCCGAATATCAGCATGACCGGCTGCCCGGCGCGATCAACGTACCCCTGAGCGAGGTGCGCAACAGTTTCACGGTGCTCGACCCCGAAACCGAGTACGTGGTGTATTGCCAGAGCGGCCGCCGCAGCTCGGCCGCGGCATTCCTGTTTGCGCAGCGTGGATTCAAGGTCTGGCTGCTGGAAGGCGGATTGCGGGCGACGCAGCGCTCAAGCGCCGGCTGACGCGGCGCTGCGCCCCGAGCCCTGGCGCAGCGGCGGCGTTTGAAGCCTTGCGCGCCCGAGTCTAGGATAAACTGTTCCATCCCTTGGCAAAGCCCGGGGCCCGGAGGATCGTGATGAGCGCAGTACTTAGCCAGCAATCCAGCACGCAGCCGGACGTAAGCGCGCGGCTGGCGTCGCAGAAGCAGCTGCAGTCGGTCACGAACAAGATCCATGCCACCAGCAACATCGACGAGATCATGCTGGAGCTGAGCGCGGAGATCTGTACTCTGTTCAACGCCGACCGGCTGACGATTTATTCCCTCGCCGAAGACAAGCAGTCGATCGTGTCCAAGCTCAAGACCGGGCTCAATTCCTTCAAGGACCTGAAGCTGCCGGTCGCGGAGCACTCGATCGCGGGCTATGTGGCGCTGTCGCGCAAGATGGTCAACATCCGCGACGTCTACGACGACGCCGAGCTCAAGGCGATCAACCCCAACCTGCGTTTCCTGCAGGAGGTGGACAAGCGCACCGGCTACCGCACCAAGCAGATGCTGGTAGCGCCGATCATGGACGTGCAGGCCCAGGAGCTGGTCGGCGTCATCCAGCTGATCAACAGCAAGGCCGGCATGCCGTTCGGGCACGTCACCGAGGAGGGCGTGGCCGAACTCGCGCAGACGCTCGCGATCGCCTTCAAGCAGCGCCAGCGGCCGCAGGCGGTGCGCACCAAATACGCGTTTCTCATCACCGATGCGGTGCTCTCGGCGGGCGAGTACGAGCTGGCGGCGCGCCAGGCGCGCAAGAAGGCGCTCGACATCGAGCAGGTGCTGATCGAGGAGTTCCAGGTCCGCATCCCGGCGCTCGGCCAGGCGCTGTCGAAGTTCTTCGGCGTTCCCTACGAGGCGTTCAAGCCCGAACGCATCAAGCCGCTCGACCTGCTGAAGAACCTGAAGCGCGAGTACGTCGAGCAGAACCAGTGGCTGCCGATCGACGACACCAAGGAAGGCCTCGTGGTGCTGTGCCTGGATCCGGAACGCATTCGCAGCTCGCGCATCGCCGCCAACGTGTTCCCGAAGGCGAAGATCGTGTACCGCGTCGCGACGCAGAAGGATTTCAAGGAGACCATCAACCAGTTCTACGGGGCCGAGTCGGTGGACAGCGGCGACATCGGCGAGATGCTGGCCGGACTCGACGACGAAACCGGCGAATCGATCGACAGCATGTCCTCCGACGACGTGTCCGCGGCCGCGGACAACGAACTGGTCAAGCTGGTCAACAAGGTGATCATCGACGCCTACAACCAGGGCGCCACCGACATTCACATCGAGCCCTACCCGGGCAAGGCCAAGACCGAGATCCGCTTCCGCAAGGACGGCGCGCTCGGGCCGTACATCGAGGTGCCGGCGAGTTACCGCAACGCCATCGTCGCGCGCATCAAGATCATGTGCGACCTGGACATCTCGGAAAAGCGCAAGCCCCAGGACGGCAAGATCAAGTTCAAGAAATTCGGGCCGCTCGACATCGAACTGCGCGTCGCCACCATCCCGACGCAGGGCGGCGTCGAAGACATCGTCATGCGCGTGCTCGCCGCGGGCGAGCCGATTCCGCTCGAAAAGCTCGGCCTCACGAAGCTGAACGAGCAGAACCTGAAGAAGACCGTCGAGAAGCCCTACGGCCTGTTTTTCGTCTGCGGTCCGACCGGGTCGGGCAAGACCACCACGCTGCATTCGGTGCTCAAGTACCTCAATACGCCGGACACCAAGATCTGGACCGCCGAAGATCCGGTCGAGATCACGCAGAAGGGACTGCGCCAGGTGCAGGTGAACAAGAAGGCGGGACTCGATTTCGCCGCCGTCATGCGCGCCTTCCTGCGCGCCGACCCGGACATCATCATGGTCGGCGAGATGCGCGACAAGGAAACCACCGGCACCGGGATCGAAGCCTCGCTCACGGGCCACCTGGTGTTCGCGACGCTGCACACCAACTCGGCGCCGGAGTCGATCATCCGCCTGCTCGACATGGGAATGGATCCGTTCAACTTTTCCGACGCGCTGCTCGGCATCCTGGCGCAGCGCCTCGCCAAGCGCCTGTGCTCCTGCAAGCAGCCCTACACGCCGGAGGCCGCGGAGATCAAGTCGCTGCTGAGCGAGTATTGCGAGGAGCTGTTGAACACCGAGACCTTCAAGAGGGACCCGAAGGCGGCGATGGAAAACGTCTACAAGGACTGGCTCAAGAACTACGGCAACGAGCGCGGCCAGCTGACGCTCTACAAGATCGTGGGCTGCGACAAGTGCGGCGGCAACGGCTTCAAGGGCCGCTGCGGCCTGCACGAACTGCTGGTCGCCAGCGACGCGCTGAAGAAGCTCATCCAGGAACATGCGCGCGTGGCGCAGATCGTCGCCGTGGCCCTGGAAGAGGGCATGCGCACGTTGAAGCAGGACGGCATCGAAAAAGTCCTGATGGGCATCACGCACATGAAGGAAGTGCGCGCGGTGTGCATCAAATGACGCCGGGCGGCAGACCATGAGCAGCCCGGTCGAACGCGCGCAGGAGCCCAATCCGGACCTCGAGGCCGCGGCGCCGGCGGATGACCTGGTTCACCGCCTCGAGCAGCTCAATTCGATCGGCGCCTCGCTGTCGGCCGAACGCGACATCAACCGGCTGCTCGAGTCGATCCTTACCGCGGCCAAGGTGGTGACGCGTGCCGACGGCGGCACGCTGTACCGCGTCACCGAGGAAGGCACGCTGCGCTTCGAGATCATGCGCACGACCAGCCTCAAGTTCTATCTCGGCGGCACGAGCGGCAATCCGATACCGTTCTATCCCATCCAGCTGAAGGACGCGCAGGGCCGGCCCAATCACGGCATGGTGGCTGCGTACGCCGCGCTCACCGGCAAGACGGTCAACATCGAGGACGCCTACACCCAGCAGGGCTTCGATTTTTCCGGCACGCGCAATTTCGACAAGAAGACCGGCTACCGCTCGAAGTCGTTCCTCACGGTGCCGATGAAGAACCACGAGAACGAGATCATCGGCGTGCTGCAGCTGATCAACGCCGAGGGTGCCCGGCCCGGAGAGATCGGCGCCTTCTCGCACTCCGACCAGCGGCTTGCGGAATCGCTCGCGTCGCAGGCGGCGATCGCGCTCACCAACCGGATGCTGATCAACCAGCTCGAGGAGCTGTTCGAGTCTCTGATCAACATGCTCAATACCGCAATCGACGAGAAGTCGCCCTACACGGGCGGGCATTGCCAGCGTGTGCCGACGCTCACCATGATGCTGGCGGAAGCGGCGCACGAAGCGGCCGAGGGCCCGCTGGCGGAATTCAGGATGAGCGACCGCGACCGCTACGAACTCAAGATCGCCGGCCTGCTGCACGACTGCGGCAAGGTCACCACGCCGGTGCACGTGGTGGACAAGGCCACCAAGCTCGAGACGATTTACGACCGGATTCACCTGGTCGACACGCGCTTCGAGGTCCTCAAGCGCGATGCCGAGATCGCGGCGCTCAGGGAGCAGGCCGCATTGACGGCGCGCAGCGCGCCTCAGTCGGAGCGCGACGCGGCGGAGGCTCGCTGGCGCGAGCGGTTGCGGCTGCTGGACGAGGACCGCGCCTTCCTGAGAACCTGCAATGTCGGCGGCGAAGCGATGCGCGACGCCGATATCGAGCGCGTGCAGCGCATCGCGCAGTACCGCTGGACCGATGTCGCCGGAAAGGACGCCGCGTTTCTCAGCGACGACGAGAGCAAGAACCTGATCATCAGGGCCGGCACCCTGACGCCGGAGGAACGCAAGATCATCAACAACCACATCGTCTCGACGATCAACATGCTGGAGGCGCTGCCGTGGCCCAAGCATCTGCGCAACGTGCCGGAGTACGCCGGCGGTCATCACGAGCGCATGGACGGCAAGGGTTATCCGAAGGGACTGACGCGAGAGCAAATGTCGGTGCAGGCGCGCATCATGGGCATTGCCGACATCTTCGAGGCCCTGAGCGCCAAGGACCGTCCTTACAAGAGGGGCAAGACCCTGACCGAATCCCTCGAGATTCTGGGCAAGTTCAGACTCAACGGCCACATCGATCCCGACCTGTTCGAGATCTTCGTGCGCAGGAAGGTCTATCAGCGCTATGCGGATGAATACATGAGCAAGGACCAGATCGACGCCGTGGACGAGTCCAAGGTCCCGGGCTACTTGCCTTAGTGCGCCGGCCTGCGCCGCGCGGCACGACGGCCGGAGCGAGGCGACGCCGCCATGCTGCGAAATCTGCTGAATCGGCTGGCGCAATTCGGTGACCGGGCGCCCGGGAACGTTGCGGCCGCGCCTGAGCCGGCTGAGCAGATCGCCGACCGGTTGATCGAACAGGGCAACCGGGCCGAGCAGGCCGGCCAGCCCGAGGAAGCCAGCGGACGGTATCGGGCGGCGGTCGAAGCCGCACCGCGTTACGCCAAGGCGCATCTCAATCTCGGCATCGGCCTCGAGGCGTGCGGGAATAGCGCGGGCGCGGTCGCTGCCCTCGAGACCGCAATCGCCGTCAACCCGGCCGACCCTTATGCACACTACAACCTGGGCCGGTTGCTTCTGGCCGGCGGGCAGTCGGCGCCGGCAGAGGAGCATCTGCGCGCCGCGCTCGATCGCAAGGCGGAGTTTCCCGAGGCGCTGATCATCCTCTCCGGAGCGCTCGATGCGAGGGGTGAAACTGCGGCAGCCGGCACTGCCCTCGAGTCCGCGCTGCGCCTGCGGCCGGATGACTTCGGCGCCTGGTACCACTACGGGCTGCTGCTGAAGAAGCTCGACCGCACGGACGACGCCGAGACGGCGCTGCGCCGCGCCCAGGCACTCGATGCGGAGAATCCGGACGCCAACTACGAGCTTGCGATCCTGCTCATGGCGAAAGGGGCGATGCTGGAAGCCGGCCGATTGCTGCGCGCTGCCGCGGCGCGGCGACCGGACGCGATGGGAATCCGTGCTGCGCTATTTCACCTGTTCGACTCGCAAGGCGATCTTGCGTCAGCCGCGAGCGAGCTCGCGGCCGCCCTGAAGATTTTTCCGCAGTGGGTGGACGCGCACTACAACTACGGCCTGATCCTGAAGAAGCAGCAGAAGCTGGATGAAGCGGAGGCCGCTTTCCGGCGCGCGCTCGCCATCGATCCGGCGTATTTCCGCGCCGAGCACATGCTCGGCAGCGTCCTGCTGGGCCAGAGCCGCGTCGGCGAAGCGCTGGAATTGTACCGGTCGGCGCGCGGGCACTGTCCCGACAGCTTCGAACTCGAGTCGGCTGAACTGTTCGGGCTGAACTGCCATGACGGCGTGCAGAGCGACGAATTGTTTGCCAGGCACCGCGCCTTCGGGGTGAGGATCGAGAGCGCATACCCGTCCCGCTTCGAACCGTTCGGGCGTTCCACCGATCCCGCGAGACGCTTGCGCATCGGCTATGTCTCCGGCGACTTCTGTTACCACGTCGTGACGCTTTTCCTCACCCCGGTTCTCGAGCGTCACGACCGCAGCGCGTTCGAGACCTATTGCTACTCCACCGGAAGCCGCGTGGATGAGTTCACGCGCCGGCTGGCCGGCGTCTCGGACGTGTGGCGCGACGCGGGGTCGATGTCGGAGCGTGAGCTGGCCGACCTGGTCCATCGAGACGAGATCGATATCCTGATCGACCTCGCGGGACATTCGGGTATTCCGAATCTGGCCCTGTTCGCGCAGCGCCCGGCGCCGGTCCAGGCGACCTGGCTCGGCTACCTGAACTCGACCGGGATGACGCGGATGCACTGCCGGATCACGGACCGGTACTCGGATCCGCCCGGCGTGGCAGAGCCGCAACATACCGAGCGGCTGGCGTGGCTGCCGCGTAGCCAATGGTGCTATCGGCCGTTCATCGCCGCAGAGCCGTCCGCGATCGCTCCGGTGGCGAGTAATGGGTTCGTCACATTCGGGTCTTTCAACCAGGCCTCGAAGCTGTCGCGCTCGGTGCGCCTGCTCTGGGCACGGATTCTCGTGCAGTTGCCGAACGCGCGTCTCGTCGTGGTTGGCGTTCCCGACGGCCATGCGCGTCACGCGTTGCTCGATGATCTGATGCGGCTTGGGGTGGATCCACCCCGAGTGAGCGTGCGGCCGTACCTCGCGATGACCGATTACTTTCGCGCTTTCGACGCGGTGGACATCGCGCTCGATACGCTGCCCTACAGCGGAGGAACGACGACGTGCGACGCGCTCTGGATGGGCGTTCCGGTGATCACGCTTCCCGGATCGCGATCGTCCTCGCGCAGCGCGGCAAGCATCCTGTCGACTGCGGGCCTGCCGGAGTGGATTGCGCAAACGCCTGATGAATACGTCGGCCTTGCGGTAGGATTTGCGCGCGACGCGGGGCGCGTGGCGAAGTTGCGCAAGTCCCTGCGCGGCCGGCTGAAGGAGTCGGCGCTGATGGACGAACTGCAGTTCACGCGCGATCTGGAGGCTGTTTACCGCGAAATGTGGCGTACCTGGTGCGAGGGTTCCTGGCAATGATCCCGGCGTGGTTCAAGTCGAAGGATATCGACGAGTTTGCGGATGTGCTGGTGGCGGACGTGCGGCAACGATTCCCTCCGACGGGCATCGAGCTTTCGGCCAAGAAGGGGGCCGATCGCCTGCGCAAGATCCATCAGGCGCTGTTTGCACGCGTGATTGCTTTTGCGCGCGGCAACAAGCTGAATCTGTACCGCAAGGCGAGGCTCGGCAACCGCGTCAAATGGGCTTTGCTCGATGCGGGCTACCCGAGCCAGTTCGTCGACGCGTTCGTGCACGAGTTGTTGACCACGATCGTGGTCGAATCCAGGTCGGGCGACGTGAAGGAGACCAAATGACAAATATTGTCACCTGCTGTCGTTCGCAGTCACCCTGGATTCTCTAATATATTGACTTAATGAGCTTTTTTTCCTAACCTGATTGGCACGAGGATTGCTTTGAATACCAATCGTAACTGCAGCACAACCCAACCATCTAGGAGATCTGAATGAAACAGCTACAACGCGGCTTTACGCTGATCGAACTGATGATCGTTGTCGCGATCATCGGCATTCTTGCGGCGGTAGCTCTGCCCGCCTACCAGGACTATACGGTGCGTGCGAAGATGTCCGAAGTGATTCTGGCGATGAGTGCCTGCCGGACATCGATCACTGAGGTCTACCAGACCGGCGGCGTGACGCCTGCTGCGGACGGTTGGGGGTGCGAGTCGGCCTCAGGCTCCAAGTATGTCGCCAAAGTCAACACCAGCATTAACGGGGTGGTGACTGCCGAGGTGCAAGGCATCGGCACGATGGTCAATGGCAGCGTGGTGACGCTGACGCCGCTCAAGTCTGCTGGTGCGGCAGCTACAACGCCGGGCGACATGGGTGCAGGTCTGTATGGCTGGACCTGCGGCAGTACCGGTACGAACGTCAATGCGAAGTACCTCCCGGGTTCCTGCCGCGGCAGTTGAGCGCACATCGAAGTTCACAAAAAGGCGCCCTTCGGGGTGCCTTTTTTTTTCTGGATTGCGGCTGAACTGTCGTGGCGCACCTGATGCGAAGGGACGCAACAACCGGACATCGCTCGCCTGCGGATTGGCTGCACGCAGGACTTGTCGCTGCATTGCTTTGCATCCTCTACGCCACCACCGCGCCGCGCACCGTGGCGCTGGAGGATGACGGCTCGTTCATCTTGACGGGCTACTTCCTCGGGATCGAGCATCCGCCGGGGTATCCGCTGCATACGCTGCTGGGAAAGGCCTTCACCCTCCTTCCGGTGGGAACAGTCGCGTATCGCATGCATCTCCTCAGCGCAGTCCTGGGGGGACTGAGCGTGGCGACGCTATGGTTATGCGCGCGCGCGCTGCGCCTCGCGCTGCTTCCGTCCTATGTCGCTGCTTTCGGTCTTGGCCTTTCGCCCGTGTTCTGGTCGCAATCGATCATCGCCGAGGTGTACACGCTCAATACCCTGTTTGCGTTCGGACTCATGCACGCGGCGCTGCGCGCCTGCCCTGTTGACGCCGGCACCGCGCGGCCCGCACGGCACCGGGCTTTGCTTCCCGTTTTGGCTTTGGCATTCGGCTTGAGTCTGAGCAACCATTGGCCGCTGATGCTTCTGGTGGCACCTGGGCTGGCGATCCTGCTCTGGCCGCTCCGGCGCGACGCGCTGAAACAGGCTCCGCTCCTGGTAGCGATGGTCGGGCTCGGATTGTGTCCGTATGCATGGATGGTCGTCAGGTCGTGGTCGGAGTTGCCGATCAGCTACTACGGGCCGATTGACTCGTTGCGCGAGTTCTGGTTCTTCGTCAGCCGGGAAGGCTACCGGGGCGTGGATGTCTCCCCCAGCGCCGGTTGGGGCGACCGCGTGCGATATTTCGGCTCATTCGGCGAGCAGCTCTTCATCCAGTTCGCCGCGGCCGGCACGATCATCGCCGCGATCGGCGCCGGCATCCAGTGGCGGCAATTGGGGCGCCGCATCTCGACGGCATTGCTCACGGCATTCCTGCTGCCGTCGGTCGGCCTGATCCTGTTGCTCGGGTTCGATTACAGCGCGATCTACAAGCACGTCTTTCACGTCTACCCGTTGCCGGCATACGGCGTCGTCGCGCTCTGGATGGGGTTGGGTTTCGCCTGGCTGGCAGACAACTATCAACTGAAACCATGGCTGCGGGCGTTCGCCGCGCTGACGGTGATTCTGATCATGCTCTGGTCCGGCAGCCGCGTGAACTTGCGTGCCGGCTACGACTGGTCGAGGCAGTACGCGATGACGGTGCTGCACTCGTTGCCGCCAAACGCGATTCTGCTGGTCCACCAGGACGCCGAGATCGGGGCGATCGGTTACTTTCACATGATCGAGGGTGTACGCCCGGACATCACTTTGGTCCACCCCAAGGGATTGATTTTCGGCAACCGCCTGTTCCACCCGGTCAGGACGTCAGCGCAGCAGATGGCGCAAGCGCTGCGTGCCATGGAAGAGGGAGCTTCCCGGCCCGTCGCCTCGACACGCGAATTTCCGGATGGTCTTGCGCAGATCGACCGGGGGCTTTACTTCCTGGTCGACAAGTCGGCAGCCAATGGCGCCAGGACGACACCGGTCGAGATTTCCGATCAACTTCTTCAGTTTTGCTCGCGGGCGCTCATCCCGGGAACCGAGACCGACCCGTGGACCGGATTTGTTCAGCGAGAGCTGCGGCGCCGGATTGCGGGACTGCTGGCCATGACCCATGCGCCATCCGAACCGAAGGGTTCAGCCCGGTTTCGCTGCCTGCAGGACGTGTCTACCGATTTCCATGGCGCGCTTGGCGTCGCCGAAGGCTTGCTGGCCAACCCTCGGGGCCACATCGTCGGCCAACTCGCCCACCATCTGGCCCGCGCAGCCGAGTCGATGCCAGCCGACGCCGAGAAGAACGACCGGGCTCGCGTGTTCGAATTGCGCGCCTACTTGCGACTGGAGCGCGGCGACAGGCTTGGTGCGATCGAGGAACTCGAGACTGCCGTGTCCATCTGGCCCGTATCGTCCAACCGCGCGGTAACGGCGCTCGAAGACCTTTACCGGAGTACCGGCAACCAGACCGGGCTCGGTTCGCTGCGTTCGCGTTTGCGGCTATAGCGCGATTGCGATGCAAAATCCGGGTGGTCCGTGGAACCGGAACTGGGTCGGCCTCAGCGCATCGATGCGGGAGCGACATGACCTGGGAACGACAGGTCTGCTTGCGGCGCTCATTCCCTTCATTTGGGTAGTCGTGCTGGAATGGTCGCCCGGCACTCTGGTTTCCGGGCATGACGCGATCCTGCAGGTGTTCACCTCGCTGCGGGATCTCGCCGCGGCAGGCGGCGCAGGACTTCGCTATCGCCCCGATTTGATGGGCGGCGTAAAGATGGCCGACGCGTTCGGCAATCTCACGCTACCGTATTTCCGCGCATCGCTGGCAATCGGACTTACGCCGCTCGCGGCGTACAACTCGTTCGTCTTCCTCTGCCAGCTGGCCATTGCGGTTCTCGGCCTTGGCGCGATTCGCGGGCTCGTCAAGGCGTGGAGTGGCGCGGAGCCGAAACTGACTCGGCTCGACTGCGCCAGCGCAGGGATTGTGCTGGCATTTGCCCCCGTGCTCGCCTGGCGCATCTGCTACGGCCACCTCAATTTGCTTCTGGGCTCGATTGCGTTCTATATCGCGTTCTGCGCCGTCGTGCTGGTGGTGACCCGCACGCTGACGATCTCGATGGCGAGCTTTGTCGTGTTGGGGCTTTGGCATGCCCTGCAGTCGACCGGGCAGCAGATCATCCTTTATGGCGCCGTATTCGGGGGGGTCGTGCTCGTCGCGCTCTTCATGCACCTGTCCGCGGCGCAGCCGCGCGATCGGCTGGGCGCCTCGCTTCGGATTGCCGGAGTTCTCGCCCTTCCGCTGCTGGCGGCACTACCCAGCATCGCCGTGATGCTGGGGCACGCAGCCAGCAGCGACGCCGCGCGAGGCTTGAGTACCGAGTCGGTGACTTACGGATTCGCCACCTCGACCTGGCAGGACTGGGCCGCATCGATACCATGGGCGAAAGACCTGATCCCAACTGGGCGCTCGAGTCAGCTGCAGCACGAACTGAACTACGCGTTCGGTCCACTGCTGGTGGGCCTGGTCATGATGCCGTGGAATGCCCTCAAGAGCGTCGGCGCCGGGCTCATCGTGTGCGCTCTCGTCGCGCTCCTGTTCAGCATGAACGTGGCTCCCGTGTCCACTGTGCTGCCCGACCTGATCGGTCTGCTGCCCGCCTTTCGCGTTCCGGCGCGCGCACTTCTTCCCTTTGCAGCGGTGATTCCGGTTCTGGCAGTTGCGGCAATCGTGCTGCGATTCCGCTGCCAGGACGGAGCGTCGGATGACGTCGCGAATTTTTCGGCGCTCGTCGCGACCCTGGTCGGCGTTGTGCTGGCTTTCGGTTTGCTGCCCAGCGGCGTTCGCGAAGCCGTGGCCTGGATATTGACGCTAGTGGCTGTGGTCCTCGCAAGCCGAAGGGTCAAGGCGAAGTGGCTGACTTGTACGATCTTCCTGGTCCCACTGGCTGGAGCAACGCTTGCGGCGTTCAACGAGCGTCGCCTGCCGTATACGCCGCAAGCCGCACTCGTGACGACCGCCGAGCAGCTGGGAAATGCCGTAAAGGCTGCGGAACCGAGGCTGGCCAGCGCACTCACGCGCGCGAGATTCGATTTCGATGTCGCGGGGATGTGGCTGAATACCGGGTACGCCATGAAAGTGTCCACGCTTGACGGGTACTGGGCGCCTTCGCGGCGCATGCTCCAGCTCTATTTCGCGCTTGAAGAGGCGCCCTACGATCCGACACTGGTGGCACTCGCGATTCGTCCCGGCACCAAGGCGTACGCGGCTTTCCGGCAGCTTTACAACCTGTGCTGCGAGGTGTCCATGGTTGAGGGGACTCCGCGTGTCCGATCGCTCGGCCGAACCGCGGGCGAGGCCTGGATTGCGCACCGGATCGTGCGCATCGGCGATACGAGCGCATTGGCGGCAGCGTTGCGCGATTCCGGCGACACGCTCGCAGACGGACTTCGTGAAACCTTGTGGCTGGTCGAGGGCGATCCGCACGCGGCGTCGGTTATCCCGACGCTGGAAACCGCTGCTCCGCAATGCAATCGCGCGCGCGTCAAGCGGGTCGCTGCGCGGCCCTGGAGCGGGCGAATCACCATCGAAGTGGTCGACGGCGCCGGATGTCCGCTCGTCGTGGCGACCAATTACGCCGAGACGCTGCAGGCGCACGATCAGCTGGGCAGGCGCCTCACGACGTTTCCCGCGTATGGGCCGTTGCTGGGAATCCTGATGGGTCCCGATTCGACGCAGATCGTGGTCGAGGTGCCTTAGACCGGAACCCTCGCGCGGCGCACACCGCGGTCAGCGTTCGCGAGCTCCGCGTCCCTGCAGACCGAGCCGACCCCGGGCGATCAGCATCGCCGCGATCAGCGCGGCGAACGCGGAGAGCCATAGCGCAGGAACCAGCCACGGCGGCTGATAGTGAAACGCCACTTCGTGTCGTCCCGCAGGAACGGCCACCGCCCGGTGACGCCCGTCGGCTCGAGTGACCGGCGCGGGGCTACCGTCGATCGATGCGTGCCAGCCCCGCGCATGGGTGGCACGCACTACCAGCCAGCCGGCGCCATCGGTTTGCGCCTCGTAGCGTTCGTCGCTGGAGGTCAGGGCGAGCGTGCGCGCGGCGCCATTGGTGCAGCCGCCTGACGGCGGCGGCGACACCCCTTCAAGCACGACTTCGCGCTGGAAATCGAAACCGGGTTGGTGCGCAGCGAACGCGGCCTCGACACGGGATGGCGCATATCGAGCGCCGCAAGCGATGCGCGTTCGCGGCCATGGCTCGCCGATCGCGTAGATGTGGACAGCGAGCCCCGTGCGAGCGATCGGGACCACGCGAAACAGTTGGAGCTCCGGATGCTCCAGAGGATCGAAACTGGTGATGCGGGTCGCGCCGGCATGCCGCAGGAAAGGCAGGATCTTCGCGAGATCCTCCGGTGCATGGCCGGTCCACGCCAGTCCGGTGAGTAGCGGGCTGAAACGCGTCCGGTCGAGCGACGCTGCGGTCTCGATCCGGTCGATCAAGTTGCTGTAAGGATCGAGCTGTTGGCGCATCGCGTAAAACGCCCACAGGTCGGCGTCGGACGAGCGGGCATCGAGCCAGGCCCTGAAGGTGCGGCTCCGGGTTGCCGGGAATGCGAATACACGTCCTCCATCGAGGCGATCGAGATGTTCGGCAGCCACCCCCGGCAGGAGCTCGAAGTAAAGCGGCGGGACCTGGCGATTGACCCCGACGCCGGCGCGCACCAGGTCGAACACGACCAGGCCGACGAGGATCATTGCAGCCAAGCCCGGTTTCACGCCGCGGCACATCGCGGCGACGGCGAGACCAGCGCCGAGAGCGGCGATTGCGGCGGTGAACAGGGCGTCACGTGGGAACGCAGCGACGAATTCGTGCCGCGCGCGCGCGTCGAGTTGCAGCCACGGAGTCACGGCGTCGCTGGACACAAGGGAAAGCGCCCCGATACCGGCGACCAGCAAAGCGCCAGCCGTGCCGAACCCGGCGACCCAGCGCCATGACCGACCGGCTCGCAGTTGGTCGATTCCGTGACCAAGCAGGAGCACGAGCGCGACATGAACCGAAAACAGGGATTTCGCCGGAGTGCGGAACGCGTTCGCAAAGGGCAGCTCGTGCAGCAGGTTCCACAATCCGCCCTGCGGCCCGATGGCGTACCAGGCGCCGAGAGCCGCGAGCGCGATCAGCACGACGCGTTCGCGGCGCGGCACCGCAGCGCTGCCCGCCGCGGCGACGGAGAGCGCCAGAACGCCGCTATAGATGCTGACGAAGTAGGGTGGGCCGTCGAGAAAAATCGTACTTCCCCACCAGGCCTCGAACGGCCGCGCGAGCGACATGTACAAGGACGGCACTACAGTCTGCAACAGAGCCAGGGGTGGCAACGACAACCCTCCGGCCTCCTGCGCGGCGAATCCGACGCCACGCACGGTTTCGGGAACGACGCCGATCGCGACCGCGATGGGTACGCCCGCCAGGCCTGCGCCAAGCACAAGGGCCGCCGCTGCACGAGCAAATGCTCGATTCGCCGAAGGCTCGCCGTATCTCGTTTCGCGCGCCCACATCAGGCAAAGGCCCACGACCACCACCTGGCCGACGATTTCCACGGCAAGCGTGGTCAGGCTGATTGCCAGTGCGAGCGCTGCGGCGGCGATCCAGCGTCCCCCTCGCGATGCACTCCGTTGCAAGGCGAGAAGAACCCACGGCGCAAGCGCAAGCGCCTGCAGAAATGTATAGAGGTTGACGCTCGAAAGTGCGAAGCCGCCGATCGAATAGACACTGCCTGCAGCAAATGCTGCAGCACGCGACATGTCGCGCTCGCGTCCCAGGGCGTAAGCGCCAAGCGCGGCCAGCGGCAGGTGCAGCGTGAGAAGCCAGGACACGAACTCCGGGCTCGAGTTGAATACATGCAGCAGGTCGAGCGGGTAGAACGAGGGCAGCATGAATTCGCCCTCGTGCACGTACGGATTCCAGAACGGCAACCGGCCCGCCGCGAGTTCAGTTGCCTGAAAGTGGCGCAGCGGGTAGAAAGTCTGGGTGAAGTCGCGGAAATAATAGGTCGCGGAAGGAATCACCGCCCCCGGATCGGGCAGCAGCGCGACGCTGGCGACCCCGAGCACCCAGGCCATTGCCAGCAGCCGTTCGCGCCAGCCGGTCATGTCCTTGCCGCGAACGCGCCGCTCACTCGAACCGCAACGCCTCGACCGGATTCAGGTACGCGGCCTTGCGTGCCGGGTAGAAGCCGAAAAACACGCCGATCGCGAAAGCAAACGCGACCGCGAGGATGACCGCGTCCGGCGAAAGCACGATGCGCCAGCCGGCGAACTGGGCGATGGCGTAGGCCGCCCCCACGCCCAGCAGGATGCCGGCGAGCCCTCCGATCAGCGAGAGCGTCACCGCCTCCACCAGGAACTGGCCGAGGATGTCCCGGGTGCGCGCGCCGACGGCGCGCCGCAGGCCGATCTCGCGCGTGCGCTCGGTGACGGAGACCAGCATGATGTTCATGATGCCGATGCCGCCGACCACCAGCGACACCGACGCGACCGCCGCGAGCAGCAGCGCCAGCACGCGGCTCGAGGCCTCCTGCGCGGCCGCCACCTCCTCGAGGTTGCGCAGCGAGAAATCGTCGTCCTGACCGGGCTGCAGGCGGTGGCGCTGCCGCAGCAGCCCGCGCACCTGCTCCTCGGCAGCCTTCATGTCGTTGCCTTCGGGCACCTTGACCCAGATCGTGCCGACGCTGCGCTGCTTGGCCAGGTTGGCGGCGCCGAGCACGCGCTTGCGCGCGGTGCTGATCGGCATGATCACGAGGTCGTCCTGATCGGACCCCATCATGCTCTGGCCCTTGCCTACGAGCACGCCGATGACCGTGAAAGGCACGCGCCGCACGCGGATCGACTGCCCCACGGGGTCGACGCCGCCGAAGAGCTGGCGGGCGACCGTCTGTCCGACCAGGCACACCTTGGCCGCGCCGGCCATGTCGGTGGCATCGAAACTGCGGCCCGCGGCGATCTCCCACTGGCGCACTTCGAGGTATTCAGGCGTGACGCCGAAGATGATGGTGGACCAGTTCTGGTTGCCCCACACGATCTGCGCCGAGCCGCGCAGCGCCGGCGCCGCCATGACTTCCGGGATCTCGCGCGGAATCGCCGCGGCGTCGTCCTCGGTCAGGGTGAGGTTGGAGCCGAAGCCCATGCGCACGCCGCCCGAGGTGGTGGCGCCGGAAAGGATCAGCAGCAGATTCGAGCCGAGCGAGCGGATCTGCTCCTCGACGCGCGCCTGGGCCCCCGAGCCGACCGCGATCATCACGATCACCGCGCCGACCCCGATGATGATGCCGAGCATGGTGAGGAGGCTGCGCAGCTTGTTGACCGCGAGCGCACGCAGGGCGACACGCAGCAGTGCCAGGAGGTTCATGCGTGCGCCGGCTCCTCGGCAAACATGCGCGCCGCGTCCAAGGGGTCGTTGGCCTCGTCGGCAACGATGCGCCCGTCGCGGAACCTGAGCACGCGGCGCGCGAAGCGCGCGATGTCGGTCTCGTGCGTCACGATCACGACCGTCATGCCCGCGTGGTTCAGCTCCTGCAGCAGCGCCATGATCTCCAGGCTGGTGCGCGAATCGAGCGCCCCGGTCGGCTCGTCGGCGAGGATGAGCCGGGGCCGCGTCACCAGGGCGCGCGCGATTGCGACGCGCTGCTGCTGCCCGCCGGAGAGCTGCGCCGGCTGGTGATGGGCGCGCGCCGCCAGGCCGACCTTGGCGATCATTTCGGCCGCCCGCAGCCGGCGCTCGCGCGCCGCGATGCCGGCGTAGATCAGCGGCAGCTCGACGTTTTCCAGCGCGCTGGTGCGCGGCAGCAGGTTGAAGTTCTGGAACACGAAACCGATGTAGCGGTTGCGAAACGCGGCGAGTGCGTCGTCGGCGAGCGCCGCGACCGCATGACCGTCCAGGAAGTACTCGCCGCGGCTCGGCCGGTCGAGACAGCCGAGCACGTTCATGAAGGTGGACTTGCCGGATCCCGACGGCCCCATCACGGCGACGAATTCGCCCGTGCCGACTTCGATCGTCACGCCGTCGAGCGCACGCACCTCCGTGTCCCCGAACTGATAGGTACGGGCGAGGTCGCGCGTCCGGATGAGCGCCGCCGCCATCAGAACAGGCGCGGTCCGGTCGGGCCGCCGGCTTTCTTCTCGCCCGGCTTTTCCGCAACGCCGAGAATCACGCCGTCGCCTTCGTTCAGCGGCCCTGACACCAGCTCGGTGCTGGTGCCGTCCGAGAGCCCGGTGCGCACCTCGACCGCTCTGGGCTGGCCGCTTTCATCCTGGATCCAGATGCGCCCGGTGGAGGCAGCGGAGCCGCGCCCCCCCAACTCGCCGAGCAGCCGTTCATAGGCAGCGCGCTGCTCGGGAGAGAGGATTTCCGCGATACGCGTGCCCGACTCGGCGCGGATGCGCTCGACCTGCTTGCGCCGCTCGCCTTCGTTCGCAAGGTCACGCACCTTCGCCATCTTCCGGCGCGCGTCGTCGAAGATGTCGTCCAGCTTCGCCTTCTGGGAGCCGTCGGGCTTGAGCTCGTCGAGCAGCCGTTGCCGGAACTGCTGTACCGCGGCGCCGCCCGCCTGCTGTGCCGGCGCGGCTTCGGCGGCCGGCTTGGCCTCCGCGGAACCCGACGCCCGGAAGCGCAGCGCGGCGTTGGCGACCTTGAGCACGCTGTCACGGCGGTCCACCACGACGCGCACGTTGGCGGTCATTCCCGGCAGCAGCGAGAGGTCGGGGTTGGCGGCCGAGATCACGACGACATAGCTGACGACGTTCTGCACCGTCTGCGGCGACTTGCGCACCTGCCGGATCTCGCCGGCGAAATTGCGCCGTGGAAAGGCATCGACGGTGAACGCGGCGGCCTGGCCGACCCGCAGACGTCCCACGTCCGCCTCGTCGATGGCGGCCTCGACCTGCATGTCGCGCAGGTCCTTGGCGATCGTGAACAGTACCGGCGCCTGCAGGCTTGCCGCGACGGTCTGGCCGGCGTC
This sequence comes from Betaproteobacteria bacterium RIFCSPLOWO2_02_FULL_68_150, assembly GCA_001771975.1. Lineage (GTDB taxonomy): Bacteria > Pseudomonadota > Gammaproteobacteria > Burkholderiales > SG8-39 > 2-02-FULL-66-14. Next base: position 4,452 of record MERE01000179.1, on the reverse strand, counting down.
GATGTTGCGCAGGATGACGGTGCCGTCGACCGGCGCCCGGATCACGGTGCGCTCCAGATCCACCTGGGCCTGCTGCAACAGCGCCTGGCGTTGCTTGACCGCCGCCTGCGCGCTCGCCACCTGTGAGACGTTCACCTGGATCTGCGCCTCGCCCGCCTTCTGCTGCTCGCGCGTAGCGTCATACAGGGTGCGCGCGCGGTCGAGTTCGGCCGGCGACAGGTAGTTCTTCTCGACCAGCGTCTTCTTGCGCTCGAGGTCGCGCTGCGCATCGGCCAGTTGCACCCGCACGCGGCCCAGTTCGGCTTGCTGGGCGGCGAGCGCCGAGCGCGCCACGGCAACCGCGCTGTTGGCCGCATCGAGGTCCGCGCGCGCCCGATTGACGCTCAGCTCGAAGGTCGCGGGATCGATGCGCGCGATGATCTGATCCTTTTTGACCGCGGTATTGAAGTCGGCGAAGATTTCCTTCACCTGTCCCGAAATCTGCGAGCCGACCTGCACCGTGGTGACGGCGTTGAGCGTGCCGCTCGCCACCACCACCGCCTGGATCGGCCCGCGCTCGACTTTGCCGAGACGGTACTTCGTTTCGCCCGACGCGCTGCGCGCGCCGTACCAAAACCAGACGGCCGCGCCTGCGCCGAGCAGGAGCAGGACCACCGCGACGCGCGTCAAGGTGATTTTCATCAGGTGGGGAAACGGAGCGGAACCGGAGCGGATGGCATGATATCAGGTGCGCTGCGTCCTGCTGCGCAGGGCGAGGGCCACACCTGCGCCGGCTTCGCGGCGGTGAAAAACACGCTAATCTCCCGGCGATCATGCGACTCCAACGATGGTTCGGCCCGGAGGCGACGCGCGGCCTGCACCTTGCCGCGTTCGGGTTGATCGCGCTCCTCGCCTGCGGCCTGTACCTTCCGTTCCTGCGCAATCCGCTGGTATTCGACGACCGCTTCTTCTTCGCGCAGAACCTGTTCTCCTACTACGCCACGCATCCGCTGGGGCTGGTCACGCGGGCGCCGGCGTATTTCTCGCTCGCGTTCACCGAGGTCCTGTTTTCGCGCATCGAGGCGCATCGCCTCGTCAGTCTGCTGTTTCACGTCGGCTGCGCGTTCGCCCTGTATCGCCTGCTTTATCTGTTGCTGCAGGGGTCCCGCAACGGCGTAGCGACGGCTGCCGACGGCGGCTCATCACGGGCAGCCCTGTGTGCGGCCATTGCCGCAACCGGGTTCGCGATTCATCCGGCGGCCGTGTACGGGGCGGCTTATCTGGTGCAGCGGAGCATCGTCCTGGCGACGCTGTTTTCACTGCTGTCGCTGCTGTTCCTCGTGCGTGGTTTGCGGCGCGGCGCCTACGCGGACGCTGTCTGGGCCGGGTTCCTGTACGCCCTGGCCGTCCTCTGCAAGGAGCACAGCATGCTGCTTCCCGCCGTGGCGGTCCCGCTGGCGATGCTGGCGAATCCGGGAACTGCGTTTGCGCTCCGGTATGTCGCGCTCTACCTGGCCGCGTGTGCGCCGGCAGCGCTGTTCGTGCTGGTGCTGATGCTCGGCAAACAGCTGTTCGGACAGGCGTACGAACCGCACCTGGTCGAAATCGCCGGACAGATCGAGGCGAGTTCGGGTTCGGGCAGCGTCGATCTCTCATGGCCGCTGAGCGCGGTCACCCAGGCCGGTTTGTTCTTCCGCTACCTTGCCATCTGGCTTTGGCCGGATACGAGCGCAATGGCAATTGACTTGCGGATCGACCCGTTGGCCTCCTGGTCGCCGGCGTGGGTCGCGATCAAGGTGGCTGGTTTCGCGGCAGCAGGTGTGTGCGGCCTGCTGCTGGTGCGCCGGCGGGCGAACGTGGGATTGATCGGGCTCGGCATGCTGTACGTCTGGATCCTGTTCCTGCCGGAACTCAGCGTGCTGCGGTTTCAGGAGCCGTTCGTGCTCTACCGGAGTTACCTCTGGGCGCCCGGGATCGCGATCGCGGTCGCTGCGATTTTCAGCTATCTCGACAGCCGGGTTGCGCTCGCGGCCTTTGCCCTGACGTGCCCGGCACTGCTTTTCCAGGCGCACGATCGTCTGGTGTCGTTCTCCACTCCGCTGCGCCTCTGGGAGGATGCCGCAGGCAAGCTTGCGCACGGCCCGGTTCCATGGGGCTCGCGCGTGCTGTACGAGGTCGGTCGCGAGTATCTCTACAGCGGGCAGCCGGACAAGGCGATCGCCGCCGCCGAGCGCTGCATGGCCACCTATCCGGGCACCTGGCAATGCGTCTATGCGCGCGGCGCGATCCACACGCAACTCGAGCAATACGATCGCGCGCTGGCGTATTTCGTTCGTGCCGCCGACATGCAGCCGGCGAGCGGCATCGCGCAGCACCGGGTCGGCCTGGTGCTCGAAAAACTCGATCGAATCGAGGAGGCGAAGCAGCGTTACCGCAAGGCGGCCTCGCTCGGCTATCGCGGCGCAGACCTGGAACTCGGGCGTCTCGGGGCGGCAACCGGCGTCGCCGATGCGCCTATGAAACCCTGATCCCGCCCCGGGGCTAGGCGATGCCGGGGTCGCGCTCGATCCCGACCAGGCGCGGCAAGTTCAGCTTGACGGGAGCGATCGACCTGCGCTCGCGCAGGTGGCGCGCTACGACGTCCCAGACCGGCTCGCCGGTCACGCCTTCGCCGACCGATGCCCACCCGGCGACCCGGTAGGTCTTGTCCGCCTCGAGCGGCTTGCCCTGCAGGCGCAGATCCGAGATGCGCCTGCCCGTTTTCGCGCGCGGCTCGCAGGCGTAGGTCAGGCCACCGACGCGCACCATGTCGCCGCCCTGCTGCAGGTAGGGATCGGGGTTGAACAGGTTGTCGCAGACGTCTTCCAGGATTTCCTTGATGCGCGCACCCGTCATTTCGTTGACCGTGACCGCGGGATAGGTGATCGCGGTCTGATCCATGACGTGCTCGAGCGTGATCGCATCCCCCGGCAGCAGCGTCGTGCCCCAGCGGAAGCCCGGTGAAAACGCGATCTCGGCGCCCTTCGCCTGCATCAGCGCCTCGAGGATCAGCTGGTCGAAGCTGCCGTTGAAGTTGCCGCGACGGTAGAGCAGGCCCTCGGTCACGGCGATGCGCTCCGCAAGGCGCACCGCATACGGCGCGCGAACGCGGTCGATGTAGGCCTGCATCGCCGGGTCCGGCGGCAGCAGGTTGGCGAACACCGGCAGCAGCCGGTAGCGGTAGCCAGCGATGCGCCCATCGCGCGCGTCCAGATCGAGCACCGCGAGGAATTTTCCGTTCGAGCCGGCATTGGTCACGAGTGTCCTGCCGACCACGGTCGGTGCCGGCACGCCGTCATGCGTATGGCCGCCGAGGATCACGTCGATGCCGCGCACGCGCGCCGCGAGCTTCACGTCCACATCCATGCCGTTGTGCGATAGCAGCACCACGATCCGCGCGCCCTTGGCGCGCACTTCATCCACCAGTTGCTGCAGGCGCGGCTCCTGGATGCCGAAGGTCCAGTCAGGCACCAAGTGGCGCGGGTTGGCGATCGGCGTGTAGGGAAACGCCTGGCCGACGATCGCGAGCGGCACCCCGTTCACCGTGCGCAGCGCGTACGGCTTGAAGACCGGATCTTCGAAATCCGTGGTCTTGACGTTCTGCGCCAGGAATTCAATTGGCGCGAGTTCCTTGTCCACCACCTGTTTCACCCGCTCAGCGCCATAGGTGAACTCCCAGTGCCCCGTCGTGAAATCGACGCCGAGGAGCTTCTGCGCCCCGATCATGTCGGCGCCCTTGGTCCAGAGTGCGGTCGCCGAACCCTGCCAGGTGTCGCCGCCATCCAGCAGCAGCGCTCCGGGGCGATCGGCGCGCAGGCGCTTCACGAGCGTGGCGAGATGCGCGAAGCCGCCGACCTTGCCGTAGCGCCGCGCGGCGCGCTCGAAGTCGAGAAAGGTGTAGGCGTGCGCCAGCGCGCTGCCGGCGGCAATCCGGAACTGCCGCAGCAGCGCGTCGCCGACCAGGTGGGGCGGCCGCCCCGCCGCGTCGCCCGCGCCGAGGTTCACGTTCGGCTCACGGAAGTGAACCGGCAGCAGCTGCGCGTGGCAATCGGTGAAGTGGAGCAGGCCGACGTTGCCGAACTTCGGCACGTCGTAGAGTTCGTCGGCGGCCTGCGCGATCGAGCGCTCGGGGCGCAGCGACGCCCCGGCGGCTGCCGCGAGCGCAAGCAACCTCAGAAACTCGCGGCGCTGCAATTTGCTACTGGTTCACCGGCGATTTCGGGTCGAGCAGATACGCCGTCAGGTCCTTCATCTGCTGCTCGGTCAGCGAGCCGCTATGTCCGAACCGCGGCATGTGCGAGCAGAGGCTGTAGGCCTTGGCGTTGTAGATTTTGCCGAAGACGTATTTTTGTACGTCGGGGCCGTTGCCGCGCACTTTGCCGAAACCCTTCAGGCTCGGGCCGAGCGTGCCGTGGGAAGTCTGCGCCGGGGAGA
>MERE01000178.1 GCA_001771975.1 Betaproteobacteria bacterium RIFCSPLOWO2_02_FULL_68_150 | reverse complement strand
CCTTGCCGTGCGTTACCGGCAGCATCGGCACGCCGGCCTTCGCGTACTCCTCGGTCCGGTACAGGGCGAGCGACCAGAAATGCGGCGGCGTCCAGGCGAAGATGATGAGGAAAAGCAGCGTCGCCTCCAGGGTGACCTCGCCGGTCGCCGCCGCCCAGCCCAGCACCGGCGGCATCGCGCCCGAGGCGCCGCCGATGACGATGTTCTGCGGGGTCGCGGGCTTGAGGATCACGGTATAGACGATGGCGTAGCCGACGAAGGTCGCCAGCGTCAGCCACATGGTGAGCGCGTTCACGAATTGCGCGAGCAGCCACAGCCCCGCGCCGCCGATCGCGCCGGAGAACACCACGGTCTGCAGCGCCGTCAACTCGCCGCGCGGCAGCGGGCGCCAGCGCGTGCGCTGCATCTTGGCGTCGATACCCTGTTCGACCAGACAATTCACAGCGGCGGCCGCGCCCGCGACCAGCGCAATCCCGGCGGTCGCCGCGAGCAGCAGCGGCAGCGGCACCATTCCCGGAACGGCGAGAAACATCCCGATCACGGCGGTGAAGACGATGAGCGACACGACGCGCGGCTTGGTGAGCGCGTAGTAGGCCCGCGCGCTGCGTGCGATCGGCGCGAGGCGCTGCGCGAGGCTGCGCGCCGACGCGGGGGTATAGGTGGTCATGGCGAGAAAGGCGGAGATTCTAGCCGAAACCCGAGTATTTCAGGAGGCGCTCGAGGTCCTGCACCATCTTCGCGGGATCCGGGTCGCGCGGAAAGCGCAGCATCAGGTTGCCGAGCGGATCGATCAGATAGATGTGATCGCTCGGCGCACCCTCGGCCGGAAAGGCAGCGGCATCGCCCGCACTCGCGCGCGCGATCCGCGTCCCCTCGATCGCCGCGAGCAGTTCGCCCTTCGGTGCGATCTCATCGGTGAGCAGCCACAGGCGCTCGACGCGATTCAATTCCTTGCCCTGCGCGCGGCGTACCTGGCGCATGTAATAGAGCTTCCTTTCGCACTGCGCGCCGCAGGCGCCGCCATCGAGCTGCACCAGCACCCACTTGCCGCGCAAGGCCGCGACCGCTGCCGCCGCGATCGGCTGGGGTGCAATGAGCGTGCCGTAGTTCGACGTCGTGCCCGGAACCCAGCCGGTGAGATACGCAATCCACCCGGTGAGCACCGGCAGCGCAAACAGCGCGCCGATCAGGACGAGCTTCAGGCGGCCGCGCGCGACCGACCCTTCAGCGGGCGGTGCCTGGTCCACCGGAGGGCGGTTCACGCCGCAAGCTCAATACGATCAGCAGGAGCAGCGACAATCCGGCGAGCGAGTACCACTGCAGCGCATACATCTCGTTCCTGCGAAAGCCCGCCTCGGGGCGCTCCCACTGCCGCGCCAGACCGTCGGCCAGGTCGCCTGCCTGTTCGATCACGACCGGCGCCAGCGCGATCCCGGCCCAGGCGGAAAAAGCCTCGATCTTCAGGTTCTGCCAGACGCAGGGCGCAGGCCCCGGCCGGCAGGCTTCGGCGGCATGCGGTGGCTCCAGGAATTGCGGCAGGCGATCGAGCGCAATGCCCTCGATGCGCTGCGTGCCTGCGGGCGTGACGATTGGCGGCAAGCGCTCGCGGCGCTCCGGCGCAGCGATCCAGCCGCGCAACACCAGCACGTACGCCCCGCTCCCCGCAACGCGCAGCGGCTGCACCACGTGAAAACCGGGGCGGCCGCGATGCAGGCGGAAATCGAGCAGCACCGTATAGCCGGGCAGGAACTCCCCTGCGAGCGCGACCCTCCGGTGTACGAGCGACGCCGCCTCGATCGGTCCATGCCGCCATGCGATCGAAGGCGCCTGCGCCGCGGCTTCGATCCGGGCAAAGCTGGCGCGGCGCTCCGCCGCCCGCGCCCACTGCCAGTTGCCAAGCGCGACGCCGGCCGCGCATCCGATTGCGGCAAGCAGCACGCCCCACCAGCGCGGCCGGAATCTGAAGGCGCCGAACTTCATGCGGGCGGGCTGCATTTCCGGTCAGGCTGCGTTACGGGGTCATCGCGGCGCCACCAAGCGCAATTGGGGAAGGCGCTAGAATCGCTGCCGCGAACGGCGGCGGACTCAGGATTTTTCCATCGAACAGTCATGAACAGCCGATCTCTCAGATTCAGCCTCATGATATCAACCGTCGCGCTGGCCGCGCTGCTTGCCGGAGCGTGGCTCGCGGAAATAGATCGGCAGCAGGGTTCGCGGGCCCTATTGCTCCCGGACCCGGTGATCACAGTGTTTCCGGATCCGAAGCCACTGACGGCCTTTGCGCTCAACGATCATCGCCAGCGGGCATTCGATCTTGCGAGCCTGAAGGGAAAATGGTCGTTTCTCTTTTTCGGCTTCACCCACTGCGCGGACATCTGTCCGACGACCCTTGCGGTACTCGCCCGCGCGCGTGACAACATCGCCCGGAATGCGGGCGGCGCCGAAGAAGTCCAGTTCGTGTTTGTCTCGGTCGATCCGAATCGCGACACCCCCAGCAAGCTCGGGCAATACGTGGGCCATTTTGATGCCACGTTTCTCGGCGTCACGGGAGACAACGCGCAGATCGCCAACCTGACCGGTCAGCTAGGCGCCGCGTATCAGGTGACGATTACACCGGGCATGGATGACTATCCCGTCGATCACACCATGGCCGTATTCTTGCTGGATCCGCGGGCCCGATATCATGCGGTGTTCACGCCGCCCCACGATGCGGCAGTCATCAGCAGTCGTTTCAAATTGGTGCGCAAGCTTGCGGCAGCCAATGCGACATGAGGTGGCGCCATCCGGCTTTCGTCTGCCTGATATGGGCGCTGCAGATGAGAACCGGCAAACGGCTTATTTCGACCGCGCTACCATGTAGTCGACGGCTGCCCTGACTTCGGCGTCGCTCAGCGCAGGGTTCCCGCCCCTGGCCGGCATCGCTCCCGCGCTCCCCTGTACCCCATTGACGGCACTGGCGTAGAGAGCGTCGACACCCTTTGCGATGCGCCTGGCCCACTGGCCCCTATCATCGACCTTCGGCGCGCCGGCAATACCGGCACCGTGACAGGCGACGCAACTCGCCCGGTAGACCTGCTGCCCATCGCGGCCGGGTGGCGGCGCGGCCACGGCGTTCTTTACAGGCTCCCGCGGAGTTTCTGCCGCAACGACGCTGACCTGGCCAACGGGCTTGATCCGCTCGGCCACGCTCGAACCGCTGGCCAGCAGCGCGCTGCGATCCAGTCGGACCCGGTCGGCGATGCTGCGGTGATGGGCCACCAGAACGAGAAAAAACAGCATCAGCGCTGCACTGACCCCAAGAATGATCGAGACGTTCATGGCGTGGCTTTTTTTGGTCATTGCTACAACAATCCCTTCACGAAAAAGACGCTCCGCGTAAAAAAAGTGTAGTCCGCTTCAAGCGCTCCGATGCCCAACAGCACCATCAGCAACAGCGTCGGGACCACGATGGCGTACATCAGGGCCAGCCGCTCCCACATCATGTGCATGAAGACGGCAACGATCAGCCCGGCCTTCAACAGCATGAACACGACGATCAGAAACCACCTCAGGTAACCCTGAAAGTGGAAGTAGTCGACCAGATAAGACGCGGTGCTGAGAACGAACAGCAATCCCCAGATCTTGAGATAAATGCCGATCGGATGTTGTTGCCCCTGTGCGTGTGCCACGTTGTCCCCTACCAAAGATAGAAAAGTGCGAAGATGAATACCCACACCAGATCGACGAAGTGCCAATACAGGCCCATGGTTTCGACGATCTCGTAGCTCCCCTTCCTGCCGGTCAGAAAGCCCGGCCTCTGGTGATCCAGATCACCCCGCAACACCTTGATCGCCACGATGACCAGGAATATCACGCCGATCGACACGTGCGTGCCATGAAAGCCCGTGATCATGAAAAAGGCCGAGCCAAACTGCGCCGCACCCATGGGGTTGCCCCAGGGTCGTACTCCCTCGTGGATCAGCTTGCTCCACTCGAAGGCCTGCATGCCGACGAATGTGGCGCCCAATGCCGCGGTGATCAGCAACAGGACAAAGGTCATCCTTTTATTTTTTTCATAACCGAATTTGACCGCCATGGCCATCGTCCCGCTGCTGCTGATCAGGATGAAGGTCATGATGGCGATCAGGATGAGAGGGATGCTCTTGCCGAAGAGTGTCAGCGCGAAGACCTCACTGGGGTTGGGCCAGGGCACCGTGGTGGACATTCGCACCGTCATGTACGAAATCAGGAAACTGCTGAAGATGAAGGTATCGCTGAGGAGGAAGATCCACATCATGGCCTTGCCCCAGGGAACATTCTTGAACGCCCGCTGGTCGGAAGACCAGTCGGCGACGATGCCCTGCACGCCTTCAGCGAGCGGGAGGGGTTCTACGGTATCGGTCGAAATCGCTTGTGTCATGTGCTTTGGGCCCTTTACCTGATCCCGCAGAGCTTCAACAAAACGTCCAGATTATTCCCCGTAAACAGCAGGCCGAAAAGGACCAACCAGACCAGCAGCAGAAAGTGCCAGTAAACGGTACATAACTCCACGCTCTGCCTTGTCTTCGCCACGTCAAAATCGCCCCACACTCTGGCGACAGTCCTGCCCCAGGCCACCAGACCGCCCAACAGGTGCGCCCCGTGCAATCCCGTGATCAGATAAAAAAACGCGATCGCCGGATTCGTCAGCTCGAAATAAACCATCGTGGCGAGCTGCCGCCAGGCGAGGAACTGCCCGAACAGGAAAACCACGGTGAAAGTCCCACCCGCAAGCAGGCCGACTCGCATGGCGTCGATCCGCCCACGACGCACTGAATACTGCGCCCATTGCAGGGCGACACTGCTCAATATCAGCACCAGCGTATTCGCCCACAGCAGGCTGACTTGAGGCGCGGGACGCCAGTCCTCATAGGCCATGCGGCCGCTGTATGCGGTAACCAAGAGCGTGAACAGGACCGCGACCACGGCAAGAAATACCCTCAAGGCGAGTTTCCTCGCGGCGGGAGGCGATGTACCTCCCGCGTGAAGATCGTCGACCTTGCCCTGGTCCGTGGCCCAGGGTTTGACCGTCAATTCGTGAAAGATGCCCACGTCGTTGGATTCCGGATCGCCTAGGTCTTAGTCCCGCTTCGGGCGACCTCTCGCGCCGGGACGTTTTGCGGAATGAAATCCTGCTCGGCGCCCGGCACGCTGTAATCGTATGCCCAGCGATAGACCGACGGCAGCGTGGGGCCAAAGTTGCCGTGCTTCGGCGGAGTATCGGGGGTTTGCCACTCCAGCGTGGTGGCGTTCCAGGGGTTGCCGCCCGCTGGTTTGCCTTTGAAATAGCTCCACACCAGGTTGTACAAAAACACCGCTTGGACGGCGCCCGCGATCAGGGCCGCGATGGTGATACCGGCATTCAAGGACTGCGCCGATGCGGGGATGAAGTCCGTGCCGCCAACTGCATAATAGCGGCGCGGCACGCCCAAAAAGCCCAGGTAATGCATCGGCAGGTAGACCGCATAGGTCCCGAGGAAGGTCACCCAGAAGTGAAATTTGCCCAAGGTGTCGTTCAGCATGCGCCCGGTGATCTTGGGGTACCAGTGGTAGATCGCCCCGAACACCACCATGATCGGCGCCACCGCCATCACCATATGGAAGTGCGCGACCACGAACATGGTGTCCGAAAGCGGTACGCTCACGGTCACGTTACCGAGGAACAGGCCCGTTAACCCGCCATGGATGAACGCGAAGATGAACCCGATGGCAAACAGCATCGGGACGGTGAGGCGGATGTTGCCGTGCCACAGCGTCAGCACCCAGTTGTAGACCTTGAGGGCCGTGGGAATCGCAATGATCAGCGTGGTGGTGGCGAAAAAGAAGCCGAAGTACGGGTTCATTCCGCTGACGTACATATGATGGGCCCACACCAGGAAACTCAAGCCCCCGATGGCCACAATCGCCCACACCATCATCCGATAGCCGAAGATGTTTTTTCGCGCATGGACGCTGAGGAGGTCGGAGACGATGCCGAAGGCCGGCAGGGCGACGATGTAGACCTCGGGATGACCGAAGAACCAGAACAGATGCTGAAACAACAACGGATTGCCTCCCGTGTGTTCACTCTGTTGTCCCATCGAGACGAGGGCGGGCATGAAGAAACTCGTGCCCAGCGTCAAGTCCAGCAACATCATGATGGCGCTGACGAACAAGGCGGGAAAGGCCAACAGCGCCAGGATGGTGGCCGTGAAAATGCCCCATACCGTCAGCGGCAGCCGCATCATCGTCATGCCACGCGTGCGCGCCTGCAACACCGTCACCACATAGTTCAAACCGCCCATGGTGAATCCGATGATGAACAAAGCCAGGGAAACGAGCATCAAGATGATTCCCCAAGTCGCCCCCGGCGTGCCTTGGAGGATTGCCTGCGGCGGGTACAGGGTCCAGCCGGCGCCCGTGGGCCCGCCTGCGACGAAGAAACTCGCGATCAGCAACAACACGGCGCTCAGATAGACCCAGTAACTCACCATGTTGACGTAGGGGAAAACCATATCGCGCGCGCCGACCATCAGCGGGATGAGGTAGTTGCCAAACCCCCCCAGAAACAAGGCGGTGAGCAGGTAGATGACCATGATCATGCCGTGCTGGGTGACAAACTGAAGGTAGTTGCTCGGGTTGATGAATTGAAAGCTGTTCGGAAACCCCAGCTGCAGCCGCATGAACCACGACAACACCAACGCCACCAACCCTATGCCGATCGCGGTGATCGCGTACTGGATGGCGATGACTTTGGCGTCCTGGCTCCAGATGTACTTTCCCACGAATGTCTTCGGATGATAGAGCTCCATCTCGTCGACTTCGGCAGGTGGGGCGAACGCCGATGCGTCATGCGCAACGTAATCCATGAAAATCTCCTCTTCGCTAGTCGAGCCGGCCGGTCACCTTAGGGTATTGATGTAGGCAACGAGGTCATTGATTGCCTGATCGTCGGCCAGAATTTCGGACATCAATGCCATCTGGGGGCCGTACATGTCTTGCGGATGGGCGCCGCGAACACCCTGTTTGAAATTTTTCAATTGAGTGACCAGATACCAATCGCTCATCCCGTCGCTGGCAGTGCCCTTCACCGTGGCCGGGGCGGGATTATCCGGCAGCGTCTTGATATAAGCGCTGACATTGTCGATGGCGGTGTCATCACCCAGCGTCGCCGCCATCGGCGCCATCATCTTGCCAAAGACATCCTTGTCGTGTGCACCCCGGGTACCTTGCTTGAAATATTTCAATTGCCGTTGCAGGTACCAGTCTCCCTGCCCACTCAATTTTGGCGCATGCAGCGCAGGATTGCCCTCCGCTTGCGCGCCATGGCAGGCAGCACACACTGCATAGAGCGGTCTGCCTGCGGCGGCATCGCCGGGTGCTCGCGCCGCAGCCTGCGCGAACGTCGGATGGCCGCTCAACCACGCCTGAAACGCGCGCTCTTCTTCCACGACGACTTTGCCACGCATGGCGAAGTGCGCGACGCCGCACAATTCGTTGCACAGGAGGTCGAATTTCCCGGTTCGGGTGGGGGTGAGCCAGATATAGGTGACCAGGCCCGGCACCAGATCCATCTTGGCCCGGAACTGTGGCACGGCGAAGTTGTGCAGGACGTCGATGGAGCGCAGCAGCAGCTTGACCGGCTTGTCGACGGGCAGATGCAGCTCCGAGCCGGATATCAGGACGTCATCCTGTCCGTTGGGATCGTCGGGATTCATGCCAAACGGATTTTTATCGCTGACGTGCCGGGCATCGACGGTACCCAACTTGCCGTCATTCCCCGGAAAGCGAAAGCCAAAAGACCACTGCCTGCCCACGACCTCGAGCACCGCCGCGTCGCTCGGGACTTCGACGAAGTTCGCCCATACAAACAAGCCGGGGGCCAACATGGCGGCGACGCCCGCTGCGGTCAATCCGACCAGCCACCACTCCAGCTTTTTATTCTCGGGTTCGTACTTCGCACGGCTGTCCTTCCGATGACGATAGCGGACCACGCAATAGGCCAGGAACAAATTGACGGCGACGAAGACGACCCCGGTGACCCAGAACGTGAGGCTGATGGTGTCGTCCATCGCGCTCCAGTTGGAGGCGATCGGTGTGAAATACCACGGGCTCAGGAATTGAAAAAGGACGGAGCCGACGACCAACAATACCAATACGATTGCGATAGCCATAGACGGAGTCAACTCCCAAGCGCAACCCTGTTAGCGAGCACGGGTGAAGCACTGCACAAAGCTTATCCAAGAATAATATTAACAAATTCATGCACCAGGTAGTGGTTGACCAGTCGCGCTGCGAATGGTAGCGGCAGACAGTCAATCGAATGACGGAAAGCGCGCTGGGCGAGGCGGTCGCTGTAGCGGCGGCGTCCGGGCGCCGATGATCAGGAACAGCAGCAGCGCCTCGGTCGTCACCCGCCCGTCACCGCCGCCCAGCCGAGCACGGGCGGCAGGGTGCCCGGCGCCCATGCCGATATCACCGCAGTGAAGACGATCAACGACACCACCCGCTTGGTCAGCGCGTAGAACGCCCGCATCCTGCGAATCAGGGGGCGGGCTGCGCGATGCTATGACTCGGGGGTAACCGAACCGGCATGGCTGCGACGGGTCGCCGACGCGGCGGGGTCGCAGCGAACGTGCTAGGGAAACGCGGGCATCGTCGGTTCCAGGCCGTGGTCGCTCGCTTCCGGGTGGCTGCGATGCACCAATTCCTGGATTTCCTCGACCCTGCCCTTGGGCACATCGACCATCAGCAGCACGCGCCCCTCCCCGATCTCGGCCTCGAAGCGCTTGAGTGCGGTATTCGGCGTGGAAATGCCGATCATGCTCGCCGCCCAGGCGCCGAACACGGCGCCGACCACGGTCGCGATCAGGATGGTGACGAGTTGCAGATTCGTGCCCTCGGGTGGTGTCATGTAGATGTAGATGCCGACCAGGAAACCGGCGCAGCCGCCGAGAATGAAGCCGACTTGCATGCTGTGTCGCAGGTCCGATTTCTGGAAGTAATTCGCTTCGTGCAGTTCGCCGAGCGACATGCCGCGCTTCGCCAGGAAATGCATATACCGGTCCTCGACGCGCGCGAGCAGCAGATCGTTGGCCGTCCGGATGGCGCTGCCGAGATCCGGCAGTACGAAGTACAGGCGCCTTTTCATGCGAGCTCCCTGCCAGCGTTGAATCGCCGGACGGTTTCAGTCTCGACCCGCCGCGATCGGAAGTCAAGGCCCGGCAGCGAGTGCGCCGGGCGCGGGTCGAACTGCGCAGCGGCGGCATCGGCTACACTGGCCGGTCACTGGCCACAGCACCCGGCGCGTGCGCGTCGTCGTCTACGTCCTGATCGCCCTGATTCTCGCGAGCCTGGCTTGCGCGCTGGTGTTCGCTTTCCGCGACCGCAGCGGCTCGAAGCGCGCCGTGAAGGCGCTGGCGGTGCGTGTCGCGCTGTCGATCACGCTGTTCCTGTTCCTCACGGCCGGCTACTATTTCGGCCTCATACCGGGAAAGCTCTGAGCCGAAAGAAAAGGCGGTTGCGCGTAGTTACAGCCAGTACACCACGATGAACAGCAGCAGCCACACCACGTCGACGAAGTGCCAGTACCAGGCCACCGCCTCGAACGCGAAATGGTGGTCGGACTTGAAGTGCCCCGCAAGGCAACGAAACAGGATCACCGTCAGCATGATCGCGCCCAGGGTCACATGAAAGCCGTGGAAGCCGGTCAGCATGAAGAAGGTCGAGCCGTACACCCCGGTCGAGAGCTTGAGGTTGAGCGCCGAATAGGCGTGCGCGTATTCGTAGATCTGGAGGCCGAGGAAGATCGCGCCCAGCACGATGGTGAGGAACAGGAACAGGTTGAGCTTGCCGCGCTGGTTGTTGACCAGGCCCCAGTGCGCATAGGTGAGGGTCACGCCGGAGCTCAGCAACAGCAGCGTGTTGATCGCAGGGATGCCCAACGCGCCCATCGGCGTGAACTCTTCGGCGAAGCCCGGTCCGGCCGAGGGCCAGAGCCCCTTGAAGCCCGGCCACAGCATTTCCTGATGCAGGAGGCTGGAAAGATCGGGCACCGACATGGCGCGCGCCCAGAATAGCGCACCGAAGAACCCGGCGAAGAACATCACCTCGGAAAAGATGAACCAGCTCATTCCCCAGCGGAATGACACGTCCTCCCAGCTGCCGTACTTGCCGCCTTCGGACTCGCGGATCACGTCGCCGAACCAGCGCAACAGCATGTACAGCAGGACCACGACGCCGAGCGCGAGCGATATCCAGCCGGCGCTCGCGCCGTTCATCACGAAGACGCCGCCCAGAATCATCAGGAACAGCGCCGTCGAGCCCATGATCGGCCACGGCATCGGCTGCGGCACGTAATAGTGTTCCTGCCGCATCGCTGGTGATCCGCCTTGTGTCATTGTTTTCTCCCTGCGTTTATCCCAGTGTTGCCTGCTCAGCCCAGCACCACGCGCACCACCGCGATGAGCGTCAATACGAACAGCGCCGCGGCAATGAGCCCGGCGATGATCACGTGCAGCGGCTTGATGCGCACGCTCGATTTCTCGTGGTCGGCGCGCCGGCGCACGCCGAGAAGCGCGGCCACCACCGTCTTCGCCACCTCGAGCCACGGCGCCTGTCGCAAGCTGCTCTCCATCAGCTCTTGCCGCCGAGACCGGCGACCTCGAAGAAGGTATACGAAAGCGTGATCGTGTGCACCTCGCGCGGCAGCGCCGGGTCGATCAGAAAGGTCACCGGCATGGTGCGCGTCTCGCCCGCCGCCAGGGTCTGCGGCTTGAAGCAGAAGCACTCGAGCTTGCGGAAATACTGCCCTGCCAGGGCCGGACCGTAGCTCGGCACGGCGTGGCCCGTGACCGCGGCGCTGCGCACATTGGCGATCTCGTATTCGACGTGCACCAGTTCCCCGGGGTGCACCGAAAGGTGCCTGGTCAGCGGCCGGAAGCGCCAGGGCAACTGGTGCGCGTTGGCGTCGAGTTCGATAGTCACGCTGCGCGAGGTGTCGACCTGGGTGTTCGCGGCCTGCTCAGAGCGCTCGACCAGCGAATTGACCCCCAGCGCGAGGCAGACCTTTTCGTAGAACGGCACCAGCGCGAAACCGAAGCCGAACATCAGCGCCGCCACCACCGACAAGCGCGTCAGCACTCGCCGGTTGTCGCGGGCGCGTTCGGCGGCCGGGTGCGCCGCCTCAGCCATTGAGCATCCAGTACTTGGCGATGATGCCGGCAAAGGTGGTGAGCGCGATCGACGCCAGCACCAGCGCGGTTTTCAGATTGCGGTTCATTCGGGTGCGGGATCCGGCCGTGCGCCTACTTCAGCACCGGCGGCGTGTGGAACGAATGGCGCGGCGCCGGCGTCGGCAAATGCGTCCACTCGAGCGAGTCGGCCCCTTCCCAGGGCTTGTCGGGCGCTTTCTCGCCGCTGCGGATCGCGCTGACGATGATGTACAGGAACAGCAGCTGCGAGATGCCGAAGCCGAAGGCGCCGACCGAGGAGATCTTGTTCCACACCTCGAACATCATCGGGTAGTCCGGAATGCGGCGCGGCATGCCGGCCAGCCCGGCGAAATGCTGCACGAAGAAGGTGATATTGATGAAGATCACCGAAAGCCAGAAATGCCACTTGCCGAGGGCCTCGTCGTACATGCGGCCGGTCCACTTCGGCAGCCAGAAGTACACGCCGGCGTAGCCCGCGAACACGGCGCCGATCGCCATCACGTAATGAAAGTGCGCCACGACGTAGTAGGTGTCGTGCAACTGGATGTCGACCGCGGCGAGCGACAGCACCAGCCCGGTGAAGCCGCCCAGCGTGAACAGGAACAGGAAGCCGACGGCAAACAGCATCGGCGTCTCGAACGAGAGCGACCCCTTCCACATGGTGGCCACCCAGTTGAACACCTTGACGCCGGTCGGCACCGCGATCAGGGCCGTGGCATACATGAAGAACAGCTGCCCGGCGACCGGCATCCCGACCGTGTACATGTGATGCGCCCAGACGATGAACGACAGGATCGCGATTCCCGCGGTGGCGGATACCATCGAGGCGTAGCCGAACAGGGGCTTTCTGGCAAACGCCGGAATCACCTGCGAGACCACACCGAACGCGGGCAGCGCGATGATGTAGACCTCGGGATGGCCGAAGAACCAGAAAATATGCTGGTACAGCACCGGGTCGCCGCCGCCGGCGGCGTTGAAGAAGGTGGTGCCGAAATGCCGGTCGGTGAGCGTCATGGTGACCGCGCCGGCGAGCACCGGCATGGTCGCCACCAGCAGGTACGCCGTGATCAGCCAGGTCCAGCAAAACAGCGGCATGCGCATCAGCCCCATGCCGGGGGCGCGCAAGTTGAGGATCGTGGTGATGATGTTGATCGAGCCCATGATCGAACTCATGCCGAGCAGGTGCACCGCAAAGATCGTCAGGTCCATGCCCATGCCCATCTGCACGGTGAGCGGCGCATACATCGTCCAGCCCACGCCGGGCGCGCCGCCGGGCGTGAAGAACGAAATCACCAGCAGCGCCGCGGCGAACGGCAGGATCCAGAACGACCAGTTGTTCATGCGCGCGAACGCCATGTCGGGCGCGCCGATCATCATCGGGATCAGCCAGTTGGCGAAGCCGACGAACGCCGGCATGATCGCGCCGAACACCATGATCAGCCCGTGCATCGTGGTCATCTGGTTGAAGAAGTCCGGATCCACCCACTGCAGGCCGGGCGAGAACAGCTCCAGGCGGATCACCAGCGCCATCACCCCGCCGACCATGAACATGATGAAACTGAACCACAGGTAGAGCGTGCCGATGTCCTTGTGGTTGGTGGTGGTGATCCAGCGCATGATTCCGCCCGGGTGATACCCGTGGTCGGCGTGGCCGTGCGTGTCCAGTACTGCGCTCATTGGATTCTCCGGAAACCTTGCGCCGTCACTTGCGCAGCGCCTTCACTTCGGCGGGCAGGACCTGATCGCCGATCCGGTTGCCCCAGTTGTTGCGGGTGAACGTGATCACCGCCGCGAGTTCGACGTCGTTCAGCTGCCCGCCAAAGGCGGCCATCGGCGTGTTGGGCTTGCCGTTCAGCACGATATCGATCTGCGCCTGCCTCGGCCCGTTCACCACCGGCGAGCCGTCGAGCGCCGGAAACACGGGCGGCGTGCCTTTGCCGCTCGCCTGGTGACAGGCGACGCAGTTGGCGGCGTAGACCTGCTCGCCGCGGCGCTTCAGCTCGTCGAGCGTCCAGGTCCTGGCGGGGTCGTCGGCCGCGGCCGCGAGCGCCTTCTTGTGCTCGCCGACCCATTTGGAATATTCGTCCTGGCTCACCACGCGCACCACGATCGGCATGAAGCCATGCTCCTTGCCACAGAGCTCGACACACTGGCCGCGGTAGACACCCGCCTTTTCGGCCCTGAAGTGCAGATCGCGGATGAATCCGGGCATCGCGTCCTGCTTGACGCCGAACGCCGGAATCCACCACGAGTGAATCACGTCCGCCGCCGTGGTGAGCACGCGCACCTTCTTGCCGACAGGAACGACCATCTCGTGGTCGACTTCGAGCAGGTAATGCTCGCCCTTGGGCGCGCGGCCCTCGATCTGGTCGCGCGGTGTCGCGAGCGCCGAGATAAAGCTGATGCCCTCGCCTTCGCCCTTGATGTAGTCGTAGCCCCATTTCCACTGGTATCCGGTGACCTTGATGGTCAGGTCGGGGTTCGAAGTGTCCTTCTGCGCCACCACTACCTTGGTCACCGGCCACGCGATGACCACCAGGATGACGAGCGGGATCGCAGTCCACAGCACCTCGACCGTCGTGTTTTCATGCCATTGCGCCGCCTGGTGGCCCTTGTCCTTGCGGTGCGCGAACACCGAATAGAACATGACGCCGAACACGCCGGCGAAGATCACGCTGACGAGCACCATCACGTAGGTGTGCACGTCGTGGATGTCGGCCGCAATGCGCGTCACCGCCGGCTGCAGGTTCCATTCCAGTCCCAGCGCGAGACCGGAGAACGCCGCGCCGAGAATGCCGAGCGCCCACGCTGCGGTCCTGCGTGCCGAGCTGCTTGCCATCGTTGTCCCTTCCCGGTTCAGTTGGTTGCTGCAGGACCACTGCGCTGCCGCGGCAAGGGGCCGCTTTTTTGAGCGCGCAAAAGTACCACAGTCAAGGGCTTAGCTCAACAAAATTGGCTGATAACCGTTCTCGAATTCGCCGATGTCAACAGGGAGCGATCACGGGGCGGCGCCGCGCCGGAACTGCACCACGGCGTGACCGTCCGGTGTGCGTGCCGGCGCCGCCTTCCAGGCGTGCCCGTAGACCACCTCGAAAGTCACCGCCAGACCACTCGGCTGCTGCTGGCGCTCGAGTCCGGCGCGCAGAGCTGCTGCGAAGGCCTTGCCCGAGAGGCTGCGGCGGCGCGATTCGAGGGCGCAGGTCTGTCCGCTCGCTCGCAGGTCGGCCAGCAACGCGCGTGCATCGGCGTACAGCAGGCTCACCGTCTCCATGTCCATCACCGGCGCGGCGAAGCCGGCGGCGAGCAGCATGTCGCCCACGTCGTGCATGTCGTGAAACGCGTGCACGCGCGAAGCACCGGCCGCTGCGCGCAACTCCTTGAGCGTATCCGGCCCAAGCGTGCTGAAGCTCAGCAGCCCGCCGACCGCGAGCACGCGATGCAGCTCCCGCAACGCCACGAGGGGCTGCCGCGCCCAATGCAGCGCCATGTTCGAATACACCAGCCCCAAGCTTGCGCCGGCGAACGGCAGCTGCTCGAAATCGCCGCAGACAGCGAGCGGTGCGCGCCCTCCGCCAAGGCGTTGCAGCAGGCCGCGGGCGGGTCGCGCGTCGCGCAGCATCGGCAGCGCAAAATCGAGCAGCACCAACTGCGCCGCCGCGTAGCGTGCCGCCAGCGCGCGCGTCTCGCGCGCCGGGCCGCAGCCCAGATCCAGCACGCGCTGTGGCGCCAATTTCACGTAGTCCAGCCGCTCGATCAGGCGCGTGCCGATCTCGGCTTCGAGACGGCTTGCGCCGGGATAGGTCACGGCCGCGCGCGAGAAATGCCGCCTGGCGGCAGACCGATCGATCATGCGCCGCAGTATAAGATGGCGCCATGCTCCGCCGTGCCGCGAAAACCATCGGACAGTGGTTCTTCGGCGGCAGGTGTTTCCTGTGTCACGGCAATGCCTCGACGGACCTGCTGTGCGCGGCCTGTGCGGCCGATCTGCCGAGGCTCGACGGCGAACGCTGTCCGCGCTGCGCGCTCGCCTCCCCGGCGGGCGCCGTTTGCGGCCGCTGCCTGGCGCGGCCGCCGCATTTCGACGGCACGATCGCGGCACTCGCCTACGGCTTTCCGGCCGACGTCCTGGTTCATGCGCTCAAGTTTCGCGGCGAGCTGGCGGTGGCGGAACTGCTGGCGCAACTGCTTGGCGAGCGCCTCGCGCGCGCGGAGCGCGTGGACTGCGTGTTGCCGGTCCCGATCTCCCGCGACCGCCTGAGGCAGCGCGGCTACAACCAGGCGCTCGAGATCGCGCGCCACGTGGCACGCGCGACGGGCGTCGCGCTCGCCCCGGAACTCTGCCGGCGCGTGCGCGACACGCCGGCGCAGTCCGAGCTGCCCTGGGCGGAGCGCGCCACCAATGTGCGGGGCGCGTTTCAATCCTCGGGCGCAGTCGCCGGCGCACGCATCGCGCTGCTGGATGACGTCATGACGACCGGCGCCACGCTCGACGAAATCGCGGCGACCCTGAAGCGCGACGGCGCCGCAAGCGTGGTGAACTGGGTGGTCGCGCGGACCCTGCCGCCCGGCTGATGTTCGATATCGTCCTTCATCGCCCTGAAATTCCGCCGAACGCGGGAAACGTGATCCGGCTCGCGGCGAACGCCGGGGCCCGCCTGCACCTGGTCGGGCCGCTGGGTTTCGGGCTCGAAGAGCGGCAGCTGCGCCGCGCGGGACTGGATTATCACGATCTCGCGCAGGTGCAGGTACACGAGGATTGGGCCGTCTGCCTGGCGGCGCTGGGCGAGCGGCGCCGCCTTTTTGCCTTCTCCACTCGCGGCACCGCGAGCTACGCCGAAGTGCGTTACGCGGCGCACGATGTATTCGTGTTCGGTTCGGAAACCTCGGGCTTGCCAGCGACTCTGCTGCGCAGCTTTGCGCCGGGCGCCCAGTTGCGCCTGCCGATGCGACCGGGCAATCGAAGTCTCAACCTGTCGAACGCGGTCGCGATCGTGGTCTACGAGGCGTGGCGGCAGCTTGGATTTGCGGGGGCGGGGTGAGCGTCTTCAACAGTTGGCTGCCGATTATTGACGGAGGTCGCGAAGAATGGCGTCTACCGAATCTGCCGAGTTGGCCAAACGCGGCCAACTCGGCAGAGCGGGAAAGGCAATCAGGGCGCGCCTCGGTCCCGCTCTTCTCGGCGATTCGCGGTTTCTACCGCTCGGCCGAGCTTGCGCTGCAGCGCAAGCTCGGCCGAAAGGGGACGCCAGGGAACGCCCACGCACTTGCACGCGAAACTCCAGAGATCAAGCCTCCTCCCTCGCGTCGCGCGCGAGCAGGCGCGCCACCGCCTGCTCCGGTGTCATGCGCCCATCGAGCACCGCATTCACCGCATCGCTCACCGGCATGTCGACCCGGTGCTGCGCGGCGAGCTTGGCCACCTCGCGCGCAGAGCGGACGCCCTCGGCAACGTGGCCGAGCGCGGCGACTATTTCGGCAAGCGGGCGGCCGCGCGCGAGCTCGAGCCCGACGCGCCGGTTGCGCGACAGGTCGCCGGTCGCGGTCAGGATGAGGTCGCCGGCCCCGGCCAGGCCCATCAGCGTTTCGGCGCTGCCGCCGAGCGCGACGCCGAGCCGCGTGATTTCGGCGAGCCCGCGCGTGATGAGCGCGGCACGCGCGTTTTGCCCGAGGCCGAGGCCGTCCGCAATGCCGGCCGCGATCGCCAGCACGTTTTTCACCGCACCGCCGATTTCGACACCGACCAGGTCGGCGCTGTAATAGACGCGCAGCCGGCCGCCGTGGATCAGCGCCGCGGAAGCGCGCGCGAACGCCGCGTCGCGCGAGGCCAGCGTCAGCGCGCACGGCAATCCCCGCGCCACTTCCAGCGCGAACGACGGTCCGGAAAGCGCGCCGCTCGGTATTCCGGCGGGAAGGCATTGCTCGACCACCTGGTGCGGCAGCAGCCCCGTGCCAGCCTCGAATCCCTTGCACAGCCAGACGAGCGGCGTCTGCCCGCGGGCGACGCGCGTGCAAAGTTCCCGCAAGCCCGCCACCGGCGTCGCGGCAAGCAGCAGCTCGGCGTTCGCTACGGTGCGATCCAGGTCGGAGGAAACCGCCAGCGACTCGGGCAGCGCAATCTCGGGCAGATAGCGATCGTTGCGTCGAGCAAGTTCGATCGCCTCCGCCTGCACGCAATCGCGCGCCCAAAGCGTGACCCGGTGCCGGGGCGCGAGCACCGCGGCGAGCGCCGTGCCCCATGCGCCCGCTCCCAGCACGGCGAGCACCGCCACGATGCCGACCTCAGCCGCCCCAGACCTGGGCGGCGCGCAGGTAACCGCCTGCGCCATCGAAGTGGCGCACGCGCAGCCAGCCGCCCGGCGCGATCTCGACCAGTTCGAGAGCGACGCCGGATACTGCGACAAAAGACGGCGCGGCGCTCTCCTCCGGACGCACGCGCACCTCGGCCGAGGGCACGGTGACCATCACCATGCGCCTGTCCACGAGCAGCCTTTTCTCGACCCAGGCGAGTGCGCCGGTGTGATCGCGCACCTTGACCCAGGCATCGAGGTTGACGATCAGCTCGAGCGGATAGTGCCTGGAGACGACGGCGAGCGGCTTTGCGGCGCGCGACGGCGCGTCGTACAGCACCGCCGCGTTGTCCTGCACCGTGCGGAATTCGGCGCCGTGTGCCAGCGCGCACGTCACAAGGCCGGCAAGCAGCGAGGCGGCACGCATGCGGGGCCTTTGCGGCGTTGCCCTAGTTGACGGCCTGGGGCTGGGCCGCGCCCGCCGCCGCCTGCTGCCGCTGCGCGTAAATCGCCTCGAACGACACCGGCGCCAGCAGCACCGGCGGAAAACCACCGCGCGTCACGAGGTCCGAGATCGTTTCGCGCACATAGGGATACAGGATGTTCGGGCAGGCGATCCCCAGCAGGGGATCGAGATCCGCCGCCGGCACGCCGCGGACCGAGAAAATTCCGGCCTGCGCTGCCTCGGCCAGAAACAGGGTCTTGTCCCCCGCGCGCGCGGTCACCGTGACCGTGACCACGACCTGGAACAGCCCGTCGGCAAACTGGTTCGCGTCGGAATGCACCTGGACCTCGAGTTGCGGCGATTCCGTCTGCAGGAACACCTGCGGCGCATGCGGCAGTTCGAGCGACAGGTCCTTGACGTAGATTTTTTCGATCTGGAAGGTCGGTTGCGGCTCAGGTGTGGTCACGGGACTCTCTGGGTTGGAACATCGCGTCAGGACACGGGCGCGCTCGCCGCCGCTGCCAGCAGTCGATCCAGTTCGCCGGCCTCTTCGAGCGCGTGCAAATCGTCACAGCCACCGACATGTCGCCCGCCGATCCAGATCTGCGGCACCGTGCGGCGGCCGCATTCGTGCATCATCTCCGCGCGCCGTGCGGGTTCGAGATCGACACGCACGCGCTCGACATCGAGCACGCCCTTGCGCTCGAGCAACCGCTCGGCGGACCGGCAATAGGGGCAGGTAGCGGTGCAGTACATCAACACGCGCGCCACGTGCGCCCGGGATCGCTATTTCTCGACCGGAAGACCGGCCTGCTGCCATGCCGCCAGGCCTCCGGCGAGGTTGTACACGTTGGCAAAACCGTTGCGCCGCAGGATGTCGATGGCGTTGCTCGAGCGGCTGCCCTGCTCGCAATGCACGATCACCGGCCGGGCCTTGAACTTCGCGAGCTCCGCGAGCCTGCGCTCGAGGTCGGGAAGCGGCGCGCTGCGGGCGCCCAGGATGTGGCCCTTGGCGTATTCGGCCGCGTCGCGCACGTCGATCACCACGGCATCGTCGCGATTGATCATGTGGGTCGCCTGCAGCGTGGTCAGCCAGGGGCCGCCGGCGCCGCGACGCACCAGCGGCCAGAGGAGCATCGCGCCCGAGACGAACGCGACCGCGATCAGCAGCAGGTTGTTCTGGACGAATTCCATCTACTTGCGCGGCTCGCCGCAGAAGACCTCGCGCATCATGCCGATGAGCTGCAGCGTGCGCTCGTCGCCGACGCGGTAGAAGACGCGGTTGCCGTCCTTGCGTGCGAGCAGCACCTGCTTGTCGCGCAGGATGCCGAGGTGCTGCGAGACGTTGGACTGCGAGGTGCCGACCGCCTCGACGATATCCTGCACGCTCATCTCGGCAGTGCCGATCACGCACAGGATCCGCAGCCGCAACGGATGCGCCATCGCCTTCAGGGCGCGCGCCGCCTGCTCGACGTGCTCCTGCTTCTCGATCAGATCGAACGTCTCCCGCTTCATGGCGACATTATAATTCAGCGCATGCACAAGCTCGTGCTCCTGCGCCACGGCGAGTCGGACTGGAACCGCGAGAACCGCTTCACCGGCTGGACCGACGTCGATCTGTCGGCGCGCGGCGTTGAAGAGGCGCGCAGCGCCGGCCGCCTGCTCGGGGCCGAAAGCCTGCGCTTCGACCTGGCGTTCACCTCGGTGCTTCGCCGCGCCATCCGCACGCTGTGGCTGGTGCTCGACGAGATGAACCTGCACTGGATACCGGTGCACAAGAGCTGGCGCCTGAACGAGCGCCACTACGGCGCGCTGCAGGGGCTCGACAAGGCGGAAACCGCGGCCAAGTTCGGCGAGCAGCAGGTGCTGGCGTGGCGCCGCAGCTACGACGTGCCGCCGCCGGCGCTCGAGCCCTCTGACCCGCGCAATGCCGCGGGCGACCCGCGTTACGCCGGTCTATCGCCCGCGCAGCTGCCGCTCACCGAATGCCTCAAGGACACCGTGGCGCGCGTGCTGCCGTTCTGGAACGATGCCGTCGCGCCCGCGGTGCGCTCGGGCAAGCAGGTGCTGGTGGCGGCGCACGGCAATTCGCTGCGCGCCCTGGTGAAGCACCTTGACGCCATCGCGGACGCCGACATCGTCGGCCTGAACATTCCCACCGGCGTGCCGCTGGTGTACGAGCTCGACGACGCGCTGCGCCCGGTCCGGCACTATTATCTGGGCGACGCCGACGAGGTGAGGCAGCGAATCGCGGCGGTGTCCGCGCAGGGCAGGGCGAAAGCCTGATCCGCTCCGTCATCCTCGCTGTCGTACTGTGCGCGTCCGCTTTGGCCGACGCGGCAACGCGCGAGGAAGACCTGGGGGCGCTGCGGGCGCGCATCGCCGCCCTGAAGTCGGATCTCGAAAACCGCGAAACCGACCGGCGCGAGGCGCGCGACGCGCTGCGCGCATCGGAGTCCGCCATCTCGGAAGCCACGCGCGCGCTCGCGGCGCTCGAGGCGCAGGGGCAGCACGTGCGCGCCGAGCTGGAGCGCCTGGGCGATCGCCGGCGCGCACTCGAGCAGGATCTGGCCTCGCGCCAGGCCGCGCTGGGCCGGTTGCTGGCGGCGCGCGCCGCCGCCGGCGCTCCGGACGTCGTCCGGCTCGCGCTGTCGGGGGAAGACCCGAGCGAAGTCGCGCGCCAGCTGTATTACCTTTCCATCCTGTCGCGCGCCGCGGCGGGACTGATCGCGGCGCACCGCGCGGGGCTCGCGGAACTCGAGCGCCTGAGGGGCGAATCGGAGACCCAGGCGCGCGAGCTCGGCGAGATCGAGACACAGCAGCGCGCCGACCGGGAAAAAGTGCTTGCCGAGCGGCGCGAGCGCCAGCGCGTGCTCGGGCGCATCGCCGGCGCGCTGCGCTCCGGCCGGCGCGAAATGAAACGCATGCTGGCCGACGAGCAGCGGCTCGCGCGCCTGGTGCAGGAAATCGGGCGCCTGCTGGCGAGCCGGCCGGGCGCGGGTTACCGTCGCGACGAGCGCCTGCCCGAGCCCGCCACCGACGCCCGGCCGTTCGCCAGCCTGCGCGGCAGCCTCGGCCTGCCGGTGCGCGGGGAACTTGTAGGCCGTTTTCGTGCCCAACGGGGTGCACGGGCAGAATCGAAGGGCCTGTTCATCCGCGCGCCCGAGGGCGAACCGGTGCGGGCCGTGGCTGCAGGGCGAGTGGTCTACGCAGACTGGATGCGCGGCTTCGGAAATCTGCTCATCGTCGATCACGGCGACGCCTATTTGTCGGTTTACGGCAACAACGAGTCCTTGCTGAAACAGTCCGGCGACAGCGTGAGCGCCGGCGAAACGGTCGCCACCGTGGGCGCGAGCGGTGGCCGCAATGAATCGGGCGTATACTTTGAATTGCGTCATTTGGGCCAGCCGCTCGACCCCTTGCGCTGGGTCAAGGGCAGGTGATTCGAGCATCGCGAGCGGCGCTCGCCGCATGAGGGAACGATCGATGGGTGGCAGGGTCAAGCAGTTGGGTCTGGTCCTCGCGGGCGTGCTCGCGGGCATTCTGGTGAGCCTGAATTTCCAGGCGATTGCCGATCGCGCCACGCGCTCGCCCCTGCCGATCGCCGAGTTGCGCGCCTTCACCGAGGTGTTCGGCGCGATCAAGTCGAATTACGTCGAGCCGGTGGAGGACAAGCGGCTCATCACCGAGGCGATCAACGGCATGCTGGCGGGGCTCGACCCGCATTCGGCCTATCTCGATGCCGACGCCTTCAAGGACCTGCAGGTCAGCACGCACGGCCAGTTCGGCGGTCTGGGCATCGAAGTCGGAATGGAAGACGGCTTCGTCAAGGTCGTGTCGCCGATCGAGGACACGCCGGCATTCAAGGCCGGGATCAAGCCGGGCGACCTGATCATCAAGCTCGACGACACGCCGGTGAAGGGCTTGACGCTGCAGGATGCGGTCAAGCGCATGCGCGGCAAGCCCAATACCCAGATCGTGCTCACGATCGCGCGCAAGGGCGAAACGCAGCCGATCGTGATCAGCCTGATGCGCGCCGTGATCAAGGTGCAGAGCGTGAAGTCGAAATTCGTCGAACCCGGCTTTGCCTGGGTGCGCATCTCGCAGTTCCAGGAAGGCACCGCGGAGGGCATGGTGCGTCACTTGGAGGGACTGTTCAAGCAAGGCGCGGTCAAGGGCCTGGTGCTCGACCTGCGCAACGACCCGGGCGGCCTGCTCTACGGGGCGGTCGCGATATCGGCGGCGTTCCTGCCCGCCAGGTCGCTGGTCGTATCCACCGACGGGCGCAACGACGATGCGCGCAGGAAATACGTGGCGAGTGCCGACGACTACATGCGCGGCGGCCGCGATGACGTGCTGAGGAGCCTGCCGGCTGCGGTAAAGACGGTCCCCATGGTGGTGCTGGTCAACGGCGGCTCTGCCTCCGCCTCGGAAATTGTTGCCGGCGCGCTGCAGGACCATAAGCGCGCAGTGGTGATGGGCACGCAGACCTTCGGCAAGGGCTCGGTGCAGACCATCATGCCGCTGGGCAACAACACCGCGATCAAATTGACCACGGCACGTTACTTCACGCCGGGCGGACGTTCGATCCAGGCGAAGGGCATCACGCCCGACATCATCGTCGAGGAACCGGGCGCGAACGCCCTGGTGCGGGTGCGTGAAGCCGACCTGCAGCGCCATCTGACCAACGGCGAAAAGGAACTCGACAAAACCGCGGCGCCGCGCACGCAGCCGGGCGCCCCCAAGGCGACGCCGGAACAACCCGCGCCGCCGCTCGAGATGGGCTCGAAGGACGATTTTCAGCTCAGCCAGGCGCTTGCCCACCTCAAGGGCCAGCCG
>MERE01000177.1 GCA_001771975.1 Betaproteobacteria bacterium RIFCSPLOWO2_02_FULL_68_150 | reverse complement strand
GGTCAGCTCGATCGTATAGGTGCTGTCGGAAACGTCGACGACGCGGCCGCGAAAAATGTCCGCCATGCGCTTCATGTCCTCGCGTTCCTTGGCGCCCGCGCGCACCTTGATGAGCATCAGCTCGCGCTCGATATGCTCGGCATCCGACAGGTCGACGACCTTGACCACCTCGACCAGCTTGTTCAGCTGCTTGGTGATCTGCTCGATCACGTCTTCCGAACCGGAGGTGACGATGGTCATGCGCGAAAGGGAGGCGTCCTCGGTCGGCGCCACGGTGAGCGACTCGATGTTGTAGGCGCGCGCCGAAAAGAGGCCCGCCACGCGCGAAAGGGCCCCTGCCTCGTTCTCCAGCAGCACCGAGATGATGTGCCGCATCAGAGGTCCTCGGCGAGGATCATCTCGGTGATGCCCTTGCCCCCCGGCACCATCGGATAGACGTTCTCCGTCTGGTCGGTGATGAAGTCCATGAACACCAGGTCGTCCCTGCGCCCGAAGGCCTCGCGCAGCGCGGGCTCGACGTCGGCCGGGCGCTCGATGCGCATGCCGCTGTGTCCGTAGCCCTCCGCCAGCTTGACGAAGTCGGGCAGCGCATCCATGTAGGACTCGGAATAGCGGTTGCCATGGAAGAACTGCTGCCACTGCCGCACCATGCCCATGTAGCGGTTGTTGAGATTCACGATCTTGATCGGCAGGCGGTACTGCTTGCAGGTCGATAGCTCCTGCAGGCACATCTGGATCGACGATTCGCCTGTGACGCAGGCGACGGTGGCCTGCGGATTGGCGAGCCGCGCGCCCATGGCCGCCGGCAGGCCGAAGCCCATCGTGCCGAGACCGCCGGAATTGATCCAGCGCCGCGGCAGGTCGAACTTGTAGAACTGCGCCGCCCACATCTGGTGCTGGCCGACATCCGAAGTAACGATGGCGCCGCCGCCCGTCACTTCGTAGAGCTTTTCGATCACGAACTGCGGCTTGATGATCTGCGAGGCGCGGTCGTACTTCAGGCAATCCTTGGCGCGCCACTGCTCGATCTGCTCCCACCAGGCCTGCAGCGCCGCCGCCGCGGGCCGCGTTTCGCCGCCCCTGAACAGCCGCAGCATCTCCTCCAGCACGTCGGGGATGTTGCCGACGATCGGCACGTCCACCTTGACGCGCTTGGAGATCGACGAAGGATCGATGTCGATGTGCACGATGCGGCGCGGGTTCTGCGCGAAGTGCGCCGGGTTGCCGATGACGCGGTCGTCGAACCGCGCGCCGATCGCGAACAGCACGTCGCAGTGCTGCATCGCCATGTTGGCCTGGTAGGTGCCGTGCATGCCGGGCATGCCCAGGAACTGCGGATCGGTGCCCGGGTAGCCCCCCAGCCCCATCAGCGTGTTGGTGCACGGCAGCCCGAGCAGCCTGACCCATTCGGTGAGCGCCGGCGCCGAGTCGGACAGGATCACGCCGCCACCCGTATAGACCATCGGGCGCTGGGCCTGCGCGAGCAGCTGCACCGCCTTGCGGATCTGACCGGCGTGGCCCTTGCGCGTCGGGTTGTACGAGCGCATCGTCACCGTCTCGGGATAGTGAAACTCGCAGACGTGCGTCGTCACGTCCTTCGGGATGTCCACCAGCACCGGGCCGGGGCGGCCGGTGCTGGCGAGGTAGAACGCCTTGCGGATGGTGCCGGCGAGATCGCGCACGTTCTTGACCAGGAAATTGTGCTTGACGCACGGACGCGTGATGCCGACGGTGTCCACCTCCTGGAAGGCGTCCAGGCCGATCGCGGGGGTAGGCACCTGCCCGGTGATCACCACCATCGGGATCGAATCCATGTAGGCCGTGGCGATCCCGGTCACGGCATTGGTGACGCCGGGGCCCGAGGTGACCAGGCAAACGCCGACTTTCTGCGAGGCGCGCGAATAGCCGTCGGCCGCGTGCGCCGCACCCTGCTCGTGGCGCACCAGCACGTGGCGCACCTTGTCCTGCTTGAACAGCGCGTCGTAGATGTAGAGCACCGCCCCGCCGGGATAGCCGAAGACGCACTCGACGCCCTCCTCCTGAAGGCAGCGCACCACGATCTCGGCACCGGTGAGCTGCTCGGTCTTCACCCGATCCATAAGTATCCCGGCCAATGCGACGAAAGACTTTGAACGTTAATGGATTTGTTGCGCTGCGGTCAAGCTGCGCGAACGCCTTCGCGCGAGCGGTTTTGATACCATCGCCGCACAACAAGCCCGTCCGCACCCGCGGCGGCGAGGGAGGAGCCTGGCAACCCGCAGCGAGCTTTCGGCGTTTCTCGAGGGCGTCGAGCGGCGTGCGTTCAAGCAGGCGGTGTTTGCGGTGCGCGACGAGGAGGCTGCGCTGGACATCGTGCAGGACGCCATGCTGCGCCTGTCCGAACGCTACGGCGACGGACCCGTGGCCGAGCTGCCGCCTCTGTTCCAGCGCATACTGCAAAATGCGATCCGCGACTGGTTTCGCCGGCAAAAAGTGCGCTCGCTCTGGATGACGCCGTTTTCGTCCCTCGGTCCGGCGCACGCCATTGACGATGACCACGATCCGCTGGAAACTCTACAGGTGGCTGACGGGTCGAACGCACCGGAGCAGCCGGCAGAACACCTCGAACAATCGCAAGCTCTTGAAATTATTGAGCAAGAAATTTCCCGTTTACCGCCGCGTCAACGCGAGGCCTTCGTCCTGCGTTACTGGGAGGAACTCGACGTCGCTGAGACCGCGCTGGCCATGGGATGCTCGGAGGGTAGCGTGAAAACGCATTGCTCCCGGGCGGTGCATGCATTGGCTGCCGCCCTCAAGGGACGCGGAATCACACTCCCATGAACGAAGCCCAATTCGCCAACAAGATCCGGCATATCCTCAATCAGGGCACGCGGCTCGAGCGACCTGCGCTGGAGCGCTTGCGCGCGGCGCGCGAACGCGCCCTTGCGGTGCAGAAACCGGAACGCGAGTTTGCGCTGGCTTGGGCAGCGGCTGCCGTAGGCCGCCTGGGTGGACTGGGCGGTTTTTCGCTGCGCGTCGTGCTCCCTGCGGTGCTGCTGGTGGCGAGCGCCGCCGCCCTCTATGGCTGGCAACAGAGCCAGCGGCAGGCGGAAATCGAGGAAATCGACGCCGCGTTGCTCACCGACGACCTGCCGATCGACGCACTTCTCGACAGCGGGTTCGAGGCATGGCTCAAGAAGCGCTCCGCTCGCTGAAACGGGCGTTCGGGGCGCTGGCGCTGGCGCTCGCGGTCGGCGCGGCAGGCGCCGCGGGTCCGGCCGGCAAGGGGCCTTCCTGGGCCGAACTGACCGTCGAGCAGCAACAGGTGCTCGCGCCCCTCAAACCGGACTGGAGTTCGCTCGATAGCGAGCGCCGGCGCAATTGGGTCGGCATTGCCAAGCGCTATCCGACGATGAAGCCGCAAGCACAGGAGCGGGTGGTGCGCCGGATGCAGGCCTGGGCGAAACTCACTTCGGAGCAGCGTCGCGCAGCGCGTGAAAAGTATCGCAGCATCGGCAAGCTGTCGCCGGAGAAGCGCCAGGACCTGAAGCAACAATGGGCTGAGTACCAGGCCCTGCCGCCTACGGAGAGGCGCGTCTTCGACGTGCCGCCGACCTTCGAGCCGCGCGCCAAGCGCAAACCCCGCGCCAACAGCAAGCCGCAAACCGCCAAACCGAAGTCGCCGCCGCCGCGGTGGTGACCGGCGGCATGGTGCCCGGGACTCCCGGCCTCGCCCGGCGTCTGGCCTGCCTGTTCTACGAGTTGTTGCTGCTCTTCGCGGTCGGTTTTGCCGCCACCTGGCTATTCTTCTTTGCCAGCGGCGGGCACGGCGCGGACGGCCCCGCACGCACCCTGCTGCAGGTTTTCCTGCTCGCCGTATTCGCCGTCTATTTCCTCTGGTGCTGGCTGCGCGGCGGCCAGACGCTCGCGATGAAGGCGTGGGGCATCCGGCTGGTGTCCGCAAGCGGCGCAGGCGTCGCGCCCGCGACCGCGCTGGTTCGATTCGCCCTCGCCTGCGTGCTGGTCCCGCCCGGCGTCGGACTCGCCTGGGCGCTCGTCGACCGCGAGCGCCAGTTCCTGCACGACCGCCTGGCCGGCACGCGCCTGGTGCTGGCGCCTTCGCTCGTCCAACGCTGAGGGGCTGCGCGCCCCCCGGTTCAGGACCGCAGGCGCCCGGCGATGCCGCGGACGATCGGCCGCACGCGCTCGAGCCAGACCATCATCGCGAGCGCGGTGAAGAAGAACAGCGCGCTCGGCACCGCCGCCGCGGCCACCGGCGGCCAGTTCTGCAGCAGTCCGATGTGCGAGAAAAGGCTGTTCAGCATGTGGAAGAAGATGCCGAGCAGGATGCCGAGGAACACCTTGAGCCCCACCATGCCGGTGCGCGCCTGCATGTACGCGAACGGCAGCGCGAGCGCCATCATCACCAGGGTCGCGAGCGGGTAGAAGAGCTTCTTCCACATCGCGATCTCGTAGCGCTCGGTCTTCTGCTTGTTGCCGGCGAGGTGCTGCGCGTACCGGTACAGCTTCCAGATCGACATGCGCTCCGGCACCACGATGAGGACGTTGAGCAGGTCCGGACTGACCGCCGAGCGCCACTCGGTTTCGGCGAAGCGCGCCGTCGTGGGCCCCTGCGCGCCAAACTGCGTCTGCGCCACTTCGCTCAGCCGCCAGACGCCCGTGCCGGCGTATTCGCCGCGCTCTGCGGCAGTGATCTGGCGCAGCCGGTGGCCGGCGTCGAACTCGTAGATGCGCACGCCGAGCAGCACGCTCGCCTCGCGCGCCTCGCGCACATTGATGAAGGAGCGGGCGTCCTTGAACCACAGCCCGGAGCGCAGGTCCTGGCCGATCGCCGAGCTCATGGCCTGCATGCGCAAGCGTTGCGCCGCTTCCTCGGCGAACGGCGCGACCCACTCGCCGATCGCGAACGTCGCCACGACGAACACCAGGCCGCACTTGGCGAGCGCAAGCGCCGCGCGCAGCGGCGTCAGGCCCGAGGCGCGCATCACGATGAACTCGAAGTTGCCCGACAGGTGCGCCAGCACGTAGAGCGTGCCGATCAGCACCGCCACCGGGAACAGCTCGTAGGCGTGCGACGGCAGCCCGAGCAGCACCACGCTGAAGATCTGCCGCAGCTGATACTCGCCGCGTCCGAGATCGCGCAGCTCGGCGATCAGATCGAAGAACGCGAACAGCGCGAGAAAGCCGAGCAGCACGAAGGCGACGGCGCCCCAGATCTGGCGCGCGAGATAGCGCTCGATGGTCGGTATGCGCATCAGCGCCTGGCGCGCAGCCCGAGCAGCGACAGGCGGCGCGCGAACAGCACCGCGAGCACCAGCAGCATCACGCCGTGCACCAGCCACCAGCCGGTGGAGAACGCGAGCCTGCCCTGCGCCACGCGCGCCTGGCTCACCGAGAGCAGGTTCGAGTAGGTGATGTAGACCAGCAGCGCCATCATCAGGTTGATCGAGCGGCCGGCGCGCGGGTTGACGTAGCTCAGGGGAATTGCCAGCAGCGCGAGGATCAGCGCCGACAGCGGGATGCCGATGCGCCAGAGCAGCTCGGCGCGATTTACCTCCGAGGGCGACTCGATCAGCGCCAGCGTCGGCAGGCTCTTGAGGGTTGCATCCGGCGCCTCGCCTTCCGGGGTCGCGATGCGCATGGCGTAGCGCTCGAATTCCATGACGCGGAATTCGGCGTCGCCCGGCACCCCCTCGTAGCGCCGCCCGCCGAACAGCGCGAGAAAGCGCTCGCCGCCCGGCGCCGTCTCGATCTCCCCCTTCTCGCTCGTCATCACCCCGGTGCGGCCGTGCTGCGTCGAATTGACGAATACGTTCTGCACCGAGTTCTTGTCGCCGGCGATCGCCTCGACGAAGAACACGCGCTCCCTGGAGCGCGACTCGCCGAACGCGCCGGGATCGACGCGCGAGATATCGTCGCGCGCGTCGACGCGGCTGCGGAACTGCTCCGCCATCTGCACCGCCCACGGCGAGATGAGGAACGTGAGCAATGCGATCACGAGCACCAGCGGCCCCGCGAACCACAGCACCGGGCGCACCCAGGAGGCGAGCGACAGCCCGGAGTTGAACCAGATCACCATTTCCGAATCGCGCCACATGCGCGTCAGCGTCAGCAGCACCGTGATGAACAGCGTCAGCGACAGCAGCACCGGCAGCACGTTGAGGGCGAAGAAGCCGAGGAAGGCAATCACCGCGTCGCTCGGAATCTTGCCGCCGGCGGCCTGGCCGAGGAGGCGAATGAGCCGGGTGGTGAGCGCGATCAGGAACAGCGTCAGGAACACCGCGATCGCGAGATTGGCGAATTCCCGCAGCAGCGAGCGCTGGAAGATCATGCGATACTTGCTTCAATCGCCATAGGAGGATCGCGTGGAATTTAGCATACGTGCGCTGGCCCCCGCGACGGCCAGGACGGGTTGCCTGGTGCTGGGGGTGTTCAAGGACGAGGTGGACACTGCGCTGACGCGCGCCGCGCAACTCGCCGACCGCGCTGCCGGCGGCGCGATCCGCGCAGCGCTCGCGCAGGGCGATCTGAGCGCGAACCCGGGATCGACGCTGCTGCTGCGGCGCCTGCCCGGCCTCGCCGCCGAGCGCGTGCTGCTGGTGGGCTTGGGCGAGCGCAAGGACTTCGGCGAACAGGCGTTCCGCGACGCCGTGGGCGCCGCGGCCAAGACGCTCCGGGAAACCGGCGCCAGGGACGCCACGCTGTTCATCGCCGATCTCAAGGTCGGCCGGCGCCGGCTGGCCTGGAACGTACGCCAGGCGGTACTGGGGGTGCGTGACGCGTTCTACCGCTTCGACCAGCTCAAGACGCAGAAGAAACCGCCCGCGCCGCCGCTCGCCGCACTGGTGCTCGCGGTGCTGGGCGCGCCGGTGACGCTGCAGGCGCAGGCGGCGCTGAAGGAAGCCGTCGCGACCGCGGACGGCGCGGAACTGGCGCGCACGCTCGGCAACCTGCCGTCGAACCATTGCACGCCGGCGTACCTCGCCGACGCGGCCAGGAAGCTTGCGGCGCAGTACCAGCTCGGGCTCGAGGTGCTCGAGCGCCGCGACATGGAGAAACTCGGCCTGGGGGCGCTGCTCTCCGTGACCCGGGGTTCGCGCGAGGCGCCCAAGCTCATCGTGCTGCACTACCACGGCGCGGCGAAGAAGGCGAAGCCCGTGGTGTTCGTAGGCAAGGGCATCACCTTCGACAGCGGCGGTATCTCGCTCAAGCCGGCGCCCGAGATGGACGAGATGAAGTACGACATGTCCGGCGCGGGCAGCGTGCTCGGCGCGCTGCGCGCGCTTGCCGCGCTGCGCGCGCCGCTGAATGCGATCGGCGTGATTCCGGCGTGCGAGAACCTGCCGGGCGGCCTCGCGAGCAAGCCCGGCGACATCGTCAAGACGCTCGACGGCCAGACCGTGGAGGTGCTCAACACCGACGCCGAGGGGCGCCTCATCCTGTGCGACGCGCTCGCCTACGCCAGGCGCTTCGATCCCGAGGTGGTGGTGGACGTCGCCACGCTCACCGGCGCGTGCGTGATCGCGCTCGGTCACGTCGCCACCGGTCTTTTCGCCAACGACCAGAAGCTGGCCGACGAGATCCGCGCCGCGGCCGACGACGCCTGGGACCGCGTCTGGCAGATGCCGCTGTGGGAGGACTACCAGGAACAGCTGCGCTCGAATTTCGCCGACATGGCGAATATCGGCGGCCGTCCCGCCGGCAGCGTGACCGCCGCGTGCTTCCTGTCGCGCTTCACCAAGAAGCTGCGCTGGGCTCACCTGGATATCGCGGGCACGGCGTGGAAGAGCGGCCGCGAAAAAGGCTCCACGGGGCGGCCGGTACCGCTCCTGGTGCGCTTCGCGCTGCGGCATGCGGGGCGCAAGGATTGACCACCATCGATTTCTATTTCAACGCCGCCGACCGCCTCCAGGTGGCGTGCCGGCTCGCGGGCAAGGCGCTGGAGCAGGATAAGCGCGTCGTGATCTACGCGCCGCAGCCGGAACTCGCGCAGAGAATCGACCGCCTGCTGTGGTGCTGGCCTGCGATCGCGTTCGTGCCGCATTGCATGGCGCACGATGCGCTTGCCGACGAGACGCCGGTGCTGATCGCCGCCGAAGCCGGCGCCGCGCCGGCGCGCGAGGTGCTGCTCAATCTGGGCACGGACTGCCCGGAGTCCTTCGAGCGCTTCGAGCGCCTGCTCGAAATCGTCTCGCAGGACGACGCGGACCGGAAGGCCGCTCGCGCGCGCTACGCCTGGTATCGCGACCGCGGCTACGGCATCCGCAATCACGACCTGGCGGCGGCATCGGGCCAATGAGCGACAGCGGCAAACCGGAGCAGCTCACGCTGCAGCCCGTGGAGGAGATCCCCGTACTCACCGACGTGGTGGAGGCCGTGCATCCGTCCGGCCTCAGCCGCGCGCAGGTCGACGCCCTGGTGGCGCAGATCGAGCGCGCGGTGCTCGAGGAATTGACGCCGCGGCTGGAAGATGCGGTGCACCAGGCGGTGCGCAGCGCGCTCGAGAGCGCGTTCGTCCCGCCGCCCGGCGACGACAAGACGCCCTAGCATGTCCCTGGAAAAAAGCTTCGATCCGCACGCGGTCGAGGGCCGCTGGTATGCGCGCTGGGAGGACGCCGGTTATTTCGGGGCGGCGGCCGGTGCCGGCCGGCCCGCCTATTGCATCCAGCTGCCGCCGCCGAACGTCACCGGCACGCTGCACATGGGGCACGCGTTCCAGCAGACGATCATGGACGCGCTGGCGCGCTATCACCGCATGCGCGGCTTCGACACCAACTGGGTGGTCGGCACGGAC
>MERE01000176.1 GCA_001771975.1 Betaproteobacteria bacterium RIFCSPLOWO2_02_FULL_68_150 | reverse complement strand
GTGGAGCAATGGCGCCGCCGGCGCGGTGCCCGACAGCAATGGCCGCACGAGTTGCACCGCGTGGTGCAGCGGCAGCACCGCGGCCGCCAGCTGAATCGGACCCGGCAACTGCTCGACCGGAAAGAACACGCCCGACAGCATCATCATGGGCGTCAGCACCAGCGTCGGGTAGTAGCTGAAGAAATCGTAGCCGCTCGCGAGCGCGTTGACGGCGAGCCCGAGCGCCGCAAACGCGAGCCCGGTCAGCACGAGCACCGGAACGGCCACCACGCCTACCTTCGGCGCGCTTCGCGCGCGCGCGCCGGCACTTCGTATCCGAGCAGGTTGGCATCGCCTTCGTCCGGGTCGATCAGGCCGAGACAAAGCTTGAGCGTCGTCGTCTTGCCCGCGCCGTTGGGGCCGAGCAGCCCGAAACATTCCCCCGCGGCGATCGTCAGATCGATCCCGCACACCACCTCCTGGTCGCCGTAGCGCTTGCGCAGGCCGCGCATCTGCAACGCGATGGCCAGGAGGCTCGACACCGCGCTCAACGCCAGTTGTACTCGACGATGCCGCGCAACAACGGCAGGCGGCCGTGGAAGAAATGGTCGCTGCCCGGCACCACGATCACCGGCAGCTCGAGCGGCCGCGCCCAGTCGAGCACCGCCTCGAGCGGCACCGTCTGGTCGCGCTCGCCGTGAATCAACAGCGTGTTCGCGGGTACTGCAGGTGCATCGAAGTGGTTAACCGCAATCCCGACCAGCGCCATGCGCTCGGGCGGCACGCGCGCCGCGAGTCGCGCCTGCATCGCGGCGCCGAACGAAAACCCGGCGAGTACCGGCCGCGCCGCGCCGTACTCGCGGCGCGCATGGTCCCAGACCGCGTTCAAGTCGTCGACCTCGCCCTGCCCCTCGTCGTAGCGGCCGCCGCTTGCGCCGACGCCGCGAAAGTTGGGGCGCAGCGCCACGTAGCCCAGCGCGGCGAAGGCACGCGCCAGTGTCTGCACCACCTTGTTGTCGAGCGTGCCGCCGTGCAGCGGATGCGGATGCGCCACCAGCGCCACGCCGCGCGGCGCTGCGGCCGGCAGGTCGATCGCCAGCTCGATCCGCCCCGCCGGTCCGACGATCTGCGCGCGCCGCGTGGCCGCGCGCATCAGATCCGCAGCCGCGCCACCGCGCGGCCGCTCGTCAGGCGCTCCTCGATGATCTCGTCGACGTCGGCCCGGTTGCTGCGCACTCCGCCCGCCAGACTTGGTTCCTTCACACGCCGCTTGGCGTAGTCGCGCCGCCCGCTCGCGCCCTTCGCATTGCAGCAGAGCCGGCCGTGGTCGCGCTGGTTGCAGCAGAAAAAAACGTGGTGCCGGTAGTACGCCATGGGAGCGCGATTCTACCCGAGCGCTCAATCGCGCTCGCGCCGCGCGGCCAGGTGGATCAGGTAGAACAGCGCCGCGAAAGGCCACAGCGCGGCGACGAACTGCGCCAGGCCGTTGAAGTTGAGAAAATGGCCCTGCTCCCAGACCTTGAGCGTCGCCGCGGTATACGGATTGGGCGGCGCGAGATTGACCAGCACGGTCGCCGCCATCAGCAGTGCCGCGGCAAGCGCGAGGCGCAGGATGCGCGACAGCGTCACTGCGAGCAGCATCAGCGCGACGCCGATCGCCAGACCCTGCTGCGCGCCCGGCGTAAACCATGCAAAAGCCTGCTCGGCGCGCATCAGGATCGCGAAAGCGAGCGCCTTGACCGCAAGCGCTGCCCCGAGCAGCACGAACAGCAGCAGGCGCATCGGCGCCGCGGGCCTCATCATCGCCGAGGCGAGCAGCGTCACGGCGACGAGATTGGCCGCCGCAGTCAGCGTTTCGACGGTCACGAACAGCTCGGCGCCGTACGCCGGCCCGGCCGGCTCGGCCAGCAGGTCGCGCAGATCGCCGCTGCCGAAGAGCAGCATGGCGGGATTGAGCTGGGCGAAGAGCCACAGCGCCAACAGCGTCAGCCCGAGGTCCCCGCGGTGGCCGGCTACGAGCGCCCTCGCGCGCAGGCGCCGGAACGGCCCGGTGCCGAGCAGCCACGGCGCAGCGAGCAGAGCCGCGACCGCACCCAGCATCGCGCCTGCCACGTTGCTCAACAAATCGACGTTCGAGGCGACGCGCGCGGGCAGGTAACTTTGCGCCGCCTCAAGCACAAGCGACAGCAGCAGCCCGCCCAGCACCGCGGGCGCGAGCGCGCGCCACCCGGTGAGCGCGGGCCAACCGCTCAGCACGCACAGCATGCCGAAGGGCGCGTAGCCGAACAGGTTGGCGGCAACGTCGAAAGCCGTGACCCAGCGCGGCCAGGGCGCCGCGACAAAGGCGACTGGCGACGCGCCGTGTAGGTGCCAGCCGGAGAGCGGATAGAGCGAAGCGTAGGCAATCAGCAGGACGTACGCGGCGAGCAGGTAACGCGGCAGCGACGAACCCGTCACGCCGCACCGCTCAGGCTTGCCCGCTCTGCACCGGGTGCGGCGGCGCGGGATGCTGGTGCGCGGGGTGCGACGGCGGCGTGGCGATCGATCCGGCGAACATGCCGAGCAACGCGCACGCGAGACCGACGAGCTGCGGCGGCCAGACGCTGTCGGTGCCGAAGGTTTCCATCAGCAGCCAAGACACCAGACCCAGCAGAATCGAGGTCACGGCGCCAGCTGCATTGGCTCGTTTCCAGAGCAGGCCCGCGGCAAGCGGCACAAACGCGCCCACCAGGGTCACCTTGTAGGCGCTTTGCACCATCTCGTACATGGTACTGCGGGAGTTGAGCGCGAACAGCAGCGCCGCCAGCGCAAAGGTGACCAGCACGATGCGCAGCGTGAGCAGGAATTGCCGGTCGCTCATGTGCGGCACGAACGGTCGCAGCACGTTCTCGGTGAACAGCCCGGTCGGCGCCAGGATCGCGCCGCTCGCCGTGGAAAGGATCGCCGAGAGCAGCGCGCCGAAGAACACGATCTGCGCCCACAGCGGCGTGCGGTTGAGGATCAGCTCGGGCAGGATGCGCTGGATCTCGCGCGAGTCCTCCGCCTGGAACAGCTGTTTCAGGGAAGGATCGATCATGAGGGCCGCGTAGGCGATGTAGATCGGCACGAAGGCGAACACGAAATACGCCGCACCGCCGATGAGCGAGCCCTTGACCGCGGTGCTTTCATCGCGCGCCGAGGTGACGCGCTGGAACACGTCCTGCTGCGGAATCGAGCCCACCGCGAGCGTTATCCAGGCGGCGAAGAACGCCAGCCATTCCCTGGCGCCGCCCTTGGGCCAGAACTCCAGCCGGCCCGCTTCGTACGCGGCACTCACCACCTTGGCGGCGCCGCCGGCCATGTCGCCGACCAGCCAGGCGATGCTCCACAGCCCGAGCACGATGATCACGGTCTGAAAGAGATCGGTCCATGCCACGGACCACATCCCGCCCCAGATGGTGTAGCCGAGCACGATCGCAGCGCCGAGCACGATCCCCTCGCTGAGCGACATCGCGCCGCCCGAGAGCACCGAGAACGCGAGCCCCAGCGCGGTGAGCTGCGCCGAGGTCCAGCCGAGGTAGGAGGCGGTGATGGCGATGCTGGTGGCGACCTCGACCGGCTTGCCGTAGCGCTTCCTGTAGAAATCGCCGATCGTCAGCAGGTCCATGCGGTAGAAGGCGCGCGCGAAGAACAGCGCCACGAAAAACAGGCAGAACGACGAGCCGAATGGATCGGCGACGATGCCGCTGAGGCCGTCCTTGGCGAAGGTCGCCGATACCGAGAGCACCGTTTCGGCCCCGAACCAGGTCGCGAACACGGTCGCGACGCTCATGTACAGCGGCAGGCTGCGGCCGGCGATCAGGTAGTCCTTGGAGTTGTGCACGCGCCTGGCCGCCCACAGGCCGATGGCGATGGTCACGCCCAGATAGATCACCACCGAGGCGACGAGCATGGCGGCGCAGTCTACAGCAGCGTGAGAAGCTGCACCGCGAGCGACGCCAGCAGGATCGCGAGCAGCGCAGCGAGCAGGTTGTTGCGGCGCGCGTTCTCGCGGGCGAGCCGCTCGAGGATGGCGCGCAACTCGCCGCTGCGGTTCTCGGCCAGCATGCGGTGCGCCAGGCGGGGCAGCGCCGGCAGCGTCTGCGCCCAGGTCGGCGCCTCGCGTCGGATCGTCTGCACCAGCCCCCGCCAGCCGATGCGCTCGTCCATCCAGCGTTCGAGGTACGGCTTGGCGGTGGTCCAGAGGTCGAGCTCCGGATCGAGCTGGCGTCCGAGGCCCTCGATGTTGAGCAGCGTCTTCTGCAGCATGACCAGTTGCGGCTGCACCTCGACGTTGAAGCGGCGCGAGGTCTGGAACAGGCGCAGCAGCAGCTTGCCGAAGTAGATCTCCTTCAGGGGCCGCGCAAAGATCGGTTCGCACACGGCGCGGATCGCGGTCTCGAACTGGTCCAGGCGCGTATCCGCAGGCACCCAGCCGGCGTCCAGGTGCGCCTGCGCGACGCGACGGTAGTCACGGTTGAAGAACGCGACGAAATTCTGCGCCAGGTAGTTCTTGTCGGTCTCGGTGAGCGTGCCCATGATGCCGAAATCGAGCGCCACGTAGCGACCGCGGGTGGCCGCGCCGGCCTCCCGCCCGACCTCGACCAGGATGTTGCCCGGATGCATGTCGGCATGGAAAAAGCCGTCGCGGAACACCTGCGTGAAGAAGATCTCGACGCCGGTGCGCGCCAGCGCCGGAATGTCGACGCCCTGCGCGCGCAGCTCGGCCACCTGCGACACCGGCGTGCCGTGCATGCGTTCCATCACCATGACGCGCCGGGCGCAGAAGTCCCAATGCACCTGCGGCACCGCGAGCAGCGGCGAGTGCTCGAAATTGCGTCGCAGCTGCGAGGCGTTGGCGGCTTCGCG
Source organism: Betaproteobacteria bacterium RIFCSPLOWO2_02_FULL_68_150 (assembly GCA_001771975.1). Classification (GTDB taxonomy): domain Bacteria; phylum Pseudomonadota; class Gammaproteobacteria; order Burkholderiales; family SG8-39; genus 2-02-FULL-66-14. The sequence goes on along the minus strand of MERE01000176.1, from coordinate 9,928 downwards.
CAGCAAGTCGAGCTCCTCTTCCAGATGGCGCGAAAACTCGGCCACCACCTCGCGCGGCTTCAAGCGCCGACCCTCGACCCAGAGGCGCTCCATGAGACCGGCCGCGGTCTCGAGCAGCAGCACGTCCCGGCTGATGGCGCGCTCGACGCCCGGCCGCAGCACCTTGACCGCAACCTCGGCGCCGCTGCTCAACGTCGCGAGGTGGACCTGCGCGATCGACGCGCTCGCCATCGGCTGCTGCTCGAAGCGTGCAAACACCTCGTCGATGCGCCTGCCGAGCGAGCGCTCGATTTCAGCCACCGCCTCGGCCGGGTCAAACGCCGGCACCTGGTCTTGCAGCTTGGCCAGTTCATCGGCGATATCCGATGGCAGGAGATCGCGCCGCGTGGACAGCACCTGTCCGAACTTGACGAAGATCGGGCCGAGCGTTTCGAGCGCGCGGCGCAGCCTGACGGCGCCTGGCTCCGCACGATCGCTGCAGAACCAGCCGAGTACGCGGCTTTGAGCGAGCGGCGGAATGAACTCGTGGAGCCCGAAACGCAGTCCGACGGCGAGAATCCGGCTGAGGCGAGTCAGACGCCGCACGATTTACCCGCCAAGCCGCCCGAGGCGCTGTTCGATGCGCTCGAGCGCATCGCGCAGCACCGCCAGCTCGCGGCCGAACCCCGCCAGTTCGGCGCGGCGCGCGAGCAGCTGCTTTTCCTCGACGACGTAATCCATCAGTCCCGCGGCGACGCGCGCAGCCGCTTGTCTTTGCCACGCCGCCAGCCCGCCGGCAGCGAGGAGCACGCGATGCGCGAGCGCGTCGCCGACCCAGTTCGCGAGGTCCTCTTCCACGTCCCAGCGCAGATGCCGCACGAGAAAGAGCACTTCGCTCGCCAGCCTGGCGTTGCCCGAGACCTCGACGGCGCGCATGAAGTGGTCCTCGCCGCGCAGCAGTGCGGGCAGCACCTGCGCGCCGAGCATCAGCGTGAGCGCTACCCGCGCCCCATCGTCTGTCGGCGCGACGGTTCCATCCTCGGCAATCCGAAAACGCAAGCCCGGCAGCGCGGCCGCGCGCAGCTCGCAGGATTCGCCGGCAAACGGCGCCAGGCGGGCGCGCGCCCAGGGTTCGGCCACCAGCAGGTGGTTGAGCGCGGCGACGAAGGCAGACTCGAGCATGAGTATCATCCGGCGCCGCGAAACAGTCGATTTCGTCGCCAATCCCTGCTCGCGCAACTCGCGCGAGCCTGCGTCAAAAAACAAAGGCCACCGCAGCGGTGGCCTTTGCGTGCGCGCCGCGCCGGCTCAGTGCATCTGCTGGATGCCCGCGAGCAGCCAGCCGCTGGAGCCGTTGACCGGCTTGGAGAGATTCCATACTTCCTCGAAACCCTCCGGCGCCGCAGCCGAGGTCTCCCGGACCTGTCCCGAAAAGCGCACGCTGGCCCAGTGCCGATCGGCCTCCGTAACCACCTCGAGCAGATCCGCATTGAGCGACACCACGTCGGTCTGCTGGCGATTGCCGCCACGCGCGAGCACGTCCTTTTTCAGTTCCTCATAGAGTTCGGGGGCGGCGAATTCCCGTAGCTCTTCGAGATTTCCCGCATCGTTCGCCAGCTGCAGCTTCATGAAGTTGAGCTTCGCTGCGCGCAGGAAACCGCCGACATCGAATCCGGCAGGAACATTGGGCACTGCCAGCGCGGCCGGCCGGCCCTCGAAACCGGAGGCCTGCGACGGCGGGGGGGCAGCCACGGTCTCATTGCCGAGCGACTGATATCCGCCCGTTGCCCCGCCCGCGGCGTACCGCAGCGGCCGGGCTCCTGCGGCCCGGCGCTGTGCCAGCAAGCGAACCAGAAACATGACGGCGAACACCACCAGGCCGATCAGGAGCCAGCTCATCAGCATGCTGCCGATGCCGCTGCCCCCGAACAGTGCGCCAAGCAGACCGCCTACTGCCAGCCCGCCAAGGATCGGCGCCCAACGGCTCAGGCCGCTGGCCGGCTTCGGCTGGGCGCCGGTCGGGGCGGCCGACGGCTGCGCCGCGGGGGTCGCCTGCTGCGCCTGACGCGCCGGCGCGGCTGCGGGAGGTGCGCTCTGAATGCTGCGCTGCGCCCCGATTGATCGGCCGCCGCCCATGCGCGCGGCCTCCGCCTCCGGGACCATCAGCGCTGCGCCAAGCAGCGCGGCCACAACGGCAATGACGAATCTTTTCATGACACTCCTCTTTGAAGACGTTGGCATCCTACCGCAGTTTCCAGCCGCGATGCAGCGCGACCACCCCCGCGGCCAGATTGAAATATTCGACCTGCTCCAGGCCGGCCTGTTCCAGCATTTCGGCAAGCTTGCGCTGGTCGGGGTGAGTCCGGATCGATTCGGCGAGGTATCGGTACGCTTGCGCATCCCCCGCAATGCGCTTCCCGAGCCAGGGCAGAACGTGAAACGAGTACCAGGCGTACGGCTTTTCAAGCGGCTTCCAGACGTGCGAGAACTCGAGCACCAGCAGCCGCCCGCCCACCTTCAGCACGCGCACCATCTCGGCCAAAGCGGCGTCCTTGTGCGTCATGTTGCGCAGCCCGAAACCGACCGTGACGCAATCGAAGCAGCAGTCCGGGAACGGCAGGCGCTCACCGTCGCATTGAATCGCCGGGGCGACCTGCCCGCCATCGATTGCGCGGTCGCGCCCGCGCGCCAGCATGCGGCGGTTGATGTCGGTCATGCAGACGTCCGCGCCGCGCGCGCGAAGCGCCCGCGCCAAGTCGCCACTGCCGGAGGCGATGTCGAGCACCCGCTCGCCTGGCCGGATGCGCGCCAGCGACACCGCGAATGCCTTCCAGAGCCGATGCAGTCCCAGGGACATCACGTCGTTCATCAGGTCATAGCGCTCGGCAACCGTGTCGAAGACTTGGCCGACGCGCGCCGCCTTTTCGCTCTCTGGCACGCGTTCGAAGCCGAAATCAGTGTCTTTCAAGGGGTTTACCGAAAGTGGGTGATTGCTTATTTTACCGAGCGCGCCCGCTCTGCGAGACGCTGCGGGAAGCGCTTTACGGTAGCGCGTCCCTAGACGACGACCTGGTACGAGATTCGTTCATAGTCGCTGCCTCGCTCCAGCAGATCGATGAAGCGTGTTCGTACCGGCGCCTCGACGAACACCTCGACGACGCGCTTGGGCTTGTACCAGCCGGGAGGTAGAACCATGGTCGGCGGCGAAGACTCGGTCTGCGTGAGCGACAACGCCTGGACATACCTTTCATTCGCCACGTTGAGGCCAGAGGGACGCACGGCAATGGCGCCGGGCAGGCCGGGGAGCAGCCGGACCCCGGCCACGATGTCGCCCTTCTGCGTCTCCAGCACCCAACGCATCTGGCCGAGCACGAAATGCTGCGACCCTTCGCGCCGGATGCTGATCAGCTGCCCGCTGCTATGGCGCTTGCCCTCGATTCCCGACGGACGCACGATCTTCAGGCCGCTCGCGCTTTCGTCCCGCACCTGCCACCGTTCCAGCTGATAGCCGCGCGCGTGGCCGAACTCCTCATCGCGCGTGCTGATGCGCCCGAAAGTCGCGAGCTCCTCGCGTTCCTTCTTCGACAGCTCGGTCGGCACGCCGGGCTGGCGGAATACCTTGCCCGACACATGAAAATGGATTGCCGCGAGGTCGTTGCCCGTCAGGGCAACGCCGGCGGCGGGCCGGCGTTCGGCGCCGCGTGGCCGCTGCGGCTGGCACCACTGGCGGTAAAGGAACACCAGCAATTGCTCGCACATCGGTTGCACGCAGTCCTCACCGAGTGCCAGCTTGGCGGGCGATTCACCCTTTCTGAGCAGGCCGATGCGATTGCGCAGCGTCGCGGCGAGCGCCCGCGTATCGAGGAAACGGGGCGTCTTCGCCGTCGCGCCGTCGCGCGCCGGACACGCGTCGCCGCCCAGGTCCGCCACCAGCGGCGGCAGGTCGTCCTGCGCCGCAGGCTGCGCGGAGCTCTCGACCTTCTCCGCCCAACGCTCGAGCAGATGCGCGACGAAGGTCAACTGGCGCTGGCTGAGTTCGTTGGGGCTCGCCATGCCCATCAGCACCGCACGCAGATAGGCAATGCGCGGCGAGGCCTCGAAGACATCGCGATTCAGCGGGTCGCGCACGACCTCGTTGACGACCTTGAGTTCTTCGGCCTTGGCAAGCAGTGTGTGCAGGATGCGCCACTCGCCCTTCGGCACCTGCCGGCACGCCCGGTAGTGATGGAACATCTTCAGTCCGGCGCAGACCAGCGCGCGCTGGCAGACGCGCGCCGCCTCGGCGCGCATGCCGGGCTCGTCGGCGAATACCGCTACCAGGCAGCGTAAATAGCCGATCCGCATCTGCTCCCACAGCGCGATCGTGCCGGAGAACACCTCGCTCTCGGCTTGCGCCATCGGCAGGGCGCGGTTGGTAAAGCGCTTGGCCTGCTCGATCTGCACGAAATGGACCGCCTCGCGCAAGACCTCGAGCGCACCCAGGCGCGCGCTGGCGCGGGTGACGCAGCGGTTGAACTGCTGCAGCTGATCGAGCATCGTCTGCTGCGCGCTCGCCACATTGGCGAGCGGCACGCTCGACACCCACGCCTTGGCGGTGGCGGCGTCGACGAACTTGGGCACAGCGTCCGGAGTGAGGCTCGGCAGCTCGAAATCGTTCACGTCAGGTCCCATCGGTGGGGGTCAAAGCAGCACGCGCTCGATGCCGCCACGCTCGGCCCGTTCGACGAAGCGGGGCAACCAGTCCGGGCCAGGTACTGCGCGCGCCATCTCCACCACAATATAATCGGCCTCGGCGCCGGTGTCATCCGTGAAGCGCGCCAGCCCCTGCAGGCCCGACGGACACGGCACGTCCCTCAGTCTGCGTCGTGCACGCCAAATACGTCGTCGTAGCTGGCGTAAAAGCTCGCAAACAGCGTCGGCAGCAGAATGATGAGCAGCGGAAAGACGAGCGTCATGGCGGCAACCCGGAGCTGCCCGCCGGAGACCAGCAGCAGCACGCCCAGCACGACGAACGGGATCACCAACGTGACGAACGCGGCCGCCGCGCTGTAGCCGAGAAACGCGCGCCAGTTCATCAGACAGGCAAAGAAACTGTAGAAAAGGGCCTGACCCGCCGCCATCGCATGCCAGGCCGCGAGCAGCGGCGCGAACCAGAACAGCATCATCACCGGGAGGTAAAGGCCGGCGCCGATCGCGAGCGCGACGTGGAAACCGTCGGACTGCAGCAGTTCGTCGCTCGGCCGGCTGCCCAGCAGCATCCAGCGCGCGAGCACGCCGTCGTCGGCCAATGCCGTAGCCCCGAGCAGCAGCGCTAGCGACAGCAGGTACACCGCGCCGAGGCCGAGCTGAACCGTGGCCCGGTCGCGAAAGCCGTCGAACAGGCTGCGCATCTCCGGCGCCCTGCCCTGCGCGCTGCGCCGGCTCGCCGCCATGAAGCCGACCGAGAAACCGGGGATCAGCACCATCGCCACCGGCACGCCGAGGAGCGGTACCAGGCTGACCGCGGTCATCACCATCCAATAGACGAACACCAGCGCGAGCCAGTTCGAGGGCGCGACGCGGAACAGGCGCCAACCCTCAGCCAGCCAGCGCGCGCCGCGCCCCAGGGGTACGACACGCGCCTTCACCCGCACCTCATTCGAGCCACGGCGCCGACACCGTCGCCGCGCGCAGCCGCAATACGTCGTGGAAGTGCGCCGGATCGTGCACGCGCACCAGTTGGCCGGGCCGCGGCAGGTAGTAATCGAACAGGCGCGAGAGCCAGAATCGCAGCGCCGCCGCGCGCAACATCACCGGCCAGGCCTGGCACTCGGCTGCAGTGAACGGGCGCAGCACCGCGTAAGCGGCGAGCAGTGCGCGCGTGCGGGGCTCGTGCAGCCGGTGATCGCGCTCCGGATCGACCAGACACCAGTCGTTGGCGCATACCGCCAGATCGAACAGGAAGCAGTCCACGCCTGCAAAATAGAAGTCGATCACGCCGGAAATGCGGCCGTTTTCGAACAGCACGTTGTCGCGGAAGAGGTCGGCGTGCACCGGTCCGCGCGGCAGGTCCGAAAAGCGCAAGTGCGACTGATAGCGCAGCTCCGTATCGAGCAGCTGCGCGCGCTCGGAATCGAGGAAGGCGCGCACGGCGCGCGCCGCGCTGCGCCACCACTTCGGACCGCGCGGGTTGTCCAGATAGCCGCGGTAAGAGCGCCCGGCCAGATGCATGCGCGCCAGCAGCGCGCCCAGTTCGCTGCATTCGGCCGCACCCGGCCGCTCGATCGACGTACCCGGCAGCCGCGTCACCAGCGCCGCCGGCTTGCCGTTCAGTTCCGACAGGTAGCGATCGGCGAGGTCCGCGATCGGCGCCGGGCAGGGGATGCCATGCCGCGCAAGGTGTGCCATCAGCCCGACATAGAACGGCAGCTCGCTCGCCGGCAGCCGCTCGAACAATGTCAGGACGTAGCGGCCCTGCGCCGTGGTGACAAAGTAATTGGTATTCTCGATGCCGGCGGCCACCGGCTCGAAGGTGCTCGCGCCGCCAACCGAATAACCCTTCAGCCAGGCGGCGAGCTGGCCTTCCGAAACCGGCGTGAAGACCGACAAATCAGTCGAACGTCTTGATCGTCCACATCGGCACGCGCACGCCGTCGTCAAGCGACTCGCGGCGCATCCAGTTGCCGCTGCCGGTGGTGTCTACCAGATAATAGGGCGGCCCGTTGCGCGGCGTGACCTTGAGCATCACCACGCGACCGCCGTCGCGGTACTCCTCGACCCGGTCGCCCTCCTGCGGCTTGATCATCACGCGCGGGTCATCCGCACCCGGGTCGCTCACCCCTGGTGGCGGCGGCGGGACCTCGGGCAGCGGTTCGAGCTTTGGCGGCGTTTGCGCAATCGCCGCGCATGCCGCCGCGGCGAGCAACAGGGCGAGGGACTTGCGCATGGGAGCCATTCTACTCGACCTGAATGCGCCCTCGCGGGGTGGGGTCCCTCCGATCGTCGGGACGCCCGTGCCCTCTACGAACTCTGCGATAATGGAAAAAACGCGTCCGCTGCGCGCGCTGATGGCGCCAGCGCGGCCGGCGGGCCTCTACAGCCTCTGCGTTGCGCATGATGTCCGGGATGCATTCAGAAAAGACGCTCCTGCTGGTTGACGGCTCGTCGTACCTGTACCGGGCGTTCCATGCGCTGCCCGAGCTGAAAGGCCCGCGCGCGGAGCCAACCGGGGCGATCTACGGCGTGGCCGCGATGCTGCGGCGGCTCGCCGCCGATCACCGGGCGCAGGCGCGCGCCTGCGTGTTCGATGCCAAGGGCAGGACCTTCCGCGACGAACTGTACCCGCAGTACAAGGCACACCGGCCGCCGATGCCCGACGATCTGGCGGCGCAGGTCGAGCCGCTGAAGGAACTCGTCGCGGCGCTCGGCTGGCCGGTGCTATCGGTTGAGGGCGTGGAGGCCGACGACGTCATCGCGACGCTCGCGCAGCAGGCGAAGCACGCGGGCTGGCGCTGCGTGATTTCGTCCAGCGACAAGGATCTGGCGCAACTGGTGGATGAGCGCGTCACGGTAGTCAACACGATGGCCAATGAAACGCTCGATCCCGACGGCGTGCGGCAGAAATTCGGCGTCTCGCCGGAGCGGATCGTCGATTACCTCGCGCTGGTCGGCGACGCCGTGGACAACGTGCCGGGCGTGGAAAAGGTCGGGCCGAAAACCGCCGCCAGGTGGATCGCGCAGTACGGCTCGCTCGACCAAGTGATCGCGCACGCAGCCGAAATCGGCGGCGCGGTCGGCGAAAACCTGCGCCAAGCGCTCGACTGGCTGCCGAAGGGCCGCGCGCTGCTCACCGCGAAGCGCGACGTCAGCCTGCCGCTTGCGCTGCCCGATCTCGCAGACGGCGGCGGCGATACGGCGAAGTTGCGCGAGCTGTACGAACGCTTCGGCTTCCGGTCCTGGCGGCGCGAACTGGACGGCGACGCCCCCGACGAGCCGCGCCGCGACATGAGCGCTGCGCCTGCCAGCACGCCGCAGCCGCAACCGGTCGGGCGGCGCAACTACCTCGCCATCGCTGAGCCAGGCACCTTGCATGCGGTGTTGACACAGCTCGAGCAGGCACCGCTCACCGGCTTCGACACCGAAACCACGGGACTGGAGCCGATGCGGGCGCGCCTGGTGGGCATGTCGTTCGCCTGTGGCGACAGCGCGTGGTATCTGCCGCTCGGCCACCAGTATCCGGGCGCGCCGGCGCAGATTCCGCTTGCCGACGCGCTGGCACTGCTGCGGCCCTGGCTGGAGAGCGCGCGCCACGCCAAGGTCGGACAAAACCTCAAGTTCGATGCGCACGTGCTCGCCAACCACGGCATCGCCCTCGGCGGCATCGCGCACGACACCCTGCTCGAATCGTACGTGCTCGAGGTGCATGAACGGCACGATCTCGATTCGCTCGCGCAGCGCCATCTGGGCTGGAAAACCATCACCTACGACGAGGTGACCGGCAAGGGAGCGGCGCGCATTCCGTTCTCGGCGGTCGAAATCGGGCGCGCCACCGAATATGCCGCCGAAGACGCCGACTGCGCCGCGGCCGTGCACGGGGTGCTCCATGCGAAGCTCGCCGCAGAGCACAAGCTGCGCGACATCTACGAGCGCATCGAAATGCCGCTGCTGCCCGTGCTCCTGCGGATGGAGCGCAACGGCGTGTTGCTCGATAGCGGGAAGCTCATGGCGCAGAGCCACGAGCTCGGCAAGGAAATGTTCGAGCTGGAGCAAAAAGCCCACCAGGCGGCGGGTCAGCCGTTCAACCTGAACTCTCCCAAGCAAATCCAGGAAATCCTGTTCGAGCGCCACAAGCTGCCGGTCAAGCGCAAGACCCCCTCGGGGCAGCCATCCACGGACGAGGACGCGCTCGCCGAGCTGGCGCCGGACTACCCGCTGCCGCGACTGCTGCTCGAATACCGCGCGCTCGCCAAGCTCAAGTCAACCTATACCGACAAGCTGCCGCGCATGGTGAATGCCGAAACGCGGCGCGTGCACACCACCTACTCGCAAGCCGTGGCGGTGACCGGCCGGCTGTCTTCGAACGATCCCAATCTGCAGAACATCCCGGTGCGCACGCCGCAGGGCCGGCGCATCCGCGAGGCGTTCGTCGCGCCGCCCGGCTGGAAGATCTTGAGTGCCGATTATTCGCAGATCGAATTGAGGATCATGGCGCACATCTCCGGCGATGAAGGGTTGCGACACGCCTTCGCGCACGGCCACGACGTGCACCGGGCGACCGCGGCCGAAGTGTTCGGACTGCCGCTGGAACAGGTGTCCGGCGACGAGCGGCGCACGGCGAAGATGATCAACTTCGGCCTCATCTACGGGATGTCGTCCTACGGCCTGGCGCAGAACCTCGGCATCGAGCGCGCCACCGCGCAGGCGTATATCGACTCGTATTTCGCGCGCTATCCGCGCGTGAAACGTTACATGGACGAGACGCGCGAACGTGCGCGCCGCGACGGCTACGTCGAAACCGTGTTCGGCCGGCGGCTGTGGCTGCCGGAGATGAAGTCGGGCTCGCCCGCACGCCGCCAGGGCGCCGAACGCGCGGCGATCAACGCGCCGATGCAGGGTACCGCGGCGGACCTGATCAAGCTTTCGATGATCGCGGTGGATGAGTGGCTCGCGCGCGCAAAGCTTGCGGCCAAACTCCTCATGCAGGTGCATGACGAGTTGGTGCTCGAAGTGCCCGAGGCGGAGCTGGATCAGGTCAAAGAAGGCGTGCGCGGGCTGATGCAGGACGCGGCGAAACTCGAGGTCGCGCTCGTGGTGGATGTCGGCGTGGGGGACAATTGGGACCAGGCGCATTGAGCGCCGGAGGACTGCAGTGCGCTACTTCAGCGCGCCGAAGACCTTCCTGAGGATGTCGCTGCCCGCCTTGAGCGGGTTCTCGCGGATCTTCTTTTCCTCCTCGGCGACCATGTAGAAC
>MERE01000175.1 GCA_001771975.1 Betaproteobacteria bacterium RIFCSPLOWO2_02_FULL_68_150 | reverse complement strand
CGCGGTGTGCATCGGCTACCTGCGCAATGAAGCTGCCGCGGCCGCGGTGGTTGCCGAAATTTCTGCGGCCGGCGGCAAGGCGATTGCCGTAGCCGGCGATGTCGGCAGCGAAACCGGCGTCGTGCGCCTTTTCGAGCGCGTCGATGCGGCGCTCGGGCCGGTCACCGCGCTGGTCAACAATGTGGGCATCCTGGAGACGCAGGCACGCGTCGAACAAATGGATGCGGCGCGGCTTCTGCGCGTCTTCGGCGCGAACGTCTTCGGCAGTTTCCTCTGCGCGCGCGAGGCGGTGCGGCGCATGTCCACGCGCCGCGGGGGTTGCGGCGGCGCGATCGTCAACGTCTCGTCTGCCGCGTCGCGCCTCGGCTCGCCCGGCGAGTACGTGGATTACGCCGCGGCCAAGGGCGCCATCGACACTTTCACGATCGGTCTGGCGAAGGAAGTCGCCGCTGAAGGCATCCGGGTCAATGCGGTGCGGCCGGGCGTCATTCATACCGAGATCCACGCGAGCGGCGGGGAACCGAACCGGGTCGAGCGCGTGAAAAAACTGGTGCCCATGCAGCGCGGCGGGCGCGCCGAAGAAGTCGCCAGCGCCATTCTCTGGCTGCTGTCGGAGGACGCCTCCTACACGACCGGTGCTCTGCTCGACGTATCGGGCGGACGCTGAAAACGGCGCCGGACCAGGGTCCGCAGGCAATCGCCTCCGACGGCGCATGCGCAACTCGCCATCCGGAGCGCGGCGTAGAATCGTCTCGCGGTGAACGCGCGGCGTGCGATTGAAACCGGTGCGCCGACATCAGGAGAATCAAGATGACCCTGTGCCCCATTGCCATCGTGGCCGGCTGCGCGAAATGCCCTGCTTTCTCGGCCTGTCCCCTCAAAGGCGTGATCGGCGATTACAAGAAGCCGGACGAATCGCAGGCCAAACCGAGCGCTGGCCAGGCGCCCGGTGACGGAAAGCGTGACGGGTAAGTCCGGCGCATGAGCCTTCCGCGCCGGCCACGCGTAGGACTCGCGCTGGGCGGCGGCTCGGCGCGCGGCTGGGCTCACCTATTTCACCGCGGGGGCGAGGCGATCGACGAAGGCCGACGTGCGGCGGAGGCGTGTCTGCCGGCGCTCCGGGGGCTGCACGCACCGGCAAGCTGAGCGGCCATGCGAACCCTCGTGGCGGGCGAACTCTCGCTCGAGCCGCAGACCGCCGCGCACGCCGAGGAAATGTTCGCGGTGCTCAGCGACCCGGCGATCTACGCCTTCGAGAACGCGCCGCCGCGATCGATCGATTGGCTGCGCGAGCGCTTCGCCAGGCTCGAGTCGAGGCAATCCGCCGATGGCCGCGAACAGTGGCTCAACTGGGTGATCCGGACCCCTGCAGCGGAGCTGGCGGGCTATGTCCAGGCGACGGTACGCGCCGACGGCAGCGCCGCGATCGCCTACGAGCTGGCGAGCCGGCATTGGGGACGCGGGCTCGCTAAGCAGGCCGCGCAGGCGATGATCCGGGAGCTTGCGGAGCATTACGGGGTGAGGGCGCTGTTTGCGGTGGCGAAACGCGACAATTCGCGCTCGCTTCGATTGCTGCAACGGCTGGGCTTTACACTCGCGGCGCCTGAGTTGCACGAGGATCGGCGCATCGAGCCCGGTGAAGTGCTGATGTGCTGCGATCTCGGATCACGGGAGGGCGAGGCCAGGTGAGTACAAGCGATTTTCATGGCGTATTTCCGTATCTCGTTTCGCCGCTGGATGACTCCGGCGAGGTGAGGGCCGAGGTCCTGGCGCGGCTCTGCGACGACCTGATCGCTGCCGGGGTGCACGGGCTCACGCCGCTCGGCTCGACCGGCGAGTTCGCCTATCTGTCGTGGGCGCAGCGCCGGCGCGTGGTCGAAGTCGTCGTTGCGGCCGCGAAGGCCCGCGTCCCGGTGGTGGCGGGGGTCGCCTCGACCACCATCGCCGACGCGGTGTCGCAGGCGCGCGAATTCGAGCGCATGGGCTGCAGCGGCATCCTGGCGATTCTCGAGGCCTATTTCCCGATCGCGGACGATGGCGTGTTCGCATATTTCAAGGCGATCGCGGACGCGGTGTCGCTGCCGGTGGTGCTGTACACCAATCCCAACTTCCAGCGCTCCGACCTCAGCCTGCCGGTGATCGAGCGCCTGAGCCGCGTGCCGAACATCCGCTACCTCAAGGACGCGTCCTTCAATACCGGGCGCCTACTTTCGATCATCGAGCGGGTGGGGGGACGGATGCAGGTGTTCGCCGCCTCGGCGCATATCCCGGCCTGCGTGATGCTGATCGGCGGCGTCGGCTGGATGGCGGGTCCGGCCTGCGTCGCGCCGCGGCAAAGCGTCGAACTGTACCAACTTTGCCGGTCCGGTGACTGGGCCGCGGCGATGGAGCGCCAACGCCCGCTGTGGGCGCTCAATCAGGCGTTCGCCAAGTACAACCTTGCCGCGTGCATCAAGGGCGGGCTCGAGTTGCAGGGCTACGCGGCAGGGGCGCCGCTGCCTCCGCAGGCGCCGCTTTCGCCGGAAGGCGTGGCGGACGTGAGGCGTGCCCTGGTCGCGATCGGGGCGCTTTGACGCGCTTCGATCGGCATCCATCGCTGCCCCGATGAGGCTGTCGTTCATCGTTCCGGCGTTCAACGAAGAGGTCATGCTGGGCGAAACCTTGCGCACGCTCACTGCTTCCGCGCGCGGCACCGGGGTGCCATTCGAGCTGATCGTGGTCGATGACGCCTCCACCGACGCGACGCCGGAGATCGCGCGCGCCCGCGGCGCCAGCGTGCTGCGCGTTGACCTGCACCGCATCTCGGCGGTGCGCAATGTGGGCGCGCGCGCCGCTACGGGCGATCTGCTGGTGTTCGTCGATGCCGATACGCTGGTGCCGGCGGAGACGCTGCAGCAGATGCTCGGGGCGGTGGACGGCGGTGCGGTCGGGGGCGGCGCGCGCGTTCGCCTCGACCACCACGGCCTGCCATGGTGGGCGCGCGCGTTGTCGATGTTCCTGTGCTGGCTGGTGTTCCGCCTGCGCATCGCAGGAGGATGTTTCATCTACGCCCGGCGCGAGGCCTTCGATGCAGCAGGGGGATTCGACGAGCGCTACTTCGCGAGCGAGGAGATCCACCTCGGCCGGGCGCTGAAGAAAATCGGCCGTTTCGCGATGCTGCCCGCCGCGGTGACGTCGTCCGGCCGCAAGCTGCGGCTGTTTCCGGGCTGGCAACTGCTGCGCCAGATCCTGCGCCTCGCCTCGGGCGGCTTGGCGGCGCTGCGGCGCCGCGAGGGGCTCGAATTCTGGTACGACGGACGGCGCGAGGCCGCCGACCTGAGACAATCGCGCGATGCCTGAAATCGCGTGCCGCCGCATGACGCGCGCGACGCGCGAGGACGCCTTCGCGCTGCTGCGCGCCTTTCTCGGCGACGATCCGCATTACCTCGACAGCAGCGCGGCTTACGGCGACGGCGGCGAGGCAGCGCTCGGGCGCGCGCTCGAGCTGTTTCTCGCGCGGCCGGAAACCGGCTTCGTGTGGCTGGCGTACGAGGGCGCCGAGCCGGTGGCGGCGTGCGTCGTCTGTTTCGCCATTTCGACTTCGGCGGGGGCGCTGGTCGCCAAGCTCGACGACGTGGTCGTGAGGCGCGGCCGGCAGGGCCGCGGCATCGGCTCGGCCCATCTCGCCGCGCTCAAGGACGAGTTGCGCTCGCTCGGCGTCAGGCGGATCGACACCGCGGTGCATCTGCAGAACGAAGCGGCGCGGCGCTTCTACGCGCGGCACGGCTTTCGCACGCTCTCGGAGGAGCGCATCGCGCTCCTGCTGTGAACCGGCTCAGCGGGCCGGCCGCGGCGGCGGCACCGCCGCCCACCAGCTTTCGGCTTCGCGCTGCGTCCAGCGCTGCTCCTGCGCCAGCGCCTCGAATGCTTCCACCAGGTCGGTGACGCGCTGCGGGCGGTGTTCGCGTTTTTTTTCCAGGCACGCCTGCACCAGCAGATCGAGTTCGAGCGGTACCTGCTGCGCCGCGGCCGCGGCGACGCGCGGCGGCTCGTCGTTGAGCACTTTTGTGGTGAGCGCGAGATCGTCGGCTGCCTCGAACATGCGGTGGCCGGTGAGCAGGAAAAACGCCACTGCGCCCACCGCGTAGATGTCGGCGCGTGCATCGACGTCGGCCGGATCGCGCAGCCGCTCGGGCGCCATGTAGAGCGGCGTGCCGAGGATGCGCAGGGCGCGCGTCAGGTCGCGGCTGTGCTGCTCGGCGATGTTCTTCACCAGGCCGAAATCGAGGATCTTGAGCACGTCGTACTCGCCGCCGCGCCGGCAGATCATGATGTTCTCGGGCTTCACGTCGCGGTGCACCAGGCCGCGCGCGTGCGCCTCCGCCAGCCCGGCGCAGAGCTGGCGCAGCAGATGCACCGCGCGCGGCACCGGCACGGCGCCGCCGCGCGCCACCAGTTCCGCCGCCGTGATGCCGTCGAGGTACTCCATGGCGTAGTAGAAATGCCCGTCGCCGGTGTGCCCGTAGTCGAAAATTTCCACCGTGTTGGGGTGCGCGAGCTGGCTCGCGAGCTGCACCTCGCGCTCGAAGCGCGCGATGGTCTCGTCGGTGGCGCGCGCCGGCTTGAGCAACTTGATCGCGCAGGGACGCTTCAGGAGCGCGTGGCGCGCGCGGTACACCACTGCCATGCCGCCCTCGCCGATGCGCTCCTCGAGCCGGTAGGGGCCGAGGCGGCGCGACTCGCCCATCTCGCGCTTCAGCCGCAGCACCGAAAGGGCGCTGCCGAGCGCCGCGGGGACCGCGAACACGAGCGCGCCGAACACCACGGCGAACGCGATGTTGAGGTAGCGCAGCGGGGCATACGCCTCGTCCGCCGCAATCTCGATCGCCACGCCCAGGCCGTGCTCGGGCAGCCAGCGCCACGCGCCGATCACCGCTTCGCCGCTGTCGCCGGCATGCGGCTCCATGACCATGGCCAGATCGCCGCCGTCGGGCGCCTGGCGGCGCTCGTGAAACACCATGACCTGGCCGGACTCGCCCCAGCGGCCCGAAGTCGCGGCATAGCGTGCCGCGAGGTCACGGCTGCGCGCCGTGCGCTCGCCGGCGGGCACACCATCGAGCCGGTCCTCCAGGGTCGCGCGCAGCGCCGTGGCATGGGTCTCGAGCAGGGCACGCAGGGTGAGTCCGCGGATCTCGTGCAGCGATCCCTCGACGTGGCTGTAGGTCCAGTAACCGAGCGCGAGCAGGACTGCGGCGCTCGCCAGCACTACGGCTGCCCATGCCGGCACCGTGGTGGGGCGCGGCTGCCCAGCGCCGGCACGGGGCTCGACCAGCGTGTCGGCGGGCGCGGGAGTTTCCGGACCGGCCAGCGGCTGGCGCCCGTTCAGGGAATCGGCACCGCCGCGAGCAGCAGGGCGCCGATGTCGACGCGTCGGGTGGCGTCGTTCGCAGGGCGCAGCCGGTGCGTCGCCACCCCCGGCAGCACCGCCTGCACGTCTTCCGGGATGACCTTGTCGCGTCCCTCGATCAGCGCCCAGGCGCGCGCCGAGTGCACCAGCGCCAGGGCTGCGCGCGGGGACAGGCCGGCGGCGAAATCGGGCGAGCGCCGCGTGTGCTCGACGACCGCCTGCACGTAGTCGAGCAGCGCCGGCGCGACGTGCACCGCCTGCACGTTTTCCTGCAGCTCGACCAGCTCGGCCGACGTCATGCACGGCTCGAGCGTGGCGAGCAGATCGCGCCGGTTGACGCCGGCGAGCAGCGCGCGTTCGGCATCGCGGTCCGGATAACCCAGTTCGATGCGCATCATGAAGCGGTCGAGCTGCGATTCGGGCAGCGGAAACGTGCCGACCGACTCCGACGGGTTCTGCGTCGCGATGACGAAGAACGGCTCGGGAAGCTTGCGCGTCTCGCCCTCGGCGGTGACCTGGTGCTCTTCCATCGCCTCGAGCAGCGCGCTCTGCGTCTTCGGCGTGGCGCGGTTGACTTCGTCGGCGAGGATCACCTGGGCGAAGATCGGGCCGGGGTGGAACTTGAAGCCGCCGCCATCGCGCTCGTACACCGCGACGCCGATGATGTCGGCCGGCAGCATGTCGCTGGTGAACTGGATGCGCTGGAACTGCATGCCGAGCGACTTCGCCATCACGTGCGCGAGCGTCGTCTTGCCGACGCCGGGCAGGTCTTCGATCAGCAGATGGCCGCGCGCCAGCAGGCAGGCGAGCGAGAGCCGGATCTGGCTTTCCTTGCCGAGGATGATGCCGCCCGCCGCCTCGATCACGCGCGTGACGGGGGAGTGCGACGCGGGCAGGATCTGCCGTCTCAGGAGCATGCGGCAATTGTACTGGATGGGCTATGATCGCAGCGGCATGGCGACCGCATTCATCACCCATCCCGAGTGCCTCAAGCACGACATGGGCGCCGGACATCCCGAATGCCCGCAGCGGCTCGGCGCGATCGAGGACCAGCTGATCGCCTCGGGACTCGAGCAGTTCCTCGCGCGCCACGAGGCGCCGCTCGCCACCGACGCACAGCTCGCGCGCGTGCATCCGATCGAATACGTGCAGGCGATCCGCCAGGCGGCGCCCGAGGAGGGCACGGTGCGCCTCGATCCCGATACCGCGATGAATCCGCACAGCCTCGGCGCGGCCTTGCGCGCCGCCGGCGCGGGCGTGCTCGCGACCGACCTGGTGATGCGCGGCGAGGCCGAGAGCGCGTTCTGCGCGGTGCGCCCGCCCGGGCACCATGCCTGCCGCAGCCGGCCGATGGGCTTCTGCATCTTCAACAACGTCGCCGTGGCGGCGCGCCACGCGGCGCAGGCGCACGGCGTCGAGCGCGTGGCGATCGTCGACTTCGACGTGCACCACGGCAACGGCACCGAGGACATTTTCGCGGGCGATCCGGGCGTACTGATGGTTTCGATCTTCCAGCACCCCTTCTATCCCTATTGCGGCACCGAGAACCCCGCCGCCAACATGGTCAACGTGCCGCTCGCGGCGGGCGCGGGATCGAAGCAGTTTCGCGACGCGGTGATGCGTCGATGGCTGCCGGCGCTCGAGGCGTTCAAGCCCCGGTTCATCGTGTTCTCGGCGGGCTTCGACGCGCACATGGACGACGACATGGCGATGCTGCGCTTCGGCGATGCGGATTACGGCTGGGTGACCGAGAGAGTCCGGGAGCTTGCCGTGCGCCATGCCGACGGGCGCATGGTGTCGATGCTGGAGGGCGGCTACGCGCTCGGCGCGCTCGCCCGCAGCGTGGTGCAGCACGTGCGCGCGCTGGCGGGGCTGAACGGCTAGAGCCGCCGCAAGCGCAATATCGGGCTCAGTCCACCGTCCACGGCTCGCACACGCCGCTCGACGCGC